>NZ_JAOWDG010000081.1:0-161130 GCF_030334745.1 Citrobacter sp. Cb080 | reverse complement strand
TGATCTTGACCCTCCATCTCCGAACAGCTTTTGTATCTTAAGTTAACGATGTCCGCTGCCGCCGGTATTCCCTCGGGGAGTGATATCCCAGCGCGCTGTGCGGGTGGTTTTCATTGTAATGCGTGAACGCTACTGCAAGGTTTCGCAGTGCTGTTCTCACATCCGGTTTTGGCATGAACGCGATATAGTCTTCTTTCATCGTTTTCACGAACCGTTCGGCCATGCCATTACTCTGCGGGCTGCTCACCGCTGTTGTGCAGGGCTCCAGATTCAGCTCTCTCGCGAACCTCCGCGTTTCATACGCGGTATACGCTGAACCGTTATCCGTCAGCCACTGCACCGCTGTGTCGGGCAACCTGTCGCCGAAGCGCTTTTCCACCGACCTCAGCATCACATCCTGCACGGTCGAACTGTCATAGCCTCCCGTGCTTGCTGCCCAGTCTATGGCCTCACGGTCGCAGCAGTCCAGCGCGAACGTTACCCGCAGTTTTTCGCCGTTGTCGCAGCCGAACTCGAAGCCATCTGAACACCAGCGCATATCGCTTTCTGCCACCGCTATCTTGCCCTTATGTTCACGCTTCGGTCGCTCTGGTTTGTGATGCAACAACAACAGGTTATGCTCACGCATTATCCTGTAAAGCCGTTTGGCATTCACAGGTAGCTGTCCCTCTGTGCGACGTTGCTTGCGCAGGATGCCCCACACGCGTCGATAACCATAACTCGGCATATCGCTGATAATGTTGAGGATAGCCGACAGTATTTCTGCGTCTGCTTCTTCATTACGCCGGTTACAGCGCCTGTCCTGCCAGTCGGCAGAACGGTTAATCCGCAGTGACAGTTGCGCACGCGACACGCCCATGGTCCGGCAGACCATGGCTATTCCCCGTCCTTTGGCAACAAGGGCGCGTGCGCTATCCATTTTCGCGACTGACCGTACTCCACGGCTTCTTTCAGGATCTCAACTTCCATCGTCTTCTTGCCCAGAAGGCGCTGAAGCTCCCGGACCTGCTTCAGAGCAGCAGTAAGCTCAGAAGCAGGAACGACTTCCTCTCCAGCCGCAACGGCGGTGAGGCTGCCTTCCTGATATTGCTTCTTCCACTTAAACAGCAGGCTGGGCTGGATACCATGCAGGCGGGCGACATGGGAGACATTCATACCCGGCTCCATCGTCTGCTGGATAATGGCGATCTTCTCCTGAGGAGTTTTACGTTTACGGACTTCTTGCCCTAACAGGATCCCGGTCATCTCAAAATTGGCGTTAGTGTTAGACATATATTCAAGCCTATCTCTTATCTGGAGATACAGCTACTGTCCGGTGTTTCAGGGGGCTACATCAGTTTCTCGCGAGTCGGACCTTGAAAGTAGATACTACCTATATGGCAACTACGCGGTTGAGCGAGCACAAAACGAATTGTTTCCCAGACTGAGCGTCCATTTAATAAACGTTCCCCCATTCTGGATTGACTATCAACAAACGTATCTAACCCTGTAAGTTCGAAATCCGGTGGATACAACCCGGTCACACGTATATTTTCTTCGGACAACTGGTGTGACAGTTTAGTTGTGAATCCGCTCAGCCCGTGTTTGCTGGCAAAAAAAGCGGGATGCGCAATTGAATCCGTAAAATTCGGAATCCCACATGAAGATATTATTGAGACGACATCCGCGCTTTCTGAACGTCTTAACCCAGGCAACAATGCATGAGTCAGTAAAATCGCACCTGTCAGGCCTGAACTGACGGTATTGATAATTTCTGCGTCTGGTTGATCGTCTAACGTTCCTGACAGCCACTGGGCGGCATTAAGGATTAAAATGTCGATGGGCTTGTCTGAAGTTAACAACTGTGAAGAAAACTGCGAAAGGGATTCAGGCTGGGTTAAATCACAGATATATCCTTTTGCAATCCCGCCTTCAGACGCGATGATACTGCAAGTTTTTTGAATATCATCAGCACGCCGCGCGCAAAAATCCACCTCGACGCCTTCTCGCGCCAGCCACACGCACAGCGCCTGACCAAATCCTCCACCTCCACCCGTAATTACAGCTCTTTTACCTCTTAGCATCTTCATCCATCCTTTTCTTTATGACTATGTGTGGATATAGATATACATGAGGAGGTGGATTGGCATCTTTCAATTAGTGCCATTTTTACATGAGGAATAGGGATAGAGGACTTGCAAAGCCAGTATTTGGCGCGGAGCGGACTGAGCGTTAGGTTATTATATTCTCTGCAAGGATATGTATGCGCTATACACCAATTTTAATTGTGCTATTTAGTCAGTAAATTTGTTTAGAATACCATTCCTCTTCTGTTTATAAAGACAAGGAGAGGGATGTGCTAATCATTTAGATATCAGTAGCCTGCAGCCCTGTTGGCTTCTTTGATGCGATTGTTTCTTGCGTCTTTATCGTGTTGGTCTTTTGCCTGCATTATCCCACTTGCAGCATCCACCCAATCATTTGCGGTACAACCTGACAATACAATACTCAACATTAATGCAAACGCATACTTCATTTTAACTCCATCATTCATTATTGTATAAATAGCGTCTGTGTAATGCTCAATGTATTTGACGCTAATGCGGTTAATTTAACAAATAATCATATCTCAGGCAAGGTGAGGATTTCGAACCCGTACATGTAATGGGTAATTCATAATGATTAGTTGAAATAATTGAAGGTGCAGGGTAGAAATAACACTGCATAAAAAACGACATATCGTATTGCGTGGATTATTAAACAGCGAATTAATTAGCCTCTGTGACAGAGGTTATCTTTACGCGTCAACGCATAGCTGCGCCACTCCCGGCGATTGTCATTCGTCGGGAGCTATCTTTATTTATCGAACCTGTAGTGCTTCGAGTTCAGAACACCGGCAAACCCAGCCCTTGCTTTACTTCTTTTAATGTCTGCTGTGTGACCTCGTGCGCCTCTTCGCTTCCTTTTTTGAGCATCGCCATCAGCATACCTTTATCCTGGATGTAGGTTGCCCGCCGCTCGCGCATCGGGGCGATAAGCTCCTGCAAGCACATCTCCAGCTCGTTTTTGCATGTCCGGTCACCCAGCCCGCCGCGCTGATAATGTGCTTTCATCTCCGCCACTTTCGCTTTATCCGGATGAAAAGCATCGAGGTAAGTAAATACCATATTGCCGTCAATCTGCCCCGGATCGGACACTTTTAGATGATTGGGATCGGTGTACATTGCGCTGACCGCATGATGAATGGCCTCTTCGCTGGCGGACAGGAGTAGAGTGTTGCCGAGCGATTTTGACATTTTGGCATTACCGTCGATCCCTGGAAGACGGCTGGTCTCACTCAGTAGCGCTTTACAATGCGACAAGACAGAGGTCGGTAACAGACTATTCATCTTATGCACGATCTCATTGGTCTGTTCGATCATGGGCAACTGATCGTCGCCGACGGGAACCACCTCGGCTTTGAAGGCGGTAATATCTGCCGCCTGGCTGATGGGATAAACCAGAAAGCCAACCGGTAACGAGCGGGCAAATCCTTTCTGCGCAATTTCGTTTTTGACCGTAGGATTTCGCTCCACGCGAGCCACGGTAACAATGTTCATATAAAGCGCGGTCAGCTCAGCGAGGGCGGGCAGGGCCGACTGCAGACAAATGGTGGTGAGTGACGGGTCGATTCCTGCGGCGAGGTAATCAGCCAGCACTTCGGGAATATTGTTGCGGATCTTTTGTGGTGTGCTGCCGTTATCGGTTAGCCCTTGCAGATCAGCAACCAATATAAACTGCTGATAATTATGTTGCAGCGTGGCGCGCTGGCGCAGAGAGCCAACATAGTGGCCGAGATGCAGCGGGCCAGTGGGACGATCGCCAGTGAGGATGATAGTTTTGTTGTTCATGTAAGACTCCTTAATCAAAAAACCGAAAGGGGTCTTTAAATGCAAATAACCGCCTTTCGGCGGTTATTTAAAATGGGGAAAACACATTCTGACCGCCTTTAAGAAGGCAGCCACCACAGGTTGTGATTAAACGCGGTGATATTGTGTTTTGTGTTCATCCAGTCAACATATCACCGCCTGGCTCAGAGGTAAAGCAATGCGCGGCGTACTGGCGTATCTTAGCTCGCTTCCAGCATGCCAAAGCTCACGATGCGCGAACGGCCTAACTCTTTCGCGCGATACAGCGCCACGTCTGCGGCGCGCAGAAGATTGTCGCTCTGGGCGTGCTGCGGATAGCTGGCAACGCCGATAGAGACATCAACGTGACCAATCTCTGAAAGTCCAAAGCGCAGCGACAGTTCGCGTACACCATTATAAATATCTGTCGCAAAGCGGTTGGCGGCCTGCTCATCCGTATTGGCCAGCAACACCAGAAACTCTTCACCGCCGTAACGGAAGGCCATGCCGCTGTCATGGACAACGCGCTGAATAGTGGTGGCGATACTTTTTATCACGCTATCGCCCGCCTCATGGCCAAAGCGGTCGTTAATATTTTTGAAATGATCGATATCGATCATCAGGCAACTGATTGGCTCTTTGTTACGCACTGCCTGGCTCATCTGGGTGCGCAGCGTATCTTCCAGATGATGACGGTTGCGCAGGCCGGTTAGCGGGTCGTAGAGTGCTTTCTCCAGCAGCGCATCACGCAGGCGCTGGTTGGCTAACGCCAGACCGAGTGCTTCCGCCATCAGTTCCAGATACGCGCGAGAGGGAGCGGAATCATTGCTGAGGTTCTGGAATGAGAGCAGGCCGATGGCTTCACCCTGGGCAATCAGTGGCACGCATAGGGTATGCTGCTGGCATGATTCCGGTAGATGGTAGCAGGCGATATCGGGTTCGCCTTGCACCGGTGGATGGCTCTGACCGCGGCGCACTGCCCAGCATTCGTCCGGGTGGAAAGCATCCGCTTTGCCCTGCGGTGAAAGCCATTGCGCAACGCAGCGCATTTGCCAGGGCTCTCGATCCAGTATGTAAAGCCGCCCGGCAATACCGGGAGCAACATTCGGCGCAAACAGCTCTGCCACATTAATGACATCGGCAAAATTCTCGCAGCCTTGCAAACGTTGAGTCATACGTGCGAGCAGCTCGCGGATTGCCCAGTCGGCGTCTCGTTCTTTCTCCAGTCGCTGACGTGCCAGACCGTTCTCGCGAAAAATGCGGATCGCCTGTGCCATATCGCCGATTTCATCGATCTGATTAAAGCTGGGTGTCTCAACGGCGTAATCCTGCGACGCCAGACGGTTAACCACATCGCTCAAACGCACCACGGGACGCAGTACGCGGCGTTTTAAAATAAAACCGAGAACGAACAAAAATAACAGCGCCGTCAGCCCGACCATCACTTCCGAAGCCGTACGTAGCGTGCGCGATGTCTGAGTGGCATCTTCAATGGTGTTGCGTACGCGGCTGTCGAGTAACTGACGGAAATGATCTATCCGGTCCTGGGCTCGCTCCAGTTCCTGTTCATAGGATTTGCCATACAGCAGGGCGATGGCCTGCGACTCTTCTCCGCGCGCGACGCTGGCAAGCGCCGCAGCTTGCTCATCCTGCAGGGCATCAACAATCTGCAGCCCTTCATGCAATAGCGCCAGCTCTTCATCCGTCGCCCCAATATCTTTTAGTTTCGACAGCCGCTGTTCAACGGCTTTCAGCGACGCTTCTTTCTGGCGGTAGGCGTTAAGCGCTTCCGGGTCTTTTGCAATAACATATTCGCGTGCCAGATCTGACAGCGACCAGGCATCGAGCTCGACTTCTTCGGTCAGTTGATCGAATTGATAACGTTGCTCCACCACCTGGCGTTCGGTGTTATCGGCGCTGGAGGCCATCAACATGACAACGCCGGAGGCAATGGTCAGACACACCGTCGCGCTGTAGGCCCAGTTGGTGATTGTGGCAATTCGCACTGATTAGTTCCTTCTGCGACGATTAATGAATAAGCATGATTGAAATTATAGGAAACGTATGATTTTGCGTGAAAATAAAAAAGGCGGTCTCAGGACCGCCTTCTGTTATCGTCCTGCCATCATAAATCTGGAGGATTTTTTCCTTCTTCCATAAAGGCTTCGTCGATTCCTTCCACGTTACCTTCATGATCGCGCCCGGAAAACAGGTTCCAGCAGGTAATGAACAGTGCGGCAATCAGGGGGCCAATCACAAAGCCGTTAATGCCGTAGATCTCCATTCCGCCGAGAGTGGAAATCAGAATCAGATAATCCGGCATTTTGGTGTCTTTACCCACCAGTAGCGGGCGCAGGATATTGTCCACCAGCCCGACGATAATCACGAAGAAGCCAACGATAAACAGCCCTTGCCACAGCTGGTGCGTGGCGAAGAGGAAGATTGCCGCAGGTACCCAGACGATCGCTGAGCCGACCGCGGGCACGAGGGAGAGAAACGCCATCAGCGCGCCCCACAGGACGCTGCCGTCGATGTCGACAATTGCAAACGCGATGCCGCCAAGAATACCCTGAACCAACGCCACGACCGCTGTACCCTTGACCGTTGCCCGCGTCACGCCGACGAATTTGGCAAACAGGTGCTGTTTGGCAAAATCAGAAAGCGGTAATGAGTCCAGAATCTGGCGCACCAGGTACGGCCCGTCCTTCAGTAAGAAAAACAGCAGATACAGCATGATGCCAAAGCTAATAGCAAAGCCGAATGTCCCTTTACCAATCAGGAACGCGCTGCCGGCGAGGTACTGTCCACCCTGCAGTACAACGTCGGACAGTTTTTTCTGGATCTGCGCGACGTTATCCAGATTATGTTCTGCGAGGAATCCTCTGGCCCAGTCAGGAAGATACGAAATAATGGCGGTGACCACTTCCGGGAACTGAGTGTCGTTTTGTTGTAATTTGGCATACACCACGTTCAGCTCAATAGCCAACGAGGAGAAGATCACCATCAGTGGGATAAAAACAATCAGACAGATGATGCCGATGGTGAGCAGTGACGCCAGCCCGTTACGTTCGCCAAGCGCGCTGCGCAGTCTGTTTTTCACCGGGTTAAAGATGGTGGTTAAGATTGCGGCCCACAAAATGGCAGAGAAATAGGGAGACAACACATCGAAGAACGCCCAGGTCACGAGGGCAAGTATGAAAATGAAGAAACCTTTAGTCAGTCCGTTAAATCGCATTAGTGAACCCTGTAATGAGAAGCAGTCCCGACTATAGAACCGTTCAGGGGAATTACCAACTTTCGCTGCGCATATTTACTTAAATTGGTTAACCTGTTTTTCGTAGGGAGCCTGCGACAGATAAATAACGTACGCTATGATTTATTAGTGAAACAGTCATACTTTTCTTCCCGAAAAAGGGCGTCAAAAAAAGAGGGGGCGTTATGAACACTCAACCTGTCATCGGGATTAGTGGATGTTTAACCGGCTCAGCCGTGCGATTTGACGGCGGGCATAAACGGATGGGATTTGTGATGGACGAGCTGGCTCAGTGGGTGACTTTTAAACCTGTCTGTCCGGAGATGTCCATCGGTTTGCCTGTACCACGCCCCGCGTTGCGTTTGGTTCAAACCGCCCAGGGGAATATCCGCATGTGTTTTAGCCATGCGCCTGGTGAGGATGTAACCGATAAAATGTCCGATTTCACCGCTTCATATATCAATGGGCTTGGCGGTCTGTCGGGTTTTATCGTCTGTGCTAAATCACCGAGCTGCGGAATGGAGAGAGTGAGGCTGTATGACGAAAAGGGAAATCGCGGGCGAAAAGAGGGAACCGGTCTGTTTACCGGCACCTTAATGGAAACATACCCATGGTTGCCGGTCGAAGAAGATGGCCGCTTGCACGATCCGGTGCTGAGGGAGAATTTTGTTGAGCGAGTGTTTGCGTTACATGAGCTTAATATGCTGCGAGCCTCTGGTCTTACTCGCCACGGTTTACTCAACTTCCACAGTCGCTATAAGCTCCAGCTTTTGGCTCATCACCAGGCGGGTTACCGGGATATTGGCCCTTTTGTCGCCTCGCTCCATCAGTGGGATGATTTGGACGCTTTTTTCGTGGTATATCGCGAAAAGCTAATGGCGATCCTCAAAAAGCCCGCCTCACGGAAAAATCATACCAACGTACTGATGCATATTCAGGGCTACTTCCGCGATCGGTTGAACATCCGCCAGCGCGGAGAGTTGCGTGACGTTATCCTCAACTATAGCGGCGGACTGCTGCCAATATTGGCGCCACTGACTCTGCTCAAGCACTACCTTGCTGAATACCCAGACAGCTATTTACTTACCCAGAACTATTTTGATCCTTATCCGAAGGATTTAGCCCTACGGTTAATGATTAATTAGCCTGATAGCGAGTAAATCAGGGGCAAAAATATCCGTTGTTCGCGAAGGTTATCCCTGCTGTTTTCTGATGCGTTTAAGCAGGGATAACTTTCACGGTGTGTAATCGATGATAAAAATGCGGCCCTGCACCCACGGGCAAATGTGACGGCCGCGATTTAACCGTTTCTGATTTCTTCATCGATACAAGGCTGAGGTTTGCCAAACAGATATCCTTGCGCGAAATCGCAGCCCAGAGCCTGAAGTCTTGTCAGTTGCTCCTGCGTTTCAACACCTTCTGCAACAGCCTTCATATTGAGAGATTTCGCCATGCCCGTGATCAGTTTGATGATAGTCAGGGCGTCTTCCTGCGTAGATATCGAATGCACAAAGGACTTGTCTATTTTGATTTTATCGAAGGCAAGTCTGCTGAGGCGCGAAAGAGAAGAGTATCCGGTACCAAAATCATCGATGGAGATTTTTACCCCCATGGCCCGGAGCTTATTAAGCGTATTTATCGGCGTAGCACTCTCGGTAAAGAGAGAGGATTCAGTCACTTCCAGTTCGAGGCGGTCAGGTGGAAGTCCAGTTTCTTTCAGAATGGTTAACACGATTCCTGCAAAGGCCTTGCTGCTTAGCTGGACAGGGGAGACATTGACTGAAATTTTAGCCGGAACCGCCCAACCCGCGGCTTCCCTGCAGGCAATTTCCAGTACCGCTTTCCCCATCTCATTAATCATCCCTGTTTTTTCAGCAACAGGAATAAAGCTATCCGGCGACAGGAGGCCCTTGAGAGGATGGACCCAACGAATTAGCGCCTCATAGCTGTATATTTTCTGACTGAAAGAATCGACAATAGGCTGGTAATACACCACGAACTCTTTGTTCACTATTGCTAATGCCATATCATGCTCAAGCGTTCTGCTTTCCTGCAATTTTTCTAACATTCGTTGCCGGAAGACTTTTATTTTGCCAGAGCCTTCATTTTTGGCTTCATAAAGGGCCAGATCGGCAAATTTATAAAGATAGTCGGAGCGGCGCTCATTTTCTGAGATAACAATGCCAACACAGGTGGTTATGTTGATAATTGTGTTGTAAATAGTGTAGGGCTGGCTGATAAACTCACATATTTTCTGGGCTCGCGAAACGGCCCGACTTTCTGTCAGGCCACTTGAGAGAAACGCAAACTCATCCCCGCCTAAGCGATACAGCGTATCCGACGTAAGGCTTGTCGAAATCAGACGATCGGATATCTGGCGCAGTAACATATCACCGGCATCATGACCATACGTATCATTGACCTCTTTGAATCGATCTAAATCAAACAACATCACCGTCACAGCATCGTTATTTTTCTCTGCCATTTCGATTGTTTTATTTAAATCGCTCCAGAATAGCTGGCGGTTATTCATCTCGGTGAGCGAGTCATGGTAGACGTCATATTCCAGTTTGGCATTCTGAATTTGTAGCTTTTCCTTCGATTTCTGCAGTTCTTCGGCAAGACTCTTGACCTGAAGGTGCGCCCGCAGAATATTTCTGTTTTGATAAAAAATGAGCACGCCCAGAATCGCACTCAGTATTATTAGCAGTACAGATGTCGTTGAGTAAATATAGTACAGCGTTTGAATTTTTTGGTTGGCGTTATTAATCGAGTTTACATCTTTGTTTAATGCGCCGGATGAAAGACGCCCAAGTTGTGCATCCAGGGTATGCATTTTTTTCAGATACGCCTGGAGTGCTGGACGGTTCATTTTCTCGAGATTATCATCCAGATAACTAAGGGTATTTTCAAGTGTTACCGCTAGCTCACGGTGGGCAATGTTGCTTTCTATGTAGCGCCCCAAATCACCTTCTTTTATCAAATCACTCTGGCTGAGCATAATGTCGAGACGCATGCGTACATCATCAAGATTCATCGTATCATCGATAGTGTAAAGACCAAGCAACGATTCAAATCGGTAATATTGTGATACCAACTGAGCGGCAGACCAGGAATCGGTGTAGTGAGTCAGTTTCTGTAGCTCTTGTTGCCTTTCATGCACGAGGAAAGAGATATATCCGGTCGATATAAAAAGAAAAAAGATGATGCCAGCCAGTATTCTGTTCATGATGTTCCTCTGAACGCTTACTCAATATCCATACTACTGACCTGCCATGCAGACCTTGAATAATAAATCTGATTATTTAGTTCCGGCATGCTGTCATAGGGGTACACAATGAATAATGGGCCCTTATCACGGATGCGCATATATTTTCCGTTGATTTTTAAAGCAAGGATGGCATTGTATTTTTTGAAATCACTGAGAGGGATAACGGTGGTGTAGTCATTAAGCGCAGTAACCTTTACAACGGAGCCGCTCGCTCCAACATAATCCATGAGTTTTTGTAGTGGAATACCCGTAAAGGTCGTACGTCCATTATACCAGGGGGAGGTGGTCTGAAAACTTACCATGCCCAGCTTCTCAAGGCTGGCGGTATCAAAAACCGCTTTCCCGTCTTCATTTGTATTTTCAATATTACCGGATAACGTTAAAAGAACTTTACCGGTGGGCCTGGAAAGTTCACCCGCCCAAAGCTGGGTGGAGAGCACAACGCTTACCAACATGACTATTAACCGCATTCTAACCTCACCAATCAGCCGGATGTAAAAGAATTATAATTTAGATATCACGCTATTTATATATTCCGCCTGTCTATTATTGATGATGTGAAGTTGTTTGTATTTTAATTCATTTAAATCAATGTGTTGCCATGCTTAATGGTTATGAATATTTATTAAATCAGGCGAAGTCTGTTATTAACGGACGGTGATTTTTGTTGTGTCTGTACAAAAAACACCACACTCTGTGGTTGTTAAAAAATCACACGATCATAAAGGTTTATTTTTTGTGCAGCGACAGGGAATCGTTGTTTTATCGGCGGGTAACCTTGTTGAATAAATCGAACTTTTGCCTATTCCCGGGATTAGATTACACAGGCGTAGCAGACGTTCAAAAATAGTCAATTATCAGGAATTCAAAATATGCAAAATCACCTACGGGATCGTCAGCAACTTAATGAACTTATCAATGGCTGGATACACCGAGATTGGGGGAATATGCCGCGCTGGCTTGCTGCATGAGCCAGGCGGATAAACCTTGCTGAGCGCCGCATAACCTGGTTTATTCGCCAGCCTGAGCCGACTGGCGGGCATACAGATACGCGGTCGCTCTGGAGACGCCCAGATGCTGCGCCACAGTGTCCATAGATTTTCGTACGTTCAGCAAACCGTCTTTGCGTAATTGTTGAATCAGTCGTTTACGGTCTTCAGGTTTCAGGGCGCGGGCCGTCGTTGCGCATTTAGCGGCAAAGTCATCGATACGCTGGCGGATGACTTCGTTACTGCCGGGATCGATATGTTCCTTAATGGGAGAGTCAGCGGTTTCAGTAAAACGCGCAAGAGCACTCTGCATGCCACGAAACAGCGTCATATCCACGTTCAGACAGAGTGCTGCTACGTATTTGCCTTCATCATCCTTGATGCCGATGGAGGTACTTTTCACCGGGCGGCCATCGGCAAACTGGTTGCTGTAGTTGGCAATAATGCTGGGAAATTCAGGCGATGCGATTCGCGCCAGACCCAGTTCTGTTGCCGGTTGACCGGGTTCTCGCCCGGACAGGTTATTATGGATGGATAAAATGGCATGTTCAGGATTTTTGAGATCGTGAACCACCACTTCGCAAAACGGAGAAAAGGTCTCGCTCAAGCCCCTGGCGATAGTGTCAATTTGGCTGAGAAGTGAGTTGTTATCGGTTTTTGGCATGCCAGTCTCCTGCGGTGATGCCTGTTGCCATGATTGCGGGCAGTTTACAGTGAGCAGGGTTCGCTTTTCCAGACGCGAGTGTTCAGACGGTAATAAGGTATCCGCATGGCAGATACCTTCTTGATTACCCGGCAAGGAATTCACTGTAGCGGCTGATATCCACGTTCCCACCGCTGATGATAATGCCGATTTTTTTGCCGCGAAGTTCAGCTTTGCGCGCTCTGGCGGCGGCAAAACCCAGACAGCCAGTCGGCTCCACGACAATTTTCATTCGCTCAGCGATAAATTTCATCGAGGCGACTAATTCATCGTCTGAGACAGTCAGAATATCGTGCACATTTCGCTGGATAATCGGAAACGTAATATTCCCGAGATGTTGGGTCTGAGCACCGTCAGCAATGGTTTTCGGCGTATCGATATGAACAATCTTTCCGCTGCGAAACGATTGTTGACCATCGTTTCCTGCCTCCGGCTCGACACCATAGATGATGCAGTCAGGTGACAGATGTCTGGCTGCCAGTGAGGAGCCCGAAAGCAGGCCGCCACCGCCCAGACACACGAAAAGAACGTCTAGCTGACCCACTTCTTCAATCAGCTCTTTTGTGGCGGTACCCTGGCCCGCAATCACGTGCGGATGGTCGTATGGCGGGATCAGCGTCAATCCTTGTTTCTCTGCCAGCTCCCGCCCGATTTTTTCACGATCTTCAGTATAGCGATCGTAAATCACCACATTTCCACCATAGCCTTTTGTGGCTGCAACTTTAGCCGCCGGGGCATCATGCGGCATGATAATCGTCGCCGGGATCCCCAACAATTTTGCCGACAGGGCAATGGCCTGCGCATGGTTGCCGGACGAAAAGGTGACGACGCCCGCAGCGCGTTGTTCTGGCGTGAACTGGCGTAACGCATTCATGGCTCCGCGAAATTTAAACGCGCCCATTCTCTGGAAGTTTTCGCACTTGAAGAAAACTTCAGCACCAAATTCGTCATTAACCGTTCGGGAGGTCATCACCGGCGTTTTGTTGGCATAGTCGGCGATGCGCTCTGCCGCGGCGGCAACATCGTTATAATCAGGCAGTGTCATTTCAGTCATTGTTGTTCACCTGTATGTCGTTAAACGTCATGCTTGTGGGGCCAGGGCTATAGCTTCAACTTCCAGCGCGAAACCATAATGAAGTTCTGCAACGCCCGCTACCGCGCGGGAGGGCCGGAAATCACCGATCCACTCCCCATAGATTTTGTTAAACGTTGGCCATTGGTTGATATCTGTCACATAGACGCGTACTGACACCAGGTGCTGTCGAGAAATCCCAGCGCCAGCCAGGCAGGCATCAATATTCTGCAGTACCAGCCGCGTCTGCTCTTCAAAAGAGGCATCCGTTTTTTTTTCGCCATCACTTGTGACCGGCAACTGACCAGAAATGAAGACGAATCCGCCAGCCGTTGTACTGTGTGAGTAATGACCTGCAGGCGGAAAACCTCCTGCAGATGAGTTCAATGTAATGTCCACGGACATAAGTGAATCTCCTGTAGTTATTGATAATCCATTTTGTATAAAATAATACTGTTTGTATTATTTTATACGCTTTCATACCGCGTTCGGCTAGTGATAGTTTTCACAGGTGATGATTTTGTGAACTATGGCAAACGTGACCCACGTTATATAGCTATCCAGGTGCAGTGAAAGAGGGGGAACGCTTTTGATGAGGGTAAAGCAGGGGAGTGAAGAAGCGCCCCGGGGCGGGGCGTTAAAGCCAAAAATTAGCCGATATGGCCGTGGTTAATCTTACTTAACGGTTCATTGATATCGAAGATTTTGCACGTCACGTCATCTACACCCAGGTGCTTCAGGCGGGCCGTGTGTTTTTTGATATAGGCCAGAGCGCTGTCTTCATCCTGAAACAGGTAGATGCCACCCGCTTCGTGGTTTGCTGCGTTCTCGGTCCAGATTTTCCAGATGAAACCCGGTTCCTGGTTGATGGATTCTGCCAGTTCAACAAGCTGATGTGACATCTCAGCGCCAAACGGACCAGGAAAATCAAAGTGTATCTGCACGAGTTTGTTTGCCATAAATCCTCCATGGATTGGTTAATTCGGGTAAGGCTGCTAGCGTAACAGCACTTTACCCGTCAGATAAGTTACTGCTTGTCCACCAATATAAACACGCGTTCCTGTCAGCTGGCAGCGTAAATCGCCGCCGCGTTCAGAGACCTGGCGCGCCAGCATCTGCGTTTTATTCAGTTTTGCAGCCCAGTAAGGAATCAGCATGCTATGCGTCGAACCGGTAACCGGGTCTTCCGCGACCGCTTCACCCGGGCAGAAGAAACGGCTGACGAAATCGTATTCCCCGTCACCCGGCGCGGTGATACATACCATTTTCCCGAGGGGAATCATGGCGTGGATATTCGTGCGCACAGCCTCAACCTGCTGTTGATTCTCCATCACGACCATGTAATCGCGCGCGACGCGCACTTCTTTATATTCGGTGATACCCAATGTTTCCAGCAGTAAGGCGGGCGGTTCGGCAGGTTCGCTTTGCCAGGCAGGAAAATCAAGCGTCAGCCAATCACCGCTGCGCGTGACCGTCAGTGGACCCACAAAACGGGTGGAAAAATGGATGGTCGCTTCCGGGAAATCCAGATGTTCAAAGATGACATGTGCGGCGGCAAGCGTGGCATGCCCACACAGATTAATTTCGCCTTGCGTGGTAAACCAACGCAGCTCGAAGCCATTCTCATTGGCGACAAAAAAAGCGGTTTCCGACTGGTTATGCTGCTGCGACATTTTTAATAATATTTCATCGGGCAACCAGTCATCGAGCGGGCATACTGCTGCGGCATTACCGCCAAACGTCGTAGTGGTAAAGGCATCTACCATGTAGAAATCGATTTGTTGCACGGTGTAACCCTCTCATCGCACTCAGGATATCCCACACTCTATCATGCAATGATTGTCATTGGTTAAGCGCCCTGATTCGCCTGCGTGGTAAAAATTCGCTATCATCCGTTTCCACACTTCATCCTGGCCGCTCATGTCTACGATCCTCGATACCTTTATTGCCCCGCCTTGTCATGAGGAGATAGCGATCCTCTATCAGGACGAGCATCTGGTGCTTATCAATAAACCCACCGGACTGCTTAGCTTGTCGGGGAAAAACCCGCAGAATTTCGATTCGGTACATCACCGGCTGGTACAGATTTACCCCGGCTGTACGCTGGTACATCGGCTTGATTTTGGGACGTCAGGGCTGATGGTGATTGCCCGTAACAAGGCTATCAACGCCGCGCTTTGCCAGCAGTTCAGTCAGCGCGCGGTAAGCAAGGTGTATAGTGCGTTGTTGTGCGGGCATCTGAAAAACGATGAAGGCGTTATAGACGCAGCGATTGCCAAGGACCCGGCGCTGTTTCCACGGATGTCGATTTGCGCCATTAACGGTAAACCCGCGCGCTCGCGCTATCAGGTTATTGAGCGTTTTCATCATCGCCAGCAAGATGGGGAGTTACTCGCTTTGACGCGGGTACGGCTGACACCTGAAACCGGGCGTACCCACCAGTTGCGGATCCACTGTCAGCAGTTGGGGCATCCCATTTTGGGGTGCGATTTATATGGTGGGCGTCTGCTGCCAGGCACCGAACGGACGTCGAGACTGATGCTGCATGCCAGTGAACTGCATTTCAGGCATCCGGTCAGTCAGGAATGGATGACGGCCCAAAACGCCAGCCCGTTTTGAGGATATAAAAAAGCCGCCAGATGGCGGCTATTTGGGGATTATCGTGCAGCGCGTTGTAAAATAACCGCTGACGGCTGGCGCTGCAGAAAACGCATCCGCAGCATCATCAACACGGCCGCAGAGGTCAGGCCGATAATAAAGCCCATCCAGAATCCTGCCGGTCCCATCCGGTCAACCACCAGATCGGTCAGCGCCAGAATATAGCCGCTCGGCAGACCCAGTACCCAGTATGCCGTAAAGGTAATAAAGAAAATGGAACGCGTATCTTTATAACCACGTAGGATACCGCTGCCAATAACCTGGATAGAGTCCGATATTTGATACACCGCGGCCAGTAACATGAGCTGCGCTGCCAGAGCGACAACTTCCGGGTTATTGTTGTAGAGCAGGGCAATGTGCTCACGGAATGTTACGGTGAAAATCGCCGTCACAACCGCCATGCAGACGCCGACGCCCAGACCTGTTCTGGCTGCGGTTTGCGCATCCAGCGTGGAACCCTGGCCCAGACGATAACCGACTCGAATGGTGACGGCTGCAGCCAGAGACATCGGCAGGACGAACATTAACGAGCTGAAGTTGAGCGCGATCTGGTGTCCGGCCACGTCGACAATCCCCAGCGGGGAAACCAGTAGCGCCACCACAGCAAACAGCGTCACTTCGAAAAATAACGCCAGCGCGATAGGTAAACCCAGCTGTACCAGGCGCTTCATTACGGCGGTGTCCGGTTTCTGGAAACCACGCTCATTACGGATATCACGCATCGAGCGTGCGCGTTTAACGTATGACAGCATGGCGATAAACATCACCCAGTAAACCGCCGCTGTTGCCACGCCGCAGCCCACGCCGCCAAGCTCCGGCATGCCAAAATGCCCATAAATGAAAACATAGTTAACAGGAATGTTCACCAGCAGGCCGAGAAATCCCATCACCATCGCCGGTTTGGTTTTGGCCAGACCTTCACACTGGTTACGGGCTACCTGGAAGAACAAATACCCCGGCGCGCCCCACAGCAACGCGCGCAGGTAGCCGACGGCTTTATCTGCCAGCGCCGGGTCGATGTTATGCATGGAGCGAATAATGTATCCCGCGTTCCAGAGCACGATCATAATCAGAATGGAGACGCTGCCCGCCAGCCAGAAACCCTGGCGTATTTGATGGGCTATACGATCGCGGCGCCCGGAACCATTGAGTTGCGCAATCACTGGCGTCAAGGCCAGCAGCAGTCCGTGACCAAACAAAATGGCCGGCAACCAAATAGATGTGCCAATGGCGACGGCCGCCATGTCCGTGGCGCTGTATCCGCCCGCCATGACGGTATCAACGAATCCCATTGCGGTTTGAGCGATTTGCGCAAGAATCACCGGAATTGCCAGAGCTAATAACTGACGCGCTTCACTTACATACTTTTGTACGTGTACACCACTATATTGTTGTTATTTGAGAGACTAAAAAAGCCGCCTTATATGGCAGCAAGGAGAAAAAGCAGGGGAAATTTCAGTCTATTGTAGCGAGGAATACGTAATTCTCCAGTGAAAAAACAGGCAGTAGCGGCGCATTGCTGGCAACCTGAATTTCCACCTGCTATTGTGCTGTGCAGAGATGTCTTAATTCAGTTCAGGAGTTAGAAGTATGTTTACGGGTATTGTGCAGGGCACCGCGAAATTGGTGTCCATTGATGAAAAACCAAATTTTCGTACGCATGTTGTGGAGTTACCTGAATATATGTTGGATGCGCTGGAGACCGGCGCATCGGTTGCCCACAATGGGTGCTGCCTGACGGTAACCGAAATCAACGGTAACCAGATAAGCTTTGATCTGATGAAAGAAACGCTGCGTATCACCAATCTGGGTGACCTGAAGGTTGGGGATTTGGTCAACGTTGAGCGTGCGGCAAAATTCAGTGATGAAATTGGCGGACATTTAATGTCGGGCCATATTATGACGACCGCCGAAGTGTCGAAAATTCTGACCTCGGAGAACAACCGCCAGGTGTGGTTTAAAGTTCAGGATCCGTCGCTGATGAAATACATCTTGTACAAAGGATTTATCGGAATTGATGGCATCAGTCTGACGGTCGGTGAGGTGACACCGACGCGTTTCTGTGTGCATTTGATCCCGGAAACGCTGGAACGTACGACGCTGGGTAAGAAAAAGTTAGGCGCGCGGGTCAATATCGAAATCGATCCTCAAACCCAGGCGGTGGTTGATACCGTTGAGCGCGTACTGGCGGCGCGTGAAAGCGCCATCAGTAACGTAACGGGTGAGGCGGGAGCCTAAGCCTGAAGGTAAAACCCCCGTTGGCACGGGGGTGATAACGATTAGCGGGGAACGCGTAGGCCGTGTTCAACGCCGCGGGAAAATACCACCTGCCACAGCTGGATGTCGCGAGCACGAAACGCACCGGCGCAGGCGTTCAGGTAATAGCTGAACATCCGTTTAAAGCGTTCGGTATAGTTATCGGCGATTTCAGGCCAGGATCTTATGAAACGCTCGTGCCAGGCCATCAACGTTGTATCGTAATCCGCGCCAAAATTATGCCAGTCTTCCATCACAAAATGCGGCTCGCTGGCGTTGGCAATCTGGCGAACTGACGGTAAACAGCCGTTCGGGAAGATATATTTATTGATCCACGGATCAACGTTATTGTCGGTCTTTTTGGAACCGATGCTATGCAGCAAAAAGAGACCATCGGGTTTTAAATTACGATCAACCACTTCAAAATAAGTCGCGTAGTTCTTCGGCCCCACATGCTCAAACATGCCGACGGAGACAATGCGATCAAATTTGTCGTTCAGGTCGCGATAATCCTGCAGCAAAATTGTGACATCCAGCCCCGCACAACGCGCCTGCGCCATTTTCTGCTGTTCTGCCGAAACGGTCACGCCCACCACGCTAACGCCATATTGTGACGCCATAAACTGGGATAAGCCGCCCCAGCCGCAGCCAATATCGAGCACCCGCATGCCTGGCTTCAACTGCAGTTTTTCGGCAATCATTTTTAGCTTCGCCTGTTGGGCAGATTCCAGGGTATCGGCATCTTTCCAGTAGGCGCAGGAATACTGCATATAAGGGTCCAGCATGCGGGTAAAGAGATCGTTGCCCAAATCGTAGTGTTCTTTGCCGACGACCCACGCACGTTTTTTGGTCTGTAAATTGAACAGGCGAGCCGTGGCGATACGTAGCGTGTCTTTAAAGTGGCGGGGGAGTTGGTTTTCAAGACCGGCGCGCAGGACTTTACAAAAAAACATGTCCAGCCGGTCGCATTCCCACCAGCCATCCATATAACTTTCGCCCAACCCTAACGATCCTTCCTGCAGTACGCGTTTGAAAAAATCGGGGTTCGTTACGCGAATATCTGCCGGTGCCGGACCATTAATGGTAATACCTGCACGGCTTAATAATTCATTGGTGATGCGGTACCAGTCATCATCCGGTACGCTGACGTCTTCTATACACGATGAACTCATAGCTTCTCCATCACTGGTCGGTGATCAGAACCTTAAAATAGCGTAGACGCTTTTTTGGGCTTTGTGAGAACTCTCACGGAATTAATCCGCGAATCTATAATCCGACGTAGAACAGAGGAAGGGAGGAACCCTTGCCGAAAAGACCATCCATGGGAAAACGGGAACGTTCTTGTCCCCGTTAACACATAACAATTATCGTTTTTTTAACAACCGGAAATCAGTATAGGCCTGAATTTTTGACGATTCAACCAATAAATATTAGCAGGCTAATCAATTATCAAAGGTGATTACTAGTGAGACTCACCGTGGGCAATTTGCGCCCGATCATCTGTGTGCGGGGCGTTAGCCTTCTGCGACTGCATTTTGTAACCCGCGGCCGCCAGCAGCACCGTTGTCAGCATCACGCTGGTGGTGGTGAGCAGCGGGGTGGCGATCAACCAGGAAACCACAAGGCTTGCCAGGAAGCATAAACCCAGTTGCAGTGTGTTCTGCAATGCCGCTGCGCGTCCCGTAGCTTGTGGGAAAGGACGTAACGCCTGAGCCACAACAATTGGGTAGATTGCTCCATTGGCAATCGCCATAACGCAGAATGGGATGAGGATTTCAGCCAGCGCAACATGGTGAACAAAGCCGGTTGCCCAGGTGGCCACTACGCTAAAGGCATACAGAATGAGTAACCAGGGCAGCAACTGACGGCCCTGCCATTTTTGCAGCGCAGCGCGGCAGCCGTAACCACCAATTAAGAAAGCGATGGTTTGTGGAACATAGCTCAGGCCAATCACCGCCGGACTGTAGCCCATTTCGCTGAGGATGAACGGGGAACCTGTCAGCCACGCGAAGAAGCTCGCGGAGCAGGCGGCATAAATCAGCACGTTTCCGCGGTAAACTTTTGAGCGCAACAGGGTAGCGAAAGTCAGTTTATCCTGGCTGTCGTCGCGTGCTTTAGCTGTTGGTTTTAAGCGCAGAGCCGGAAGCATCAGGATCAGGGTAATGGCAAACAGGGTGGCGAAAATGGCCTGCCAGGAAAAATGTACGAGGATCCAACTGCCTAATAACGGCGCTAATGCCGGGGATAACCCGACCAATGGCATAATGGTGGCAAAGATGCGGTTTACTTTTTGTGAAGGATAATAATCGGTGACCAGCGCCTGCCAGATAACCGATGCCGCACAAACGCCAACGGCCTGAACAAAGCGCAGTACCAGCAGACCGGTGGCATTTTCAACCCACAGCATGCCCAAACTGCCCAGCGCGAAGATGGATAAACCCAGTAGCAAAACAGGCTTGCGACCATAATGGTCAGAGAGCGGCCCCCACAGAAGTTGCGCGACGGCAAAACCCGCTAAGAATAAGCTAAGGCTGGCGCTGACGGCAGATGCAGGCGTCTGCAGATCGGACTGAATTGCGGCAAAGGCGGGCAGATACATATCCGTTGCCAGAAAGCCGAGTACGCTAAGACCCGCCAGCCAGACTAAAAATCCTTTCCCAGGTTGCATCATCATTTCTCTTTTTTTAGCAGTAGTACAATGCCGCTGAGTGTAGTGAGTGTAATTCTTGCTGTGAAACGCTAATATTTGCTTACTGATTTCAAATTTTTTGTAGGCAGAACATGTGGTCGGAATATTCACTTGAAGTTGTGGATGCGGTTGCGCGTAACGGTAGCTTTAGTTCGGCCGCGCAGGAGTTGCACCGCGTACCCTCGGCGGTAAGCTACACCGTGCGTCAACTGGAAGAGTGGCTGGCGGTGCCGCTTTTTGAGCGACGCCATCGGGACGTGGAATTGACGCCTGCCGGTGCATGGTTTCTCAAGGAAGGCCGCTCTGTTATCAAAAAAATGCAGATCACCCGCCAGCAATGTCAGCAAATTGCCAATGGCTGGCGCGGGCAGTTGGCGATCGCGGTAGATAACATTGTCCGCCCGGATCGTACCCGACAGATGATCGTGGATTTCTATCGTCATTTTGATGATGTGGAACTGCTGGTTTTCCAGGAGGTGTTTAACGGTGTCTGGGATGCGCTGTCCGATGGGCGCGTTGAGCTGGCAATCGGCGCCACGCAGGCGATTCCGGTGGGGGGGCGCTATACCTTCCGCGACATGGGAATGCTGAGCTGGAGCTGCGTG
Organism: Citrobacter sp. Cb080; assembly: GCF_030334745.1. Taxonomy (NCBI): domain Bacteria; kingdom Pseudomonadati; phylum Pseudomonadota; class Gammaproteobacteria; order Enterobacterales; family Enterobacteriaceae; genus Citrobacter; species Citrobacter sp. Cb080. Next base: position 139,768 of record NZ_JAOWDG010000081.1, on the reverse strand, counting down.
GTGGCAAGCCATCATCCGTTGGCGTCAATGCCCGGACCGCTAAGCGACGACACGTTGCGCAACTGGCCGTCGCTGGTGCGTGAAGACACGTCGCGGACGCTTCCTAAGCGTATTACCTGGCTGCTGGATAACCAAAAGCGCGTCGTGGTGCCTGACTGGGAATCTTCTGCGACCTGTTTATCGGCAGGTTTGTGCGTGGGTATGGTACCGACGCATTTTGCCAAACCGTGGATCGATAGCGGCAAATGGGTCGCGCTACAGCTGGAGAATCCATTTCCTGATGCCGCATGCTGCCTGACATGGCAACAGAACGATACGTCGCCGGCATTGAGCTGGCTGCTGGACTATTTAGGGGATAGTGAAACGCTGAATAAGGAATGGTTGCGGGAGCCCGATGAGGCTCCCGCACAACAGTCTTAACGACGGTAATCGCGGAACGGGCCGTCGGCAACGGAGCGGCGTTCTACCAGGCGCGGATGAACCTCGATAGACTGCGACTCTTCACGTTTATTCACGATACGGTCTAACAGCATGTTGAAGGCCGTTTCCCCCAGTGAATCTTTAGGCTGGTGAATGGTCGTCAGAGCCGGCGTGAAGAAGCGGGCATTGCGCACGTTGTCGTAACCGATGAGCGAAACATCCTGCGGTACGCGCAGTCCCATCTCGTCAGCGGCGCACAGCGCACCCATCGCCATGATATCGCCACCGCAGAAGACGGCGGTCGGACGATGCGACTGTGACAGAATTTGCTGCATGGCGCGATAGCCCGATTCAGGCTCAAAATCGCCCTGCACAATCCAGTTTTCAGGAACTTTAATCAGCGCTTCTTCCATCGCTTTCATAAAGCCTGCCAGACGCCCGGCTCCGGTATTACGCTCCATTGGGCCTGGGATCACGCCAATCTCACGATGACCGCGTTCTACCAGATACCGACCCGCCATGTAACCGCCTTCGAAGGCGTTATCAATGACCGTATCGGTAAAGTCGGCTTTAGCTTCGCCCCAGTCCATGACGACCATCGGAATATGGCGGTACTCTTCGAGCATCGAAAGCAGCGACTCCGGATACTCTGAACACATCACCAGCAGACCATCAACGCGCTTTTGCGCCATCATTGACAGATAAGCCTGCTGTTTTTCGAGGCTGTTCCATGCGTTACCCAGAATCAGGGTATAGCCTTTCTGGAAACAGTTTTTCTCAACGGCTTCGATAATTTCAGCGAAATAGGCCGCTTCGCTGCTGGTGGCCAGCAAGCCAATAGACTTGGTGTGATTCACCTTCAGGCTGCGCGCCACGGCGCTCGGAGAATAGTGCAGCTCTTTGATCGCCGCCCAGACAGCATTACGCGTTTCTTCCGCGACAAAGCGCGTCTTGTTAATTACGTGTGATACGGTTGTAGTGGAAACGTTTGCTCGCTTCGCTACATCTTTAATTGTTGCCATTACATCTCACTCCAGACCATATCCTAAGCTCCTGAGAATACTCCAGGTAAACGTTTGCCTTAACACACCCTTAGCGCAACGTAAGGGTTGCGGCACGCCGGGAAAACGACACGGAACGTCAGGAAGGGGTCAATGGCCGGTACGCTAATCAAGTAAGCGTGGAATTTTGTCTGATCTTAACGAAAAGGGGAAGAGTTAAAAGCAGTTATCAATATAAATCGTGAGAGATTTTTGCTTTCAAGTGTGTAAAAATGCGCAATATCACTTTTTGTGTGGGAATAAAAAGGAGAAAACTTGATGAGCACCGATCTGAAATTTTCGTTAGTGACTACCATTATTGTTCTGGGTTTGATCGTCGCGGGTGGCCTGACCGCAGCGCTGCATTGATTTCCCCCGAGGGAGTTCGCTCTCCCTCATCCTTTCCGCTTGCCTTTCCCGTCGATTGTTTGCGAATAAGCAAAAGTCTTTTGCAATTTTGTTAACTTTATTAATTTTGCGATCAATGTCATGCTTTTGACTCTTATTTTATGTCGCGCTCCGGCTCGACGTTACGGAGTCGAAATATGAAACTCAATTATCCTTTACTGGCGCTGGCGATCGGCGCATTTGGCATTGGCACCACTGAATTTTCGCCAATGGGATTATTGCCCGTCATTGCCAAAGGTGTGGATGTCTCGATTCCCGCGGCCGGAATGTTAATCAGCGCGTATGCGGTTGGGGTGATGGTGGGTGCTCCGCTGATGACATTACTGCTGTCCCATCGTGCGCGACGTAATGCGTTGATATTCCTGATGGCGATTTTCACGCTGGGCAACGTGCTTTCGGCTATCTCGCCGGATTACACCACCCTGATGTTATCGCGTATTTTGACCAGTCTGAACCATGGGGCATTTTTTGGTCTTGGCTCCGTTGTCGCTGCAAGCGTAGTACCCAAACATAAGCAGGCCAGCGCCGTGGCAACCATGTTTATGGGGTTGACCATTGCCAATATTGGCGGCGTTCCTGCGGCGACCTGGCTTGGTGAAACCATCGGCTGGCGTATGTCGTTTATGGCAACGGCGGGTCTGGGCGTCATCGCCATGGTCAGCCTGTTCTTCTCATTACCCAAAGGTGGGGCGGGAGAGCGCCCGGATGTCCGTAGCGAACTGGCGGTACTTATGCGTCCGCAGGTGCTGTCGGCGTTGCTGACGACCGTTCTGGGAGCCGGGGCGATGTTCACGCTTTATACCTATATCTCACCAGTGTTACATACGATCACCCATGCCACACCGGCGTTTGTGACCGGTATGCTGGTGCTGATTGGCGTTGGCTTCTCTATCGGTAACTATCTTGGTGGCAAACTGGCTGACCGTTCCGTCAACGGTACGCTGAAAGGCTTTTTACTGCTGCTGATGGTTATTATGCTGGCCATTCCTTTCCTGGCGCGTAATGAGCTGGGTGCGGCAGTTAGTATGGTGGTCTGGGGGGCAGCGACGTTTGCGGTCGTTCCGCCGTTGCAGATGCGCGTGATGCGCGTTGCCAGCGAAGCGCCTGGATTATCATCGTCAGTCAACATTGGCGCGTTTAATCTGGGGAATGCTCTGGGTGCCGCAGCCGGTGGGGCGGTGATTTCCGGTGGGTTGGGCTACAGCTTTGTTCCGGTGATGGGGGCAATTGTGGCGGGGCTTGCGCTGCTGCTGGTCTTTATCTCGGCGCGCAAACAGCCTGAAGAGGCGTTCACTACCGCGAATTAATGCTAAAACGCAGAAGGGTTCTCCTTCTGCGTCATCTTTTTTATGCTGCGAAGTTCTTCGCAACAAATTCCCAGTTCACCAGCGCCCAGAAGTTTTCCAGGTAGCCAGGACGGGCATTGCGATAATCGATGTAGTAGGCGTGTTCCCATACGTCAACGGTCATCAGCGGCGTCGCGTCGGTGGTCAGCGGTGTACCTGCATTGGAGGTGGAAACGATAGCCAGTTTGCCATCCGTTCCTTTTACCAGCCAGGTCCAGCCAGAACCGAAGTTTTTAATAGCGGCATCGGTGAACTGCGCTTTGAAATCCGCAAAGCTGCCAAAGGAGGCGGCAATTGTTTCGGCCAGTTTACCGGTAGGTTCGCCACCTGCGTTCGGTGCCAGGCAGTTCCAGTAGAACGTGTGGTTCCATACCTGTGCTGCGTTATTGAATACACCGCCTTCAGAGCTACGTACGATCTCTTCCAGTGATTTGCCTTCAAACGCCGTGCCTTTAATCAGGTTGTTCAGATTAGTCACGTAAGTTTGATGGTGTTTGCCATAGTGATATTCCAGCGTTTCGGCAGAAATGTGCGGTGCCAGAGCATCTTTGGCATACGGTAATGCAGGTAATTCAAACGACATTGCTTCTCTCCTTATTATTTATATTGAGTACACACAATAGCCTCATTGTGAGTAAGGATAGGGTAGCAAATTGAAAGGTTATGCAAAAGAAGAACTTACCCTACAGCATGTCCTGTAGGGTAAGTTTTTAACGAATTGTTTTTGGCGTCATTACCCGACGAGCGCCCACATAGTGGCGCTGCCAGTAATCTTCACTCAGAGAGGTGATTTGAATTTCCTGACCGCTGCGCGGTGACTGAATAAACTTACCGTTGCCAACATAAACGCCAACGTGATCGGCAGTTCCACGTCCCTGGGTACGGAAAAATACCAGGTCGCCATTTTTCAGTTCGCCACGTTCAATCGGCGCGGCATCGCGCAGATGATACATTTCGTTCGCAGTGCGTGGAATGCGGAATTTCACCAGATCTTTATAGGCGTAATAGACCAGACCGCTGCAGTCAAACCCGGTTCTTGGTGAGGTGCCGCCCCAGCGATAAGGCTTGCCGATTTGGTTCATCAGTGTGGACATGGCGGTTTTAGTGGCTTTCTGCACTTTCACTTTATGCGCGTCAGCCAGCGTCGTTGGTGCGGTGGTTTTCACTTTTACACAGCGCGGCTTATGACCTTTGCGCGGCGTGCATTTTTCAGTCCAGGTAACGGCAGCGGTTTGTGCTGCGGTGTTTTTACCACGACGGTTTGCCGTTTTAGTCGACTTTGCCGGAGCGGCAGTGCGATGTTTAGAAGAGGAAGCGGTTTTGGTGCTGGTTTTGCTGGTGGTTTTTGTCGCCGTTTTCTTGCTGGTTTTTGTTGTTTTTTGGCTGGTTGTTGCGCTTTTCTTTTTATCTACCGTTTTGATGGTGTGGGAATGGGTAGGTGTCGTCCTGGCCTGCTTGGAAGCATGAGCCATGGGCGTAAAGGGCAGTGTAGTAAAAAGTAAAGCACAGAGCGTGATCGAGATTCGGTTTATCCGCGCCACTGAGCAATCCTCTGGTAAGGCAGGTCTATCATGCCTGCGTGTGATTTTCAAAACTTGATGATTCTAATCTATAGAAAGAGGGAAAGTTAATAGCTTTTTTGTTTAAAACTACGTTTCGTAACCGACCGCAAAAAAAATCAGCAATTAAAGTTGGCGTTGGTGAACGAATAATCAAATCCACAGGCTTTAAGGGGATAAATGAGATTGTGAATGCAACTTTTGGCGTCAGGGGATAAAATAATAACGCGTAATGAAAATGTTATTTTCCGTTGCCTGTCTGACCCGCTACAATGTCAGACTACTGCCGTAAAAGAAGTTTAAGGAAGCAAGATAATGAGCACCACTATCGAAAAAATCCAGCGCCAGATCGCTGAAAACCCGATTCTCCTGTACATGAAAGGTTCCCCTAAACTGCCAAGCTGCGGTTTCTCCGCTCAGGCTGTGCAGGCGCTGTCCGCCTGTGGTGAACGCTTTGCTTATGTTGATATTCTGCAGAACCCGGATATTCGCGCCGAGCTGCCGAAATACGCAAACTGGCCAACCTTCCCGCAGCTGTGGGTTGATGGCGAGCTGGTTGGCGGCTGTGACATTTTGATCGAAATGTACCAGCGCGGTGAGTTGCAGCAGCTGATTAAAGAAACAGCGGCGAAATACAAAACCGAAGAGCCGGACGCTGAATAATATCAGCGTAAATAAAAAGCGACCTCGTGATGGTCGCTTTTTTTATCGGTCCGTTATGCCTCTTCAGGCACGGGAAGAGGCCAGCCGCCGAGACGTTTCCAGCGGTTAACAATTTCGCAAAACAGCACGGCCGTCCGTTCGGTGTCATACAGCGCCGAGTGCGCCTGAGTCCCGTCAAATTCCATTCCTGCCGCCAGGCACGCTTTCGATAACACAGTTTGCCCCAGAGACAGGCCGCTTAAGGCCGCAGTATCAAAGGTGACGAACGGATGAAATGGATTACGTTTGAGCGAGGCGCGTTCTGCTGCGGCCATCATAAAACTGTGGTCGAATGTAGCGTTATGCGCCACCATGATCGCCCGATTGCAGCCGCTGTCTTTAATGCCTTTACGCACCATTTTAAAGATGGCATGCAGAGCGTCATATTCGCTGACCGCTCCGCGTAGCGGATTGTTAGGGTCAATTCCGTTAAAGGCGAGGGCTTCCGGCTGCAAATTCGCGCCTTCAAATGGCTCTACGTGGAAATGTAACGTCGTGTCCGGCATCAGCCAGCCTTGTTCATCCATTTTCAGTGTGATGGCTGCGATCTCAAGCAGCGCATCGGTTTTGGCATTGAACCCTGCGGTTTCGACATCAATGACGACAGGATAAAAACCACGAAAACGGTCACACAGACCGGAAAGTTGAGCGTTATCGGACATCTGGGTCTCTTAATACGGGAAAATTGCAGCGCGTATTATGGCAAAATGATGAGTATAAAACTACGGGCACAGACGATCTGCGCCCGTGGGGAGGTTAGTCGCCCAGGCCGCGCCCGGCGTCTTTCTCTTCGATCAGTTCAATTTTGTAACCGTCTGGATCTTCAACGAACGCAATTACGGTGGTGCCGCCTTTTACCGGACCGGCTTCACGCGTGACGTTACCGCCATTCTGACGAATACGTTCACAGGCTTCGGCCGCGTTGTCTACGCTCAGGGCGATATGGCCGTAGGCAGTGCCCAGCTCATACTTGTCGACACCCCAGTTATAGGTCAGTTCGATCACGGCTTCGCTGGTTTCAGGACCGTAGCCGACAAAGGCCAGGGAGTATTTGTATTCAGGGTTTTCGCTGGTTCGCAGCAGCTTCATGCCCAGCACGTTGGTATAAAACTCGATGGAACGCTGCAGGTCACCCACGCGCAGCATGGTATGAAGTAAACGCATCTTTTTCCCCTTCGAAAATGGCTAATACATTCAAAATGTTGTTTTAGTATAGCGGCGTTGTGACGCCGCTATCAATGGCAGAACGGAGTTTGTGACGTTAGAGGGTAGGATAATCGGTGTAACCTTCCGCGCCGCCGCCGTAGAAGCTTTCGGCACGTTGCGGATTCAGCTCCGCTTTACGCTGCAGACGCGCAACCAGATCCGGGTTTGCGATATAGGCGCGACCAAAAGCAACGGCGTCGATCAGGCCCTTCTCGATCAGTGCTTCTGCTTTTTCAGGTGTGTAGGCACCCGCACCAATGATCGGACCGTGGAAACGTGCACGAACTTTTTCGCGAAACGCATCGGAATACGGCTCGCCGCCAGCCCAGTCCGGCTCAGACATATGCAGGTAAGCGATTCCGCGCTTGCCCAGTTGTTCAATCAGATACAGCGCATCGGCTTCTTCGTTCGGGCCGTTGTCAACATTCTGGAATGAGCCAATCGGAGAGACGCGAATACCAATGCGGTCGGCACCCCATTCTTTAATACCGGCATCGACAACTTCCAGCACCAGACGTGCACGATTTTCGACGCTGCCGCCGTATTGATCGGTACGCTGGTTAGACGTTGGCGACAGGAACTGGTGCAGCAGATAGCCGTGAGCGGAGTGCAGTTCAACCATGTCGAAACCCGCTTCGCGCGCGTTGGCAATCGCCTGACGGAAGTCATTAACGATGCCGGGAATTTCTTCCGTTTCCAGCGCACGCGGCATTGAGGTATCCGCACGCGTTGCCAGACCATTTTCATCACGCAGCGAGGTCCGGGTACCGGCGCTAATTGCGGAAGGTGCGACCGGTGCCTGACCGTTGGGCTGCAGACTGGCGTGAGAGATGCGCCCGGTATGCCACAACTGGACCGCAATATGACCTTGCTCCGCATGTACGGCAGCGGTGATTTTTTTCCATGCGGCAATTTGCGCTTCGCTGTGTAAGCCGGGTGCCCCCGCATAGCCTTTCGCCTGTGCGGAAATCTGTGTAGCTTCACTGATGATAAGACCCGCGCTGGCGCGTTGACGGTAATACTCCGCCATCAGCGGAGTAGGGATGTCGCCAGGCTCAATGCTGCGCAGACGCGTCAGTGGCGCCATGAATACGCGGTTTGCTGCCGTAATAGCACCCACTTTCAGTGGGGAAAAAAGTTTTTCAGATGACATATGACACTCCTGAATAGACCGGTCGTCTAGTAATAAAAGAAATAAAAACGCCTGTTAAACGGCAGGCGTAGTAATGATGGTTTTAACGTGCGCCAGCGCATTTTCCAGCGGGGTGGCGCTACGAGAAATCTTGGCCTGCAGGTTGGCGCCCAGCCACAGAGCATACAATACCTGCGCCTGTTGTAACGGCTCGCCAACAAAGGACAGACAATGGTTTGCCTGACCTTTCTCCAGCGCCTGCGCTAACAGCGCAATAATGTGCCGCGCGCCTTTATCCATCGCCGTGCGCATATCTTCTGACAGATCGCACACTTCGGCGGACAGTTTTACGGTTAAACAACCGCTGATAATGCCGTGCTGGCTAAACTGGTTCAGTGTTTCCTGATAGTAGGCCAGAATGCGGTCGCGATAGTTTCCTGCCCCCGTATCAAAGTGCGTAGCCAGTCGCTGATGATAGGCCGCATAGTGGCGTTCCAGCATCGCAACACCGAACGCTTCTTTAGAGCGAAAATAGTGATAAAACGAACCTTTGGGGACTTCAGCGGTTTTCAGTAGTTCGCTTAAGCCCATACCGGTGAAACCGCGCTGCATGCACAGCAGTTCGCCAGTCGCCAGCAGATGTTCGCGTGTATCGTGTTCAGTGATTTTGTTCATGGAAAGGAGTGTAATAGACCAGTCGGTCTAATGCAATAGCGCTTGCGAGAAATTCAGTTAACGTCTTCAATATGTATATCAATCTTACGAAAGGAGGGGATGTGGCCGAACAGCTGGAGTTTTTCCCCGTCCAGAGCCCATGCCGTGGAATATGTCAGTCTGACGAGCGCGGTTTTTGCCGCGGCTGTTTTCGCAGTCGGGATGAGCGTTTTAACTGGCAAAAGATGAGCGATGCCGAAAAGCAGGAAGTGCTACGGCTTTGTCGTCAGCGCCTGATGCGTAAATTACGAGCAAACAAAGCCAACCCTTCGGAAGAACCGCAACAACCTTCACTCTTTTAAAAGCGTAATTGCGTATACTCGATGCACATTCACTTATAAGGAAGCTGCTATGGTTCAGCGTATTACTATTGCGCCGCAAGGTCCGGAATTTTCTCGCTTTGTAATGGGGTATTGGCGCCTGATGGACTGGAATATGTCCGCGCGCCAGCTAGTCAGCTTTATTGAAGAACATCTGGATCTGGGTGTTACCACCGTCGATCACGCCGATATTTACGGCGGATACCAGTGTGAAGCGGCGTTTGGTGAGGCACTGAGGCTGGCTCCGCATCTGCGTGAAAAAATGCAGATTGTTACCAAGTGCGGGATCGCCACGACGGCACGCACGGAAAATGCGCTGGGTCATTACATTACCGACAGCGCGCATATCATTGCCAGTGCGGAAGCATCGTTGAAGTTACTGGCGACCGATCATATTGATTTGCTGCTCATCCACCGTCCCGATCCGCTCATGGATGCGGACGACGTAGCCGACGCGTTCAAAAAATTGCACCATAGCGGAAAAGTGCGTCACTTTGGCGTATCTAACTTCACCCCGGCACAGTTCTCACTGCTGCAATCGCGTCTGCCGTTCACGCTGGCGACTAACCAGGTTGAGATCTCACCGGTACATCAGCCGCTCCTGCTGGATGGTACTTTAGATCAACTGCAACAACTGCGCATTCGTCCGATGGCCTGGTCCTGCCTCGGCGGTGGTCGTCTGTTTAATGACGATGCGTTCCAGCCATTACGTAATGAACTTGCCACAATCGCAGAAGAGTTAAACGCGCAGTCCATTGAGCAGGTGGTGTATGCCTGGATTTTACGTCTGCCGTCTCAGCCGCTGCCGATTATTGGCTCAGGGAAGATAGAGCGTGTACGCGCCGCCGTTGAGTCTGAGTCATTGAACATGTCTCGCCAGCAGTGGTTCCGTATTCGCAAAGCTGCGCTGGGTTACGACGTACCGTAATCGCGTTTTTGACGCTTCTCCGTTCAAATTTGTGTCACTGGTTTACACTTATCAATCAGACACCTTTTGGACGGAGGTCTTATGAAGCGTTTGAGTTTGGCCATTATTACTCTACTCGCCTGTGCAGGTGCGCAGGCTGCCAGTGAAGAAAAAGTGACGATGAATCTGGTAACGTCGCAAGGCGTCGGCCAGGCGATTGGTACGGTCACTATTGCTGAAACCGGGAAAGGGCTGGAGTTTACGCCCGATCTGAAAGCGCTGCCGCCGGGTGAACATGGCTTCCATGTCCATGCGAATGGCAGTTGCCAACCGGCGATTAAAGAAGGAAAAGCCTCAGCCGCGGAATCGGCTGGAGGCCATTATGATCCGCACCAAACCGGCAAGCACGAAGGTCCGGAAGGCGCAGGCCACATGGGCGACCTGCCGCTGCTGGTGGTGAATAACGACGGTAACGCCACAACACCGGTCATTGCGCCGCAGCTGAAAACGCTCGATGAGGTTAAAGGCAAAGCGCTGATGATCCATGTCGGTGGCGATAATATGTCCGATCAACCAAAACCGCTTGGCGGTGGTGGAGCGCGCTACGCCTGTGGCGTTATCAAATAATCAATTGCCTAGCGTACCCGGCGGAGGCGCCTGTTCGAGCTGAGAAAGCGAGCAGTGTAGTCGCCAGATAAGCGCCGACAGTTCTTGCGCCGCAGGTTGATGATGGTGGGCGAGCGTGTCGCAAATACGCTGTAGCTCACTCAGCGTGGCATTCAGCGGTCGTTGCTGAACGCCGCGCTCACTCATTACGTCGCGAAGCAGCGAGATACACACGTCTCTGACGCGAGCCAGAGGATCTGAACGCACCTCCCAGGTGCGCAGTTGCCACACCACGTGCGAGCAGTTAAGCAAGACAACCCCCCAACGCAATAGCCAGCGTCGCGCCAGTGCATCCTGACTGTTGCTGAGCTGGCTGACGTGGTGATAGGTCAGCGACTCAAATTCGTTTTCACTGAGCGAGGGATGTCGGCTGAGCTGATCGACAAAATCCCGGCGCAGGGCGCGAATATGGCGGCGACCTTTCCGCGCATCCGATCCGGGCCGTAGAATGGCGAATGCCAGCCACGATAGCGCCACGCCGGTTATTTTCGCCATATTGTCATTCAGGAAATCAGCAAAATCATAAACCGGCGGATTAGTCACCGCGATAAACGATCCCATAAACACGATTAGCTGTCCCCAAAGACCCGCCAGCGCGGGCATTTGCAGCTTCAGGAGTTGCATGGTAGCGAGCAGCGGGAAGAGAAACAGAATGAATTGCCAGAGGTCAGAGATTTGCACCATCAGGCCAAACTTAACCACAAAGCTAAACAGCGACAGCAGAACCAGCGTGCGCATCAGCAAAGAAAGTGACTTGAACGGCGTGGCTACGGCGGAATAGAGCACGCTGCTGATGGCCGCGAGCGTTAGTGCGCCAGAGCCTGATTCCCATTGCGCGCCAATGCTCCATGCGCCGATAAGCATCAGGGTACAGAACGTACGCAATCCGCTCCAGAGAGCTTCCGCATTATCGGTATGACGGGCAAGTCCTGGCGTGCGGGCGATAGTAATACGCTCGGCGGTAACGCCATTTTCCAGTAAATGCAGATAATGACTGCTGCGTAAGTAGAGCCGACAAAAATAACGCAGTCTTTGCCAGAAGGCGACGTGCCGATAGTCGCGCGCATCGAGAGGACGCAAGGGGGCGATAATACGCGCGACGGTGTAGGTGTCGGTATTGGATTTGACCAGCTCGCTGAGCAGTTGTTCGATGATTTCCCGGGTATTAGCCGGGGGAGTGGGCCAGTTCAGGAGCATCCTGCGCAGACTGGAGATCACGCTGGTCATACGTAACTGCTGATGCAACAGCGAATTGAGCAACGCATTTTGACGGCGAAAACGGTAGTGACTCCAGAACGCCTGAATACGTAGCAGGTTCATGGTCAAAATCTGACCAATAACACCTTCATGAGCTGTGCGAATCGCATCCGTTGTCTCCGGTTGCCAGAGTAAGCTGGCATGCTCCAGTAAACGCGAATGCATGTTTTTCAGCGCGGTAAGCAATGTGGTGCCATCGGAGGTGCTGGGGAGGATCATCATCATCATGCCGCCGCACAGGATACCGACGATGACCTCGCATACGCGGGCCTGAGCGATATCCCACAACTGCGTAATCTCTATGGTATTGACCATGGGAAAAGCAATGATCGCCGCCGTATAACCGGCCAGTTGAAAGGCGTAGGCGACGTTATTGGTGAAGTGAGCGCAGGCCCAGGTACAAAAACCGATCCACACTGACATGCTCAGCAAAAACAACCACGGCTCATTGAGGGTATGACCGGCAATAATCAACGCGGCGGTGGCACCCAGCAAGCTACCCGCAACACGACCCAGACTTTTGCTGATAACCCCGCCGACGGTGGGAAAGCTGACCACTGCCGCCGAGGTCATCGCCCAGTAGGGCTCATCCAGATTCAGGTAATAGGCGAACGTTAACGCCAGACACATCGCAATGGTATTTCGCAACGCATAACGCCACTGCGCTACCGTGGCTTTAAACCACGGCCAATGGCCTGGCATCAGGTGGGACAGTTTCATTTACGCTGGCCGATAGACACGCTGCAGGTCGTACCAGAAACCAGGGTGACATCCTGCGGCAGAGCGTCGAATTCGATGCGGACCGGAACGCGTTGGGCCAGACGCACCCACGGCACATTGGGTTTGATGTCGGGAATCAGGCCGGAATCGCTTTCCACACTTTGGTCGTAGATGGCGCGACCAATACTGGATACGTGACCCTGTAACTTTATGTTGCCGCTGTAGAGCGTGATAACCGCAGGTGCACCTTCACGAATGTGGCGCAACTTGGTTTCTTCAAAATACCCCATCACATAGAAAGAGTGGCTGTCGACAAGGGCAAACAGGGGCTTACCGGTTGAGGCGTAGTCTCCAGTACGAGTTGATAGGTTGGTGACCCAGCCCGCTACGGGCGCTTTGACCACCGTCTGCGTCAGTTGCCACTGTGCCTGGCGCAGGCTGGCCTCGGCTGCTTCAACGCTGGCCTGCATGGCTTTCACGTTGAGGTTAGCAGTATCCAGATCTTCGGCTGAGATATAATTTTGCGATAAATGACGGCGGCGGTTGGCTTCGTTATTGGCTTTCGCCAGATCGGACTGTGCCTTCGCCAGCTGCGCTTGCGCATTCAGTTCAGCAATGTGAAACGGCGTCTTGTCGATGATAAAAAGGACATCGCCTTTGTTAACAAACTGGTTATCTTTTATATTGAGTTCGCTAATGCTGCCTGAGACCTGCGGCGTGATGCTGACCTGCTCAGCACGCACTTTGCCATCACGTGTCCAGGGCGATTGCATATAGTAATTCCACATCCACCATCCGGCGAAAACTGCGATGGCAGCGGCTATAATGGTGGAGAAGTATTTAATGGTTTTAAGCGACATAATCACCACACAATCAGCATTACAAAGGCCAGACATACGCAAAGCGTAAAGAGTGACAGATCCATTAACAGGGGATGCCAGATTTCGCCGGAGTAAATCCAGTCGCGCAGGAGGCGATGAACAACCAGCCAGAGAATAAATCCTGCTACAAACGCCTTGAAAACAGGAGGGAAGTAGACAGATGCTCCGATCATTAAATCTTGTAGGGGCAATCCTGTTGCATTAAACATAAACTTCACGGGCAAAATCCTTGGCGGAAGAGAGCATTGCTATAGGTTTAGCAAAAAAGAGACAATGAGTCTCTGTAACGCATAATGTCTGAAAAAATGTCAGCCGGTAAGCAAATTTGGCAATACATTTGTTTTGGGAATACAAATGCTGCACACTATTCTAAAATCAGCATAATAACTTAGCAAGCTAATTATAAGGAGATGAAATTGGAATCGCCATTAGGTTCTGATCTGGCACGGTTGGTGCGCATTTGGCGTGCTCTGATTGACCATCGCCTGAAACCTCTGGAGTTGACGCAGACGCATTGGGTTACGCTGCACAACATTCATCAATTGCCGCCTGATCAATCGCAGATTCAGTTGGCTAAAGCGATTGGCATCGAGCAGCCTTCGTTGGTACGCACGCTTGACCAGCTGGAAGAAAAGGGACTCATTTCACGACAGACTTGCGCCAGCGATCGTCGGGCAAAGAGAATTAAACTGACAGAAAAAGCAGAGCCGCTGATTGCAGATATGGAAGCGGTTATCAACAAGACGCGTGGAGAAATTTTGGAAGGGATTTCAGCTGAGGAAATTGATCTGCTGATTAAACTGGTCGCCAGACTGGAACACAATATTATTGAACTGCAGTCACAGGGCTGAAACGATGAGATGACGTGTGGCCAGAGCCTGACCACACGTGAATTCGATTAGCGTGGAGACACGGTAACCTGGCTGCCGTTGTTAGCCATAACAACGCGCTGGCCAGCTGAGAACTTGGTCGCACCCTGTTTCTGAACCACCATGATGGTATTACCGTCGTCCTTACGGATTTCCAGTTCTACACCCTGGGTTTTATTCATCGCACCTTGTACGCCTTGACCCGCTACGCCACCGGCAACTGCGCCAGCCGCCGTGGCTAATGAACGACCCGTACCGCCGCCGACGGTGTTACCCAGGAACCCGCCGAGTACCGCACCACCAATGGCGCCAATCACGTTTGCGTCATCGCCACCCTGGATTTGCACCGGACGAACATGAACAATTGTACCGTAGGTAACGTTCTGAACTTGTTTCGCTTCGGATGCGGTGTATACGTCGCCTGAAAGGCTATCATTGTTAACGCAGCCCGCCAAAGATACACCCATTAATGCAACAGTCAGCACACGTTTAATCATTTACAAATCTCCTTTAACACCACGAAACGCTAATAAAGCACCCTTCATGGCTAAATTATATGGCACTTGTGAGCCTAAGGTCACATGTTCTACTGGAACAATATGAAAATCTTAACCGAAATCGGATATACCGAGTATAAACGAATCATTCATATAATTGATGTAATAAAGCGTCCATTGTAATGATTAACCCTCAAAAATCATTAAGGAAGCATGGCATTAGTCGGCACTTTATGGTTGAGTGTCAAGGCTAATTTGCTTAAAAGGATGACATATGAAATCGGGCCGTTTTATCGGTGTAATGTCTGGAACCAGCCTTGATGGTGTCGATGTTGTGCTGGCGACAATAGATGAAACGATGGTTGCGCAACAGGCGAGTCTGACCTGGCCTATCCCTCTCCATATAAAGCAGGCGATCCTGGATATCTGCCAGGGGCAGCAGCTTACGCTATCGCAGTTTGGCCAACTCGACGCACAGCTCGGTTATCTGTTTGCCGAGGCGGTGAATGCACTGTTGGCACAGGAAAAATTGAAACCGCAGGAGATCGTTGCGATTGGCTGTCATGGGCAAACCGTGTGGCATGAACCGACGGGAATCGCGCCGCACACGCTGCAAATTGGCGACAACAATCAAATCGTTGCGCGTACCGGGATAACGGTGATCGGCGATTTTCGTCGCCGCGATATCGCTCTCGGCGGGCAGGGCGCGCCGTTGGTTCCCGCCTTTCATCAGGCGCTGTTGGCTCATCCAACGGAGCGGCGGATGGTGCTAAACATCGGCGGAATTGCCAATCTGTCTCTGCTTATCCCACAGCAACCCGTTCGCGGTTACGACACCGGGCCGGGCAATATGTTGATGGATGCCTGGATCTGGCGGCAATGCGGCCAACCCTACGACAAAGATGCGCAGTGGGCCACATCGGGAACGGTGATCCTGCCTTTACTGCAAAATATGCTTAACGATCCTTATTTTTCTGCGCCTGCGCCGAAAAGCACTGGCCGCGAGTATTTCAATTATGGCTGGATAGAACGTCATATGGCGCAGTTCCCGGGAATAAGCCCGCGGGATGTGCAGGCGACGCTTGCCGAACTGACGGCCGTGACCATTTCCGAGCAGGTCTTGCTAAGCGGAGGCTGTGAACGGCTAATGGTATGCGGCGGCGGCAGCCGTAATCCGCTGCTGATGATGCGTCTGGCGGCATTATTGCCAGGGACAGAGGTCACTTCAACCGATGAGGCTGGGATCAGCGGCGATGATATGGAGGCCCTGGCTTTTGCCTGGCTGGCGTGGCGAACGCTGGCGGGATTACCGGGAAATCTGCCTTCCGTGACCGGCGCATCAGAACCGAGCGTTTTAGGGGCGATTTATCCTGCTAACCCACGAACTCAGAGTTAACTGAAATTATTCAGCGCCATATGTCGATAAACTAGGGATATTAGGGAGGGTGCCATTACCCTCCAGGACCAGGAAAGTCTTCAGGATATGGCTATGAAAAAACTGTTGTTAGTGTGTCTGCCGGTACTGCTTAGCGGGTGCAGCGTGTACAACCAATTTGTCGAGCGTATGCAAACGGATACGCTTGAATACCGCTGTGACGAAAAACCGCTTACCGTGAAGCTGAACAATACCCGTCAGATGGCGAGTTTTGTTTATGATAATCAGCTATTGAACCTCAAACAGGGCGTGTCGGCATCAGGTGCTCGCTATACCGATGGTATTTACGTCTTCTGGTCTAAAGGCGACGAGGCAACGGTCTATAAACGAGACAGAATTGTGCTAAATAACTGTCAGTTACAGAACCCGAAGCGTTGAGATTTTCACCTGGGCGGCGCACAATAGCGTCACCCACTGACAATCCGTAGCCAACATCATGTCTGATAACGACGAATTGCAGCAAATCGCACATTTGCGCCGTGAATACACGAAAGGCGGTCTCCGCCGCCGCGATCTTCCCGCCGAGCCCCTTGCGCTGTTCGAGCGCTGGCTGGGGCAAGCCTGTGACGCCAAACTGGCCGATCCCACTGCGATGGTCGTTGCTACCGTCGATGAAAACGGTCAGCCTTATCAGCGTATCGTGTTGCTCAAACATTATGATGACAAAGGGCTGGTGTTCTATACCAACCTCGGTAGCCGTAAGGCCCATCAGATTGAGAAAAACCCACGCATCAGCCTCCTGTTTCCCTGGCATACGCTGGAACGGCAGGTGATGGTGATCGGCAAGGCTGAGCGCCTTTCCACGCTGGAAGTGGTGAAATACTTCCACAGTCGCCCACGTGATAGCCAGATTGGTGCCTGGGTCTCTAAGCAATCCAGTCGGATCTCCGCGCGCGGTATTCTGGAAAGCAAATTCCTCGAACTGAAGCAGAAGTTTCAGCAAGGAGAAGTTCCACTGCCCAGTTTCTGGGGAGGCTTTCGCGTAAGTATTGAGCAGATGGAGTTCTGGCAGGGTGGCGAAAACCGTCTGCACGATCGTTTTTTATACCAACGCGAAGATAACGCGTGGAAAATTGATCGCCTGGCCCCCTAAAGATGCAAAATTCTTGTTTTAAGCGCTGGTGCTGAACAATCCGGCGCTTTATTCTATGTTTCTTTCGCATCAGGCGAAAAGTCGTGTACCGGCTAAGGTGCAGTCGTTTTATACATGGAGATTTTGATGGCAAGCAGTAACTTGATTAAACAATTGCAAGAGCGGGGGCTGGTGGCCCAGGTGACGGACGAGGAAGCGTTAGCAGAGCGACTGGCGCAAGGCCCGATCGCGCTCTATTGCGGCTTCGATCCTACCGCTGACAGCTTGCATTTGGGGCATCTGGTTCCATTGTTATGCCTGAAACGCTTCCAGCAGGCAGGCCATAAGCCTGTCGCACTGGTGGGTGGCGCAACCGGTCTGATTGGTGACCCGAGCTTTAAAGCCGCCGAGCGTAAACTGAATACCGAAGACACCGTGCAGGAGTGGGTGGATAAAATCCGCAAACAGGTTGCGCCGTTCCTCGATTTCGACTGTGGCGACAACTCGGCGATTGCTGCGAACAACTACGACTGGTTTGGCAGTATGAATGTACTGACTTTCCTGCGTGATATCGGCAAACACTTCTCCGTTAACCAGATGATCAACAAAGAAGCGGTGAAGCAGCGTCTGAACCGTGACGATCAGGGGATCTCTTTTACCGAGTTTTCTTACAACCTGCTGCAGGGTTATGATTTTGCTTGCCTGAACAAACTGCACGGTGTTGCGCTGCAGATTGGCGGTTCTGACCAGTGGGGTAACATTACTTCGGGTAT
The DNA here is from genome assembly GCF_030334745.1 of Citrobacter sp. Cb080. Classification (NCBI taxonomy): domain Bacteria; kingdom Pseudomonadati; phylum Pseudomonadota; class Gammaproteobacteria; order Enterobacterales; family Enterobacteriaceae; genus Citrobacter; species Citrobacter sp. Cb080. The sequence continues at coordinate 121,844 of NZ_JAOWDG010000081.1, read as the reverse complement.
CGATTTGACCCGTCGCCTGCACCAGAACCAGGTGTTTGGCCTGACCGTTCCGTTGATCACTAAAGCTGACGGCACGAAATTCGGTAAGACGGAAGGCGGCGCTGTGTGGCTGGATCCGAAGAAAACCAGTCCGTACAAATTCTACCAGTTCTGGATCAATACCGCCGATGCGGATGTTTATCGCTTCCTGAAATTCTTCACCTTCATGGACATTGAAGAGATCAATGCGCTGGAAGAAGAAGATAAAAATAGCGGTAAAGCGCCGCGCGCCCAGTATGTTCTGGCTGAGCAAGTAACGCGTCTGGTTCACGGCGAAGAAGGTCTGGTAGCGGCAAAACGTATTACCGAAAGCTTGTTCAACGGTAATCTGAGCGATTTGAGCGAAGCGGATTTCGAACAGCTGGCGCAAGATGGCGTGCCGATGATCGAGATGGACAAAGGTGCCGATCTGATGCAGGCGCTGGTGGACTCCGAGCTGCAACCTTCTCGCGGCCAGGCACGTAAGACTATCGCGTCTAATGCGGTGACTATCAACGGTGAGAAGCAATCCGATCCGGAATATTTCTTCCAGGAGAGTGATATCCTGTTCGGGCGCTACACCTTACTGCGCCGTGGCAAGAAGAACTATTGTCTGATTTGCTGGAAGTAAGATTTAGTTAGCAGGGGCGTGGGAAACTACGCCCCTTTATTTTTTCAGGGTTGTGGTAAGTAAAATGAAGAATATCCTCGCCATCCAGTCCCACGTTGTTTTTGGTCATGCGGGCAACAGTGCAGCAGAATTTCCAATGCGTCGTCTTGGCGCAAATGTCTGGCCGCTGAATACCGTTCAGTTTTCTAACCACACACAGTACGGCAAATGGACCGGTTGCGTTATGCCGCCGAGTCATCTGACTGACATTGTCCAGGGCATTGCCGATATCGATAAACTCCAGACTTGTGACGCAGTACTGAGCGGCTATCTTGGCTCGGCTGAACAGGGCGAGCATATTCTGGGTATTGTACGCAAAGTAAAAGCGGCCAATCCGCAGGCGAAATATTTTTGTGACCCGGTGATGGGCCATCCGGAAAAAGGGTGTATCGTCGCGCCGGGCGTAGCGGAGTTTCATGTACGCCATGCGCTTCCGGCCAGCGATATTATCGCCCCGAATTTGGTTGAGCTCGAAATTCTGTGCGAGCATGCGGTGAATAATGTCAATGAGGCCGTGGCGGCAGCGCGTGAGCTCATCGCTCAGGGACCAGAAATTGTGCTGGTGAAGCATCTGGCTCGCGCGGGTATCAGCGCAGATCGTTTCGAGATGCTGTTAGTTACTGCTGAACAGGCGTGGCATATCAGCCGACCGTTAGTCGATTTTGGCGCACGTCAACCGGTTGGCGTAGGTGATGTCACCAGCGGCTTATTGTTAGTTAAACTGCTGCAGGGCGCGTCTTTACAGCAGGCGCTGGAGCACGTGACGGCGGCGGTGTACGAAGTGATGATTGCCACCAAAAAAATGCACGAGTATGAGCTGCAGGTCGTGGCTGCGCAGGATTGTATCGCGAAGCCTGAACACTACTTCAGCGCGACGCAGCTGTAAGCAATGCCCGATGGCGCTCACGCTTATCGGGCCTGCGTTTGGCTGAAGGCCGGGTAAGCGCAAGCGCTACCCGGCAACAACAATTAATTTAACCCTTCTGCTTTCAACGCCGCGGCAACCGCCGGACGTTCAGCCATACGCGCCATATACGCATCGATATTGCTTAATCCTGCCATATTCAGCTTAACCGCATACGCCCAACGCAGCACGGTGAACAGATAGGCGTCCGCAATGCTGAAGCGCGAACCGCAGATCCATTGGTTATCTTGCAGCGCATCGTTCACATACTGCATTTTTTTCTCCAGCAGCGCGCGAACGGTTGGCTTGAAGTCTTCCGGCGTATCGGGACGGAACAGTGGGGTAAAGCCTTTATGCAGTTCTGTCGCAATGTAGTTAAGCCATTCAATGGTTTTGTAACGGGAGAGGCTGCTGGTCGGGGCAAGGAGTTGACGGTCTGGAACGGTGTCCGCCAGGTATTGCATGATGGCGACGCCTTCGGTCAGTAGCGTACCGTCATCCAGCAGCAGCGCGGGAACTTGCCCTTTTGGGTTTACCGCGAAAAAATCATCGCCGTTTTCCAGACGCTTCTTCATCAGATCAACACCATCCAGCGTGAAATCTTTACCGCTCTCACGAAGTGTGATGTGGGAAGCAAGAGAACAAGCGCCCGGTTTGTAGAACAGTTTCATCGGTAACTCCTTTTGGCTGAGGTATATCGTATGGTAGTGCTAGCTCAGGCAAAAAAAAAGCCGCTAACACTAGTTAGCGGCCTGAAAAAGAGTTTCCCTGAGAATTACGCTGTCGCAGCCTTAGAGGCTTTCTCATTGACGTCATCGTCCTGAGTCATACGATTCAGTTTCGGTGCCGTCAGCAGCATCAGAACAGCGATAACAGCCGTAGCAACACCAATCTGCAGGAACACACGACCGTAGACTTCAAGGGACATCAGCGGGTCAGTGACGTTCTCTGGTACAGCCATCATGTTGGCTACGTAACCACCGATGATGTTTGCACCGGCAGTGGTCAGGAACCAGCTACCCATGATGAAGCCCATCAGGCGTTGCGGAACCAACTGAGCCACCATTGCCAGACCCAGGCCGGAGATCATCAGTTCACCGATACTTTGCAGACCGTAGCAGATGATCAGCCAGTTAACGGAAACGATGCCCGCATCGGTAGCGAATTTAGCACCCAGCGGCAGGATCAGGAATGCACCGGAACACAGCACCATACCAATCGCAAACTTGGTTGGCATCGGCAGGGTATCGCCCATCTTGTTATAGATAGCGGCGAGGATTGGGCTACCAATGATGATCCAGAACGGGTTCAGTGCCTGGTACTGCTCAGGTTCGAAAGCAATGCCAAGAATAGAGTGCTCAACGTTACGAATCGCGAAGAAGTTCAGTGAGGTCGGCATCTGGCTGTACAGCACGAAGAAGATAATCGCTTCCAGCATCAGAATGAAGGCGACGATCATTTTACGACGCGCAGCACCGTGCATGGTGAATGCTTCTTTACCGAAGATAAACACGATACCCAGAGCAATGACGCCCAGAACCATACGTGCGATCTGCTGGTTGTGCAGCAACCAGGTTGCAATCGCGATCAGCACCACGACGCCAACAATAGTCAGCAACAGGTTACGGAAGTTGATCGGCTCAAAGTCAGGTTTAGAACCGTACTGTTTAACCCAGCGCTGACAGAATGCGAAGTTAACAACGGTAATCAGCATACCCACGACGCTCAGAGCGAACGCGGTGCTCCAGCCGTAATGCGCAGCCAACCACGGTGTTGCCAGCATAGAGAAGAATGAACCGATGTTGACGGACATGTAGTACATGGTAAATGCACCATCAAGACGCGGGTCATCTTTGGCATAGCAGGTAGAGAGCAGGGATGATGGGTTTGCTTTAAACAGGCCGTTACCGACCGCGATGGCCGCCATGCCCATATAAACGATACCCGCATCGTGACCAGACCATGCTACCAACGCATAACCGATGGCCAGGACAACGGCACCCAGCATAATGACACGTTTTGTACCCAGAACTTTATCACCTAACCAGCCGCCAATGGCAACCAGACCGTACACCAGGGCGCTAAAGGACGAGAAAAGGGTGATGGAATCCGCTTCTGACATACCCAGTTGTTTAACCAGGTAGACGGCCATAATTCCTTGCAGGCCGTAATAACCAAAACGCTCCCACAGCTCAATAGAGAAAATGAGATAGAACGCTTTTGGTTGTTTGAAGGCGTTTAAACTCACGCTTTCTGTTGGTTTATTGTTTGCAGTAGACACTTTTACCTCTTTTTTTACATCCCATATCAACGGGGGTGTTCAGGCACGTGATGAGTCAAGTTCATCCGTCCGATTGTTATAGTGGGAGGGGAAACGGCAAGTAATGTTCACTATCTTGACCATTCAGACAAGTGGTTTGTAATAATCTGTTACATATATCATGACTGGTGAAATCGTCGGGACTGTGAAATGTTATCTAGCGTTAAATTTCTTCATTTGAAAAATGGCAGATTTTTACACTGTTTAATCAGGGTAAAAACCGCAATGTGGCGATATGTTCTGCTATTTGCGCTTGAATCCAGTGATATAGGCCATTATCTGAAAAATAGCCAGTGTAATGTTTTGTTTAGAAACTGTTCAGTTAGGTCATCTGATTGTCACTTTAACTAAAAAATAAATATTTTTTAACATTATGTTATCTGGATGATCTGGATCACGTATAGATAGAAATTTCTTTTACTAAAAAAACGATTAACCTGCTCAGGTGTTAATTAACAAGAATATTGCATTAGATATGGGCGGTTGAGCGGCATCATTGTCGGGAAAATAAACTCAGGGGAGTGCATAACTAATCGTTATGTTAGCGAGGGGCAAGCAGTATGCCCCGGCAGCATCAGATATCGACTTTCTCTTTGAATTCGCAAAGATCTTCGATAATGCAGGAACCGCAGCGCGGCTTTCTGGCTATACAGGTGTAGCGGCCATGAAGAATTAACCAGTGATGGCAATCGACTTTAAATTCACTAGGTACGACTTTCAGCAGCTTCTCTTCAACCTGCTCGACGTTTTTACCCGGGGCGAACTGGGTACGATTACAAACGCGAAAAATATGGGTATCTACGGCAATAGTGGGCCAGCCAAAGGCGGTATTTAACACCACATTAGCCGTCTTTCGCCCAACCCCGGGCAGGGCTTCTAATGCGGCCCGGTCTTCAGGCACTTCGCCATTATGTTGCTCCAGCAGAATGCGGCAGGTTTTAATCACGTTCTCCGCTTTGCTGTTAAACAAACCGATTGTCTTGATGTAGGACTTAACCCCTTCAACGCCAAGCTCCAGCATCGCGGCTGGCGTATTGGCGATGGGGTAGAGCTTAGCCGTCGCTTTATTGACGCTGACATCGGTGGCCTGCGCGGAGAGCAAGACTGAAATCAGCAGTTCGAACGGCGATGTAAAATTTAGCTCGGTTGTCGGATGCGGATTGTTCTCACGCAGGCGCGTCAGTATTTCCAGCCGTTTTGCTTTGTTCATTACACATTCCCTGTTTCACCGGCCGGACTGTCCGTGACAGCCGCCTCGGCACGACGTTTCTTCATTTTCTCATCAATCAGATACTTAACAGCCAGCATCAGACCCAGGCCAATAAACGCGCCTGGTGGCAGCATGGCCAGCAGAAACGGCGTATCGGTATGGAAGATCTCAACGCGCAATACTTTGGCCCAGCTACCCAACAAACCGTCTGCGCCATCAAAGAGTGTACCGTTACCAATTATTTCACGTAGCGAGCCCAGAACAAACATGGCGCCAGTTGCGCCCATGCCGATGGAAAAGCCATCGAGTGCGGATAGCGCAGGGCCTTTTTTGGCTGCGAAGGCTTCAGCGCGGCCAACAACAATACAGTTGGTCACAATCAGCGGGATAAAAATGCCCAGAGACTGATACAGGCCAAAAGCGTAGGCATTGATCAACATTTGCACCGCGCTCACCACGGAGGCGATGATCATGACATAAATCGGAATACGTATTTCAGGCGGTGTCCAGCGACGAAGGGCAGAAATCGTCAGGTTCGTCAGCGTCAGGACGAGCGTAGTCGCGAGTCCCAGGCCCAGCGCGTTAGTGGCGGTCGAGGTGACGGCCAACAGCGGACACATCCCGAGTAACTGCACAAGCGCGGAGTTATTTTTCCATAACCCTTGGACAATAACGTCTTTAATTTCGCTCATGGTTTATTCTCCACAGGCGCTAAGTTGAGGAAGTTTCGCGGGCAGCGTCTGCGCATACAAACCGGCGCGTTTTACTGCATTAACTACCGCACGCGGCGTAATGGTTGCGCCAGTAAACTGGTCAAAGTCGCCGCCGTCTTTTTTCACCGCCCAGTGAGCGTCGTTACCCGCAGCGATCGTTTTGCCGCTAAAGTGGGTGATCCAGTCGGACAGTCGCAGTTCGATTTTATCACCCAGCCCTGGCGTTTCATGATGTTCGGTCACCCGCGTACCCAACACGGTACCCGAAAAATCGACACCAACCAGCAGTTGAATAGCCCCGGAATAACCATCTGGCGCCGTAGCTTCAAGAATTGCTGCAACGGGACGATCGTCCTGGCGGGCAATATACACTCGGTGAGTGCCTTTGCCCAACGCCTGCGCATCGACCAGATAACAACTTTCGGACAAGTTATTATTGTAGCGATCGCCTGGCAGAACCTGATCGAACAGCGTTTTTTGCTGCAGCGCGGCTTGTTCATCAATGGTGGACTTGGTTAATTGATTGATTGCCGCGGTTAACCCCGTCGAGCCCGCTGCAAACAGCGCCAGAGTAATACCGTGTTTACGAATCGTTTTCAGCATAGGGAGTCCTTAGCGATGTCCGTACACGCGAGGGCGGGTGTAATAATCAATCAGGGGAACCGTGATATTTGCCAGCAATACGGCAAAAGCCACGCCATCAGGATAACCGCCAAAACTGCGAATCAACCACACTAACAGGCCCGCAAGTGCGCCAAAAATCAGGCGACCACGGTTGGTTGTTGATGCTGTAACGGGATCGGTAAGAATAAAAAATGCACCCAGCATGGTCGCGCCGGAAAGTAGGTGCAACTGAGGCGAGGCCAGCGAATCTGGCGAGAAAATCCAGCCTAAAGTGGCACAAACGGCGAGCGACAGCAGGAAGCTCACCGGGATATGCCAGCGAATCGCTTTCTGCCATAGCAACACGACGCCGCCCACCAGCCAGGCAAGGTTAACCCACTGCCAGCCAGCACCTGCAAGCATGCCGCTGTAGATTGGGTATTGCATCACCTGCTCAACAGTACGTCCCGCATGCAGCGAAGTCTTAAAGGTATCGAGAGGTGTTGCCTGACTGATACCATCAATACCCATACGCAGCGTGTTCATATCCCCGCCGCTGGCGGTATGTCCGCTAAAGATAACGTTCAGGGCGTCAAAAAAACCAGGCACAGTCGCCGCAATTTCATGCGGCGGCAGCCAGCTTGTCATCTGTACCGGGAATGAGATAAGCAGCACCACGTAACCAATCATGGCGGGGTTAAACGGGTTCTGACCGAGGCCGCCATACAGCTGTTTAGCAATGATAACGGCGAATACCGTGCCTAAAACTACCATCCACCAGGGGGCGAGCGGGGGAATACTTACGGCCAGCAGTAACCCGGTGAGCAACGCGGAGTTGTCTTTTAAAATCGCGGCAATGGGTTGTTTGCGCAGTTTAAGCACGCCCGCTTCGGCGGCGATAGCGCTGATGGCGGCCAGAACTATCTGGAACAACGTACCCCAGCCAAAGAACCACAGCTGAGCGGCGATCCCCGGCAATGCAGCCAGTAATACCAGCATCATGATACGCGATGTCTGGCGCTGGTTATGGGTATAAGGGGAGCTTGCTATTCTGAATACCATTTATTCCTCGTTTACAACCTGCTGCTGGGCGGCTTTCTTTGCCTGAGCGCGTGCAATAGCGGCCGCGACGGCGGCTTTACGCGGATCCACCGGTTCGACTGTTTCCGTAACCGTCTGCTGCTCGAGCTTGCGAGCTTTGGCGCGGGCGATAGCCGCTTCCACGGCGGCTTTACGCGGATCCACCGGTTCGGCTGTTTCCGTTACGGTTTCCTGCTCAAGCTTGCGGGCTTTGGCACGAGCGATTGCCGCTTCAACTGCAGCTTTACGCGGGTCGACCTCTGTGCTGCTGCCTCCAGCTTGGGGAGGGTTTTCCATCCGGGTTGCGCGAGCTTGCGCCTTACGCGCCTCGCGTGCGGCAATCACGGCACTATTGTCAGGTTTTTCGCCAGCCTGAATGACTACCGGCTGCATTGCCTGAGCCTGCTTTTCTTTTACGCGAGCCAGCGCGGCGGCAATGGCATCATGATCTTTAGCCGCAGGCTGAACGGCAGCGCTTTTGTGACGTTCAAGACGTGCTGCTTTTTCACGTTCGAGTCGCGCCTGTCGGGCTTCAAATCGCGCTTTCGCTTCAGCGGCACGTTTTTCTTCCTGGCTAATGGCATAAATCTCGGCTTTTTCCTGACGGAAATACTGCACCAGTGGAATATTGCTTGGGCATACCCAGGCGCAGGCACCGCATTCAATGCAGTCCGCGATATTGTGCGCCGTTGCTTTGTCGTGCTGCTGCCCTTTACTGAACCAATAAAGCTGTTGCGGCAGGAGATCGGCCGGACAGGCATCGGCGCATGCGCTACAGCGAATGCAGCCTTTCTCTTCCGGCGTTTCTCCCATTTCACTGGCAGAGGGCGCCAGAAGACAGTTGGTTATCTTCACCACCGGTACATCCAGCCACGGCAGCGTAAAGCCCATCAGCGGCCCGCCCATAATCACCATCTGGTCAGCGGAAGGGCAGAAGCCCGCGTCATTGAGCAGATGACGAACCGGCGTGCCTAAACGCGCCCAGACGTTGCCCGGGCGGCTGACGGCTTCGCCGGTCAGCGTCACGACACGTTCGGTAATCGGTTCTCCGTCAATCACCGCACGTTTAATCGCGTAGGCGGTTCCAACGTTTTGCATCAGCACGCCGATATCTGAGGAGCGTCCCCCGTGGGGAACCTGCTTGCCGGTCAGGATTTGCGTTAACTGCTTGGCCCCGCCTGACGGGTACTTGGTGGGGATCACGCGTAAGCTGATATCGTGTGAATCAGCCAGCACCGCGCGCAGCATGGAAATTGCCTGTGGCTTATTATCTTCAATGCCCAGTAGAATTTCGCGTGGCTGAAGAATATGCGCCAGGATGCGGATACCTTCGACGACCTGCGCCGCGCAGTCCTGCATCAGGCGGTCATCAGCCGTAATGTACGGCTCGCATTCAGCAGCGTTAATGATCAGCGTTTCAATTTTATCTCCGCCGCCCTGCAGCTTAACGCCGGTGGGAAAACCCGCGCCACCCAGTCCGGCGACGCCGAACTGGTGAATACGTGCGATCAGCTCTTCCCGGCTGCGGGAACGGTAATCGGCCCAGCCGTCTCGCTCAATCCAGCGATCTTCGCCATCGGCGTCAATAATAACGCTCAGCTCAGCTAATGCCGATGGATGTGCAGTAGAATGCGGCGCAATAGCAACAACGGTGCCTGACGTTGGCGCATGTACCGGAAGCATTTTACCACGCCCAAGGGTTAACGCCTGACCACGCAGCACGGTGTCGCCTACGTTTACGCACAGCTCACCCTCCGCGCCAATATGTTGTTTCAGCGGAATAACAAAGCGTGGCGCCAGCGGAACCTGTCGCAGCGGCGTACCGTTCGACTGGGTCTTCATTTCTGGTGGATGAATGCCGCCATCAAAGTCCCAGATTTTGTTTTTTCTGAATGCAGAGAATAACTTAAACATGTTGTTCCACGGGAATGATGCGCACAGGGATGGTGTTTAAATCCCATTTCCAGCTATCAGGTGTCTCGGCCACCGGGCGTAATTCGATACATTGCGTCGGGCACGGATCAACGCACAGGTTGCACCCGGTGCAGAGATCGCTCATCACCGTGTGCATGGCGCGGGTCGCGCCCACGATCGCATCAACCGGGCAGGCCTGAATGCACTTTGTACAACCGATACAGTTATTTTCATCAATGACCGCCAGCATACGCACGGGGGTAACATCGTGTTCATCACCATCAATCGGCTGCGGGTCGACGTTCAGCAGGGCGGCAATTTTTAACATCACCGCTTCGCCTCCGGGTGCGCAACGGTTGATTTTTTCGCCCTGAGAGCCGATCGCTTCAGCGTAAGGATGACAGCCCGGATAGCCGCATTGTCCACACTGGCTTTGCGGGAGAATTTCATCAATTTTCTCCACGACAGGATCATCTTCGACGGCAAAACGTCGTGAGGCGTAACCCAAAATAGCGCCGAACGCCAGACCCAGTAGACTCACTGCGGCAACGGCAATCCAGATAGCATTCATTACAACTTCACCAAACCACTAAAGCCCATAAAGGCCAATGACATTAAACCAGCGGTAATCAGCGCAATCGCATTACCGCGAAACGGAGCAGGCACGTCCGCCACGGCGAGGCGTTCGCGGATGGCGGCGAACAGTACCATCACCAGCGAGAAGCCGACGGCGGCGGAAAAACCGTATAGCGCCGACTGTAAAAAGTTATGACCGAGATTGATATTCAGTAACGCCACGCCTAATACCGCGCAGTTAGTGGTGATCAGCGGTAGGAAGATCCCCAACAGGCGGTAAAGTGCAGGGCTGGTTTTGCGTACAACCATCTCGGTAAATTGCACGACGACGGCGATGACCAGAATAAAAGCCAACGTGCGCAGATAGATGAGATTGAGTGGAATGAGGATCCAGGTGTCAATCAGCCATGCGCAGATGGATGCCAGTGTCATGACAAACGTCGTGGCAAGGCCCATACCCATTGCGGTTTCCAGTTTTTTGGAAACGCCCATAAACGGGCAGAGCCCCAGAAACTTGACCAGTACAAAGTTATTGACCAGTACAGTTCCGACAAACAGCAGCAGGTAATCAGTCATTTTTCGGCCTGAAATAAAAAAGCCGCCTATTATCTGACAATCTACAACAGGCGACAACAGGTTAACTGTAGGGTTATTACGGATTCACAAACGTCGATTTAACGCGTTGCGAGCGTTTGAAATAGGGCACCAGCAGTGCTGCAGCCAGCAATGGGAACAGCAGTTGGCGCACGGCAAAGGCGTCCGGAACCGGTGAAAACGCAAACGCTTTAATCGCCAGTAACACGGAGATCAGCAGCCATAGAATATAATGCTTAGGCACACAGGCTCTGCGTTTGAAAAACGCAATCGTCAGCCACAGCGTGTAATACCACATGGCAATCGCGGTAATAAAAGAGACGCCCCATAACAGCAAATTTGCCGTACTTTGCGCACCCAGCGTTTGGAAGGTTTGCGGTGTAGCCAGCGCAGTGACATAAAGTAATAACGCCAGCGAAGCGCTCAACAATGCGACTAACAGCCAGGCCAGTGGCCCAAGTAGCCAGCCCCCGATACGTTGTGCCGGTGTGGTAGTCATCTCTTCTCCAGGTTTACGCGCGCAATCAAACATGCCATTCATTTTGGGGCAATTATTATAAAGCTTTTAACGTTGAGCGCTACTTTCTTCTTTATTGCACGTAATGCCAGACTGATTTGGGTACCTGACCAACATCAAACAGACGACCTCCTGAGATAAGCTCCGCACGGCGATGGTCTGCAGCGCGATACATATTGATAATGTCGCTATCGTCGGTGAGCGTGTAGTTAAGATGGTCGAACAGTTTTTCCAGACTTTCGAGTGAACTGATTTTGCGGAATTTTAATAAGTAATCCTGAACAGTCATAAATGGAAATCCATATTAATAAAATAATACCAACGGAGTAGTAAATATAAATAATAAACAACATGCACAGGTAAAAGCGGATTGACGCGCAAATGTGAGAAGAGTGTTCATACCTGTGGAAAAGCAGGCGCTATGCGCACCTGCGGTAAGGGTAACGCGCTTCGCTACAGCAGGCAATATGCACCGGAGTGGGATGCGGCATTATTCTCTTTTTTTGACAAAATTCGATCTTTTGCAGCCAACCCCTGCCGTTACTCGATGTTAATTGCCGGGTTATAAGGGACTGCAGATGCTTATTTCTTCTGCACAGCAGCAACGGGCTCCGGTGGCTGGTAATTGTCAATATGATTGGCAACACCCAGCAGGATCACAGAGACGGTGAGAACAATCCAACCTGCTAATTCAATAAGACGATTCATTACTGATGACATTTGCTTTGATTTATCCATAAACACAGGCTGCAAATGTTACTAATCTCTCAATAATACAGCAAGATAATTGGGAACGATTTCTCCCTCTTTTTCGCTGCAAGTTAAGCATAAGTGGCATATGTTTGACTTAAGTTAATAAACAACCTTTGTAGCGCAATGGTTATTAAACTATTGAGACGTTGCAGGGTATGGTGTGAAATAGGTCAGTCCTGAATTGAGAGGCTATAACATGAGTGACAACATCCGCGTTGGGCTAATTGGCTATGGTTACGCCAGTAAAACCTTCCATGCCCCCCTGATTGTGGGCACACCGGGCCTCGAACTGGCTGCGGTTTCCAGTAGTGATGAAGCAAAAGTGAAGGCAGACTGGCCAACGGTGGCGGTTGTTGCTGAGCCTAAACACCTTTTTAACGATCCGAATATCGACCTGATTGTGATCCCCACGCCTAATGACACTCACTTCCCGTTAGCGAAGGCTGCACTGGAAGCGGGCAAACATGTGGTTGTTGATAAGCCTTTTACCGTGACACTGTCACAAGCACGCGAACTGGATGCGTTGGCGCGTAGCCTTGGCCGCGTGCTGTCCGTTTTCCATAACCGCCGCTGGGACAGTGATTTTCTGACGTTGAAAGCCCTGCTGGCGGATGGCGTTTTGGGGGAGGTGGCGTATTTCGAATCCCATTTCGATCGATTCCGCCCGCAGGTTCGTGATCGCTGGCGTGAACAGGGGGGGCCGGGAAGCGGCATCTGGTATGATTTAGCTCCGCATCTTCTGGATCAGGCGATTAACCTGTTTGGTTTGCCCGTCAGCATGACGGTAGACCTGGCTCAGCTCCGCCCAGGTGCGCAAGCGACGGATTACTTCCATGCCATCCTGACTTATCCGCAGCGTCGTGTGATTCTGCACGGCACCATGCTTGCTGCCGCAGAATCGGCCCGTTATATTGTGCACGGATCGCGTGGCAGCTATGTGAAGTATGGTCTTGACCCGCAGGAAGAGCGCCTGAAAAATGGCGAGCGACTGCCTCAGGAAGACTGGGGTTACGACATGCGCGATGGCGTGTTGACGCGAATAGAAGGTGAAGAGCAGGTTGAAGAGACCTGGCTGACTGTACCGGGTAATTACCCGGCGTACTATGCTGGCATTCGTGATGCGCTAAATGGTCATGGTGAAAACCCGGTACCGGCGAGACAAGCTATTCAAATCATGGAGCTGATTGAGCTGGGTCTTGAATCGGCGAAACATCGCTCGACGTTGTGCCTTGCCTGACTAGGCAAATGCCGGATGGCGATGCTCAGCATCGCATCCGGCACTCTAACCGTCACGCTGCCGCGACTTTCTCGCGCAGGGCACGTTTTTCTTCGTTACTCAGAAATGCCATTTCCAGGCCGTTGATTTGCGCTTGACGGATCTGTTCGCGCGTGAGTCCTGCCGCTGGCGCGGCAATGGTGTACTCGTGAATAATATCCACACCCTGTACCGCCGGATCGTCCGTATTCAAGCTGGCTAAAACGCCATGCTCAAGGAATGTTTTCAGCGGGTGGGTTGCCAGAGAGGCGACGGTGCTGGTCTGAATGTTCGATGTCAGGCAGGATTCGATGCCGATACGGTGTTCGGCGAGGTAATCCATCAATGCACGATCTTCAACGGCTTTTACGCCGTGACCAATACGTTCTGCGCCCAGCTCTTTAATAGCCTGCCAGATACTTTCTGGTCCCGCGGCTTCGCCCGCATGCACGGTAATACGCCAACCGGCGTCGCGCGCCTGATTGAAATGCGACAGGAACAGACTGCCCGGGAAACCGAGTTCGTCACCCGCCAGATCCAGTGCCGTAATATGGTCACGGTGGGCTAACAGCGCATCCAGTTCCTGCAGGCAGGCGGCTTCGCCGAAGGTACGGCTCATAATGCCAATTAAGCGAGCTTCGACGCCAAAGGTCTTGCAGCCCTCGCGTACGCCGGCAATGACGGCTTCAACCACGCCCGCAACCGGGAGTTGATGCGCCATCGCCATATAGCCGGGTGAAAAACGTAATTCTACATAGTGCAGACCGTTACGTGCTGCATCCTCAATATTCTCAAATGCCACGCGGCGACACGCATCCAGAGAGGCCAGTACCTTCACGCCCCAGTCGAGCTTGGATAAAAAGCTCACTAAATCCGGCTCAGTTGATGTGACTTGCACATGAGGGATCAGCGTTTCCAGCGTTTGTGCCGGAAGCGTTAAATTGAACTGACGACCCAGATCCAGGATCGTTTGGGCACGGATGTTACCATCAAGGTGGTGATGGACGTCGGTCAGGGGGAGGGAAGTATCAATCATGGTCGCACTCGTGTATTTAGGTAAAGTGCGTCGTATTATATGAAAAAATCGGGATAAAAAGCTATGTTGCGCAATGAATAATTTCATTGCGCAAACTTAATTAGCGTACAGAACGGATGGCGTTAATCAGCCCCTGAACGCCTTTTTCAAGCTTGGATCTTGGGCATCCGGCATTGAGGCGTACAAAACCGCGACCTTCTTCTCCGTAGGTATATCCCGGCATGATAGCGACTTTCTGCTGGTGGATGAGAACATCCTGCAAGGCATGGTCATCAATATTGAGCGGACGCAGGTCAATCCATGCCAGATAGGTGGATTGCGGAATCTGCCAGTTGAGTTCGGGGAATGCGGCATTAAGCTCACACGCAACGTAATGCAGATTGCTGGCAAGATAATCGCGCAGCGCATCAAGCCAGCTTGCACCCTGTTGATAAGCGGCAATATGTGCGCTAAGCGCCAGCACCGCAGGCGAGGAAAGACCATCGCGGCCTTTTAACGCGCTGAGGTAATCGTTGCGGCTTTGAGCATCTTCAATGAGTCCGTAAGCCCCGGTTAGTGCCGGAATATTAAAACTCTTTGAGCCGGAAGTGAGCAGTGCCCAACTGCCGCGCGCGACGTTACTCCACGGGATGTGCGGCCGGTCTGACCATACCATATCCATATGAATCTCATCGGAGATAACTTTTACACCATGGCGCTGACACAGTTCCGCCATGGCTTCCAGCTCGTCGCGCGTCCACACTTTGCCCGTTGGGTTTTGTGGGCTGCAAAGCAGAAGAATTTTGCTTTCAGGTCGAGACAGGGCTTTCTCCAGCGCAACCATGTCGCAAAACCAGCCGTCGGCGCGTTTTTCTAGTCCGACTGCGCACACCTGGCGCTGATTACCTTCAATCGCTTTGTAAAACGCATCGTAAGCCGGAGTATGGATAACCACCGCATCGCCCACGGATGACCACTGGCGGATCAACTCCGACACCATATAGATGACCGAGGGGCCGTATACCAGCGACTGAGGATCTATTTGAGTGTTATGCCGCGAAAGAAACCAGTGGCTTATCGCCGCCAGAAACTCATCGTTTTTCCAGCGGCTGTAACCCAACACGCCATGTGACAGGCGCTGAGTCAGCGCCTCCAGAATGCAAGGTGCGGTGGCAAAATCCATATCGGAGATGGTGAATGGCAGCAGGTCGGCTGAACCAAAACGGTCGGCAACGTAATCCCACTGAGTACACCAGGTACCGTGCCTGTCCACAACCTTTGAAAAATCAAACATATTGTTGTCCTTAAGCCTGTACGGTGTTCATCAGAACCGCGATCTCGTCTTTCACTGACTGGACCTGCGGACCGATAACGACCTGAAGGTTATGCTGATTGAGTTGTACTACGCCAATGGCACGATTGTCCTTCAGAGCCTGTACGTTAACAAGCGACATATCTTTCACTGACAAGCGCAGACGGGTGATGCAGTTATCAAGGCTGACAATGTTTTCCGCGCCGCCCAGCGCCGCCAGAATAGCAGGGACGTTGTAACCTGATTTACCAGGCGCTCCGGCCATTACTTTTTCGATATTGCTGGCAATTTCGACTTCACGGCCCGGCGTCTTCAAATTGAAACGCGTGATGGCGAAGCGGAAGATCACGTAGTACACCGCAAACCAGATAGCCGCGACAACAGGGACCAGGTACCACTTGGTGGACAATCCGTGCAGGATGCCGAACACCACGAAGTCAATCAGGTTACCGTCAGTGTTACCGATAGTGACGCCAAGCACCGCCATCACGGTGAAGCCAAGACCGGTTAGCAGGGCGTGGATTACATACAGAACCGGAGCGACGAACAGGAATAAGAACTCAAGTGGTTCAGTTGTACCGCCGATGACACAGGCAATCAGACCAGAAATTAATAACCCTTTAATTTTATGACGATTTTCAGGGCGTGCGCAGTGGTACATGGCTAATGCCGCACCCGGTAAACCGCCGAGGAACGCCGGCATTTTACCCTGGGACAGGAAGCGTGTTGCGCTTTCAGAGAAACCTTGCGTTGTCGGGCAGCTCAGTTGAGCCTGGAAAATAGTCAGTGCGCCGCTCACGCTATGGCCGCAGACTTCCTGTGTGCCGCCAGCTTCGGTGAAGCGAATGAGTGCCACCAGAATATGGTGCAGGCCAAAAGGCAGCAACAGACGTTCACCGGTACCAAACAGCATAGGACCAAATTCCCCCGCGCTATTGATGATGTGACCGAGTCCGGTAATGCCCATGGCGAAAACCGGCCAAATCAAGGGAATGACCAACCCGACCAATCCCATCACCACCGAGGAGATGATAGGCACAAAGCGCGTACCACCGAAAAACGCCAGCGCATCCGGCAGACGAATGTTGTGGAAGCGTTCATGCAGCATCCAGACAATGATCCCGGCAATAACGGCACCGAGGATCCCGGTGTCGATCGACTGGATCCCCAGAATGTTTTGCACGTTGTTGGCTTTCAGGATCGCCGCATCTGTGGTGGGTAAGATACCTTTGGCGGTTAACCAGAAATTGACGGCGAGGTTCATGACCGCATAACCGACAAAACCGGCAAACGCCGCAACGCCTTTGTTCTCGCGCGCCAGGCCCAGAGGAATGGCAATACAGAACATGACTGGCAGGAAGCTAAACGCAAATGAGCCAACTTTACTCATCCAGGTAAAGATGGCCTGAAGCACCGGATTCCCCAACGCCGGGATCAGCGTTAAGACATCATGGCTGCTCAACGAGCTGCCGATCCCCAACATGATCCCGCAAAATGAAAGCAGCGCTACAGGCAGCATAAAGGTTTTGCCCAACTGCTGGAAAAATTCCCATAACGTTATTTTTGGTGTGGTTCTCGCCGTCATCAAACGACTCCTTGTAAAGGCTAGCTGACTAATGATGGCGAGAAGATAAAACGTTTTACCTAATTTTAGTGCGGTATAAATCACATTATCGAACGATAATAGGGGGTATAAATATAAGTGATTGATAAAACGTTTTATCCGTCACGTTATCAGGGAGTTTTCTGTTTTTATGGCTATAGCCAAAAAAATAACCATCCATGATGTTGCGCTGGCTGCGGGGGTTTCGGTCAGCACCGTCTCATTGGTGCTCAGTGGAAAAGGGCGAATTTCATCAGCGACTGGGGAGCGGGTGAATGCTGCTATTGAGCAACTGGGGTTTGTGCGTAACCGCCAGGCATCAGCGCTGCGCGGCGGGCAGAGCGGAGTAGTTGGTTTGATTGTACGCGATCTTTCAACGTCGTTTTACGCCGAGCTGACGGCGGGTCTGACGGAAGCGTTAGAAGCGCAGGGGCGCATGGTCTTCTTACTGCACGGCGGTAAAGATGGGGAGCAGCTGGCGCAGCGTTTCGCGATGTTACTCAACCAGGGGGTGGATGGCGTGGTCATTGCCGGGGCCGCCGGTAGCAGTGATGCACTGCAACAGTTGGCCGCTGATAAAGGGATCCCGGTGGTATTTGCATCACGCGCCAGCTACATGGATGACGCAGACACCGTCAGGCCCGATAACATGCAGGCTGCACAGTTACTGGTTGAACATCTTATCCGCCACGGACACCAGCGTATTGCATGGCTGGGCGGGCAGAGTTCTTCATTGACTCGCGCAGAGCGCGTCGGCGGTTATTGTGCAACCTTACTAAAATATGGTTTACCGTTTCATAGCGACTGGGTGCTGGAGTGCTCAACCAGCCAGAAGCAGGCCGCAGAAGAGGTAACGGCGCTGTTACGCCGCAATCCCACGATCAGCGCGGTGGTGTGCTACAACGAAATAATCGCCATAGGCGCCTGGTTTGGCCTGATGAGAGCAGGACGTCAGAGTGGTGAAATTGGTGTCGATCGCTATTTCGAACAGCAAATATCGTTGGCCGGATTCGCTGATGTGGCGGAAAACGCGTTGGACGATATCCCGATTACCTGGGCCTGTTCGCCCGCGCGTGAAATGGGATACACCCTTGCTGAACGTATGCTACAATGCATTGCCCACGATGAAGGTCATTCACGCAATCTGACGCTTTCCGCTCGTCTGGTGGCGGCGAAATAAAAAAGCCCGATAAACACTGTTATCGGGCCTGTCACTGACGAGTGATTATTGTTGCGGGATGGCAGGGGCATCCGGCTGTGTAAGAGAAGGCATACCGAACATACCAACAAACTCATCCAGCGGCATTTTTTGTCCGTTCAGCGTCATCTGGCCGTTTGCGTATTGCAGGCTGGTGCCGATAACGTTGTCCTGCAAAGTCGTAATGCGGAACATCTGCCCCATCGCCGCCAGGCCATTAACCTGTTGCTTCGCCAGACCAGCCGCTTCTTCCTGCTGATATCCTTCCAGTTTGGCAATTTGCGTCATGAACTCAGTCGCCATATCGACAGGGATGGTCAGTTTCGCATCCAGCGATTTGACGGAACGATCCACTTCCTGGGCCAGCGTTTGCGGCTCCACCGTGTTTGCGGTCGGATCTTTTAGCAGCAGTGACAGATTAAATGTGGTTTCACCTTTTGCATTCTTCCAGCTCAGTGGAGCAATGGTGACAACCGGTTCGCCTTTCATCAAAATCGGTAGCGCATTAAAGAAGGCTTCGGTGACTTTCTGCTGATAAAGCTCAGGATTTTGGACCACATCAATCTGCGCCATCAGCGCTTTGGTTTGGGCGCTGTACTGCTGGCTGAACTGGTGCAGCGCTTCACCGTCAATCTGGCCAACTTTCAATGTCAGCTTACCGCTCCCCATATCCTGGCCCTGCAATTTCAGGCTGTTCAGGGTGTAATCCAACTGGCTGTTGACGGTTTTGCCATCGTTAATCAGATCGGATTTGCCATCGATACCCATGCCTTCCAGCACCGCCAACTCTTTGCCCTCAACTGAAATCGACAGTTTTTCGAGGGACAATTTCTGATCGCCGATGCGCTCACCAAAGCTTGCGATACTGCTGGAACCTTCAGTTTTCAGGTTATTGAAAGTAACTTGTACTTTCTGATCATACTCATTGACGGCATTAACCAGGCCACTTTGCGCCTCGCCAGTCAGCGACACCGCATTACCATCCTTATCTGCCGTAAACTGGAACTCCCCGCCGCTAAAGGCCACTTTTTCGTCGCCTTTCTCGTAGTTCAGCGGTTTGAGGGAGAGATCGGAACGGGTATCCCCACTGTAGCCAATACGGGAATTAATGATGAATGGCGTCTCACCTTTGGCAATATCAAACAGCGGCTTCGTCACGTCGTTATTGACCAGCGTCGTTTTCACGGAGGCCATTGCCGGAACAAGATTCAGTGATTTCAGCTGAGCCAGCGGGAAAGGACCGTGATCCACGGTTTCATTCAGGACGATGCTTTGTCCCGGTTTCAGCCAGGAATCTGCCTGCCCGGCGACAGGTTTCACCACCAACTGCAGTTGGCTATTGAACACGCCGCGCTGGTAGTTTTGATAACTCAGTTCAATGCCCGCCTCTGGAGAGTAGCGTTTTAACTGATCGTTTGCCTGTGTCACCATCTCGGCGAGATGCGTTTCGAGTTTCTTTCCTGTGTACCACGCGCCGCCCGTCCAGACGATACCCAGTGCAACCACCACACCCGCAGCTACCAGCGATTTTTTCATTTTGATATCCATAAAATAAAACCAGGCGTTTGAAGACGCCTGGAGGAGTGACATGTCTTTAACTCACTACAGCTTAGCAAGAGTTGTTAAAAATATCAGTATCTTGCTACAGCTTGTTATAAACCCGAGCTAAACGGCCCGTGCCGCTGACGTTTACCGGCGATTCATTCGCGCTAATAAAGGCCGACTCACCCGGCTGCAGCACCAGACGCTGCTCGCCCTTGCTCAGCACGGCTTCACCTTCGATGCAGAACAAAATGGCCGCACTTTGCTGGCTGATATCTGCGCCATTGGCGGTCAGTTCATGTAAGGAGAACGCGAAATCGTCGACCGGAATGGGGAAGTCCAGTTCGCTGTCAGTCTTAACTGGCGTGGTCAGCAACTGATTGGCTGGCTTGGCGACAAACTTAACGTTGGCGACCAGCTCCGGGATATCAATGTATTTTGGCGTCAGTCCGGCGCGCAGCACGTTGTCCGAGTTAGCCATTACTTCCAGCGCTACACCTTGCAGGTAGGCGTGTGGCGTTTCGGCAAATAAGAACATCGCTTCGCCAGGATTGAGTTTCACCACATTGAGCAGCAGCGGGGAGAAGAGCCCGCTGTCATTCGGATAGAAATCGGCGATCAGGCGAATGGTTTGCCACGGTTCACCGTGCTGGCTGTTCAGCGCCGATTTCAGGATCGCCAGCGCATGGGATTTCTCCTCATCCTGCATATTCAGCAAGCTGGCGAAAAGATAGCTCAGACGTTCCGCGCTCGGTTCCTGCAGGAAATGCGCAATAGCCGGATGCGCGGCGGACACCGGTTGTAACAATGCGACAATGTCAGAGAACTCGCGGAATGCGTTCATCGCCAGGAACGGCGTCAAAGCAAAAACCAGTTCCGGTTTGTGGTTAGGATCTTTGTAATTGCGCTCGGCGGCATCCATCGGGATCCCCGCCGCGTTTTCTTTGGCAAATCCGATTTCAGAGTTGTGCTTGTTAGGATGAACCTGAATCGAAAGAGGTTGCGCGGCGCACAGTACTTTAAACAGGAAAGGCAGTTCACCAAAGCGTTTCGCAACAGCATCGCCTAACAGTGCGGATTTATCGTGTTCGATGACATCACGCAGAGCGACCGTCTGGCCGTCAGCGTTCAGAACCTGCGAACTGCTTTTCGGATGCGCGCCCATCCACAGCTCAGCCATCGGTTGCTGAGTGGGGTTGGCAATCCCATAAAGTTCCGTTAACGCAGTTTTACTTCCCCAGGCGTAGTTCTGCACTGAGTTGATGAGTTTTTGCATTCTCAAGCCCTGTTTCAATGTGGAATTTTCTACGGCTATTAAACCAAGAAACCCTGAGCGAAGTAACCTGCACATGTAAAAAGTCGTACTTGTCTCAGTTTTTGTTAAAAAATTGTGTAGGATATGGTGACTCGCTTTTAATACCCTGAGTAATTCCGGTTGCAGAAAGCCTTTCCTTCTACAACCCGACCTGCGGCAGGGAAGCAGGGCAATGGAACATCTGCCCAGAGAATAACCAGACCGAGCAGTAAGTGAGAGCACAATGTCAAACAAACCCTTTCATTATCAGCATCCTTTCCCCCTCAAAAAGGATGATACCGAATACTATCTGCTGACCAGCGACCATGTCTCCGTTGCCGAATTTGAAGGGCAGGAGATTGTTAAAGTCGCGCCGCAAGCCTTAACGCTGCTGGCTCGTCAGGCCTTCCATGATGCATCGTTTATGCTGCGTCCTGCGCATCAGCAGCAGGTGGCCGACATTCTGCGTGACCCGGAGGCCAGCGAAAACGACAAATATGTGGCCCTGCAATTCCTGCGGAATTCTGATATTGCGGCAAAAGGTATTTTGCCGACCTGTCAGGACACCGGCACCGCGATTATCGTGGGTAAAAAAGGTCAGCGCGTCTGGACCGGCGGCGGTGATGAAGCTGCGCTGGCGCGCGGTGTGTATAACACCTACATCGAAGATAACCTGCGCTATTCACAAAACGCCGCGCTGGATATGTATAAAGAGGTGAACACCGGTACCAACCTGCCGGCACAGATAGATTTGTATACCGTCGATGGCGATGAATACAAATTCCTGTGTATTGCCAAAGGCGGTGGTTCGGCGAACAAAACCTATCTGTACCAGGAGACCAAAGCGCTGCTCACGCCGGGCAAATTAAAAAATTACCTGGTTGAGAAAATGCGAACGCTGGGAACAGCGGCCTGTCCGCCGTATCACATTGCGTTTGTGATCGGTGGAACGTCAGCGGAAGCCACGCTGAAAACGGTGAAACTGGCGTCGGCTAAATATTACGATGAGCTGCCGACCGAAGGTAACGAACATGGTCAGGCATTCCGCGATGTGGAGCTGGAAAAAGAGCTGCTGATTGAGGCACAGAATTTGGGGCTGGGCGCGCAGTTCGGCGGGAAATACTTCGCTCATGATATCCGCGTGATCCGCCTGCCGCGTCACGGTGCGTCGTGTCCGGTTGGTATGGGCGTTTCTTGCTCAGCCGATCGAAATATCAAAGCTAAGATCAACCGTGAAGGTATCTGGATCGAAAAACTGGAGCATAATCCAGGCAAATTTATACCAGAAGAGTTGCGCCAGGCGGGAGAAGGCGAAGCGGTACGCGTTGACCTCAATCGTCCGATGAAAGAGATCCTGGCTCAGCTGTCGCAGTACCCGGTTTCTACACGTCTGTCGCTTAACGGTACCATTATTGTTGGCCGTGATATTGCGCATGCGAAACTGAAAGAACGTCTGGATAACGGTGAAAGTTTGCCGCAGTATGTTAAAGATCATCCGATCTATTACGCTGGCCCGGCAAAAACGCCGGAAGGCTATGCCTCTGGTTCGCTTGGACCAACCACGGCAGGGCGTATGGATTCGTATGTTGACCAGCTTCAGTCCGCAGGTGGCAGCATGATCATGCTTGCAAAAGGCAACCGCAGCCAGCAGGTGACCGATGCCTGTCATAAGCATGGTGGCTTCTACTTAGGCAGTATCGGCGGCCCGGCCGCGGTGCTGGCCCAGGGCAGTATCAAGAGTCTGGAGTGTGTGGAATACCCTGAACTGGGGATGGAAGCCATCTGGAAAATTGAAGTGGAAGATTTCCCGGCGTTTATCCTGGTGGATGACAAAGGCAACGATTTCTTCAAGCAGATTCAGACGTCGCAGTGCGCACGCTGCGTTAAGTAACGTCAGCCGCCCTTCGGGGCGGTTTTTTTTACCGCACGAACCACCAAGCGACAGATTAATCCTCGTTAATACTCATAAGACCAATGCAAATGGGCAATGTCGAAACATAACCTAATCAATTGTTAATGTAAGGAGCAGGTAATGGTAACGGTACGCCGCGAGAATGATTCAATGGGGGCGATTGATGTTCCAGCCGATAAGCTTTGGGGCGCGCAAACCCAACGTTCGCTGGAGCATTTTCGTATCTCTACGGAGAAAATGCCGGTCTCGCTGATCCATGCGCTGGCGCTGACGAAACGCGCCGCAGCAAAGGTTAACCAGGATCTCGGGCTGCTGGCGGAGGATAAAGCCAGGGCTATTATGCAGGCCGCAGATGAGGTGTTGGCGGATAAACACCGCGATGAGTTTCCGCTGGCCATCTGGCAAACCGGGTCAGGTACGCAAAGCAATATGAACATGAACGAGGTGCTGGCAAACCGGGCCAGCGAGTTGCTGGGCGGCGTGCGGGGGATGGAACGGAAAGTTCACCCCAACGATGATGTTAATAAAAGCCAAAGCTCGAATGATGTGTTCCCGACCGCAATGCACGTTGCCGCGCTGCTGGCACTGCGTAACTCACTGATCCCGCAGTTAAATGTGTTAACCAAAACGCTCAGTGATAAATCACACGCTTTCGCGGATATCGTCAAAATTGGTCGTACACATCTGCAAGATGCAACCCCGCTTACGCTCGGCCAGGAGATTTCCGGCTGGGTGGCAATGCTTGAACATAACCTCAGACACATTGAAAACAGCTTACCCCACGTGGCGGAACTGGCGCTGGGAGGAACCGCGGTAGGGACCGGACTGAACACGCATCCGGAATATGCCCGTCGGGTCGCGGATGAATTGCGGGACATTACCTGTGCGCCGTTCGTTACCGCACCGAATAAATTTGAAGCGCTAGCTACCTGCGATGCACTGGTTCACGCCCACGGCGCGCTAAAAGGGTTGGCGGCATCGCTGATGAAAATCGCCAACGATGTGCGCTGGCTGGCATCCGGTCCACGTTGCGGGATTGGCGAAATTTCGATTCCTGAAAATGAACCGGGCAGCTCCATTATGCCGGGTAAGGTCAATCCTACCCAGTGTGAAGCGCTGACCATGCTTTGCTGTCAGGTAATGGGCAACGATGTCGCCATCAACATGGGCGGAGCGTCAGGTAATTTTGAGCTTAACGTTTACCGACCGATGGTCATCCACAATTTCCTGCAGTCGGTGCGTCTGCTGGCTGACGGTATGGAAAGCTTTAACGAGCACTGCGCGACAGGAATCGAGCCTAATCGTGAACGAATCGATCAACTGCTCAACGAGTCGCTAATGCTGGTGACCGCGCTCAATACCCATATCGGTTATGATAAAGCCGCTGAAATTGCCAAAAAGGCGCACAAAGAGGGGCTGACGTTAAAAGCCTCCGCCCTGGCGCTGGGGTATCTAACCGAAGCGGAGTTTGACAGCTGGGTACGTCCGGAACTGATGGTTGGCAGTATGCGGCCAGGCAGTTAATCCGCAACGTACAGGTGCAGCCGGGGAATAATCAATCTCAACGGCTGCGCCTGAGGTTTAAAACGATGCTGAACATTGTCGGCATCATAATTCAGTAACTCGCCGATATCTGGTACGGTCATGCCGTTTTCATTGTTGAGCAACGCGATCAAGGGCGTCGGGCAGGCATATTGCACCTGCTTTTGTTCTCCTTTGTACCAGACGCGGGCGATGGGCTGCACTTTTACCGGCCGTTTAATCTTCAGGCGCGCCTGCTGGCCCAGGGCGGCGACATCCTGATATTCCCGTTCAAGCTTCGCCTGCCACTCTTCCCGCGTCCAGGGATGTACGCTGCGCGGCGACGTCAGGCTTTTTTCCAGTTGTTGTAGTACTTCATCGCGTTTCAGATTTTTAATAATGTGTTTGTTGGCCCAGCCAAATCGCAGGGTGGCAGGCTCTCTGACAAGGGTGAGCGTACGATAGGCATTCAGCGTAATCAGTCCCGGCAGGTGGCGATGCACCCATTCAAAACGCGCTGCCGGTGCCAGTCCTGATTCCACCGTGACAATGCGCTCGAAGGTAGTTTTTAGCTGGTTAATACGCTGTATTTGCTCTTCCAGAGCGCGCTGAACTGCGTTATCTACCTGATAACACAGTACGCCTGGCAGGCGGACGGCCGCTTTGCTGCTACGATTCTCGGACTGTTGCTGGATAAACAGATGACGATAGTGGCGTAGCGCCAGCGTTTCAGCCTCTTTACCTAAATGTTGCTTAACATCAATGTTCTGCAGTGGGGCATGCTCTGCCTCTTTGGCCACTTCCGGTAACGAGAAGACGCGCGCAATCAGCAGCGTCTGCTGCAACAGATTGTCGTTCAGAAGCGCCAGCTCTTGCTCCATCTGGCGGAAGGTGCCGTTCAGGCGGTCGACGAGATCGTAACGGGCCATAGATTTACCATTTTAGTTACAACATACTTTTTTATAGCACAACCTACACCATTTGACCACCGAGCCGAATGGGTCAGGCAGCTGAAATTTCAGGAATGTTATGCCAGACGGGCCAACTGAAACAAAAGCGGGCGCCGCCGAGTTCACTTTCATCACAAACGACCGTACCGCCCATAGCCAATGCGATCGAGTGAACAATGGCTAGCCCAAGCCCGCAACCACCGGTCGCCCGGTCACGGCTGGGGTCAAGGCGTACAAACGGTTCAAAAACCTGTTCGCGGGCGTCTGGAGCAATTCCGGGACCGTCATCCTCCACAACCAGCGTCGCCTGATTGCCATTCAATAACAGGCTCGCTTGCACCGTAGACTGGCAATAGCGCAGGGCGTTATTCAGTAGATTATCCAGTACGCGCTCCATCAGGCGCATATCCAGCGCGCCGTAGTCACCAATATTAAGATGGCGTAAGTGCACCGCACGCTCAGGGTTTACGCTTTGCACATCCTCCAGATGGGTTGTCAGCCAAACGGCCAGATCCGGTACGCTGAGCTTCAGTTCATTTTGCGGGCGGTCCAGCCGGGCATAGGTCAGTAATTCTTCGATTAACCCTTCCAGTTGACCAATATCGCGATTCAGCGCCTGGGATTCCTGCGCGGTGAGGTTATCACTCATTTCCAGACGATAACGTAGGCGTACCAGTGGGGTACGAAGCTCATGGGCAATGCCATCGATAAGTTGTTTCTTACTGGCGATTAGCGCATTGATATTGTCTGCCATCTGGTTAAACGCGATACCCAATCGCTCAAAGCTGGAACCGCTGTCAAAATGGAGGCGTTCGCCCAGATGTCCTTCCCCAAAACGCTGTGCAGCAGCTTCCAGTCGTAGCATTTCCTGCCAGTGCGGACGCATCCAGATAAGTACCGGAAAGGCCAGTGAGATAGCAATAAACGCCATCAACGCGATGTCCAGCAAACGCATTTGATGGAGAAAATAGAGATAGGGAAGCGGGCCGACGGCCAGCACGTAATGGCTGCGTGGGATCCGTTGAATAAATGTGTACTGATCGTCAAGCGCCACGATATCGCCTTCGCGCAAACGTTGCATTGTTTGAACGTCTAGCGTGTACTTATTTAACGGTTCAACGCGCAGGTCAAAGGAGAGGTTCAAATCCATCTCCTTCAGCGTTTTACCCCAGTCACGTGGCGGGATCTCGCGAAGCTCGCTGCGCATCAGGTATAACGAGCTTTTCATTAAATCGTCGAGCGATTGTCTGCCTGCGCGCTCTGCGGTGAATTTATAGACCAGGCCGACCAGCAGGGTCATCACCAGAAAGCAGACAAACAGCAGGAGATAAAACTGTACAAACAGCTTCTTCATAAAAAATCACCGAATACATAATATAATGCTCACCGATACTCTCAAAATTGCTGTGATATAAAAATATGAATTTCAATCGCTGTTGTTATTTACTACTCATTTTCGCAGCGTTAGGCTGCATTTTCACCTCGCATCCCTTTGTTATATGGTTTTTGCTCGCCAACATACTGACGTTGGCAATGTACGGTGCGGATAAAATGGCAGCGCGCAGGGCCTGGCGCCGAGTGCCGGAGTCCACTTTGCTGCTGTTTGGCGTTGTTGGCGGGTGGGGTGGCGCGATAGCCGCTCAACAACTCTTTCGCCATAAAACACAAAAACAGCCATTCAAAACCTACTTCATTATCAGTGTGATAGTGAATGTGTCTGTCATCGGAGCGGCCTATCATTTCTATCCCATTTCATCCTGGTGAACGTCAGTGACAGGCTGCCTGCTTACTTGAGACAGGAAACGTACTTTTCACCTGAGCGCTGCACGATGTCATCGACATTTTTCGTTATGTCTTTCCCTTCAAACGCGCCATAGAGTTGCTTAAATTTCACCGTACTCAGGCGGTGGGTAATGTCGCTGACCGTTGCGGCTGGCAATGGCAACATATTGGGGTAGCTCCACATAAAGGAGACGGCATGCGCCCCAGGGGTGACCTGAACGATATCGCCGGAAAGTACCACGCCTTCATCTCGCGCCCAGTGCAGAACGCAGCCGCCAGCAAAGTGTCCGCCAAGGCGTATCACATTGACGTCGCGTGTCAGTTCCAGGGTGTCGCCATCCCAAAATTTAATCCACGGGCTGTCGCGCATTACCCACTTGCGGTCGTTGGCATGGAGATAAATGGGAGCGTTAAATTCGTCAGCCCAGTCTTGCATGGTGGTGTAGTAATGAGGATGCGAAATCGCGATGGCCTTAAGCCCGCCCAGGGACGTTATTAGCATTTTTGTGGCGTCGTCGAGCGTGGCAATGCAGTCCCATAAAATATTGCCTTCCGGAGTACGCAGAATAAACGCCCGTTGATCAATTGCAAAACCAGGAACGGTGCGGATGCTGAGGAGGGTGCTGTCATGCTGCCGCCACTTATTTGTGTGCGAAGCACAAAGTGCGGCAAAATCGACCCATTCCTGCCCGGTCGCGGGGACATACTGACGTTCGTCCTGGCAGATATCGCAATGTTCAGGAAGGGCGTCTGCCACCTCATAGGATGTTCCACAGGCTTTGCATAACGTGATCATCGTGTCTTCCTCTATTGAAAAAACACAGTCAGCATGGCACACCGATACGCAAGGGTGTGCCCTTTAGTGCTCTACACGATAAGCCAGGAATGGTGGGCGTGGGTCGTTGTGGCCCAACCAGCAGAAAGCAGGAATAATGTCTACACCGTCCCTGTCGAGGGTCATTTCCGGCGAAAAAAATGAGGATAATGTTTGGAAAATAGTCTGTTCAACTCCTGGCTCAGCCGTTGGGGACTTACTCCTGATGGCCAACCGCTTGAGACGCACACATCACAGCTTTTGCCCGTGGTGACCAAAGATGGTCAGAAAGCCATACTCAAACTCACCGACGATGACAGTGAACGAAACGGCTGCGAACTAATGGTCTGGTGGAACGGGAATGGTGCTGCGAAAGTGCTTGCTCATGCAGCAGGGGCGATTCTGTTAGAACGTGCAACAGGGGCGGGGTCTTTAGCGGACATGTCCTGGTCCGGCAATGATGCGCAGGCCTGTCGCATTATTTGCCATGCAGCCAGTCGACTCCATCTCCCCCGGAATGCGTCAACGCCTGCGTTAACACCGCTACTTTATTGGTTTCGCGATCTGGCTCCTGCCGCGAAAAAGCATGTCGGCATCCTGACGCATTGTGCAGAGGTGGCAAACGTATTGCTCTCCTCTCCCCAGAATGAAGTCGTATTGCACGGTGACTTACACCACGGCAATATTCTTGATTTCGGAACGAAAGGATGGCTGGCTATCGATCCTAAAGGGCTGGTGGGCGAGCGTGGCTTTGATTACGCCAATATTTTTACTAATCCCGATCTTGCCGATCCCACCAAACCTGTCGCCATTGAGCCAGAAAGATTCGCACAACGGGTAAATATTGTGTCTGAAATCGCGAGGATTGAACGGCAGCGTTTGCTGATGTGGATTATTGCCTGGTGTGGGTTGTCGTCTGCCTGGTTTCTGCAAGAAGGAGACTGCGCCACGATACCCCTGCGCATCGCAGAGTTAGCGAGCGCGGAACTCGCTTTTGGGGGTAATCAATTTTGATCTACGACACTGGGCTGGTAATTCTTTAGAGTTATCATTAGCCTGGTAAATGTTTTATTAATCAATCAGTGAACGGCGGTGTAGTGTGTTTTTTAGCGCAAATTTGACAGGCTGTGAGCAATGAACGCATTGTTTTTATTATTAAAAAAGCGCCCGAACATTATTTTGTTGATGGTCTTACTCATCGGGGCAAACATCGTGGCGTGGCTGTGGGCTTTCACCGCGTTTAGCAACAACACGTCGTTACTGGCGCTTAGTCTGATCGCATGGTGCTATGGTTTGCGCCATGCTGTTGATGCCGATCATATCGCCGCGATAGATAGCGCTACGCGCAAACTTATGCAGCAGAAAAAACGCGCCCTGACGACGGGAGCCTGGTTTTCCCTGGGGCATTCCACCATTGTGGTACTGGCAAGCATTGGCATTGCGTTGACCACCAGCGTGTTTAAGCAACACATGGCATGGTTTCAGAATGTCGGCGGTCTGATAGGTACCACGGTCTCTGCCGTATTTCTGCTGATTCTGGCTACCATTAATCTCGTTATTTTCTGTCATGTCTGGAAGGCTTTTCGTCATCTAAAACGCACCGGTACTTACGATGGCACCACAGAGGATATGACAGTTTCAGGCCCGCTGAACTGGCTTTTCCGCTCGGCGTTTCGGCTGGTAGGCAAAGACTGGCATATGTATTTTGTCGGCTTTTTGTTTGGCCTGGGTTTTGATACCGCTACTGAAATTTCTCTGCTCGGAATTTCTGCTTCAAGCGCGTCCAGTGGCATGTCGGTGTGGTCAATTCTCGTGTTCCCGGCGCTGTTTACCTGCGGCATGGCGCTGATTGACTGCCTTGACAGTATCCTGATGGTTGAGGCCTACGGATGGGCATTCAATAAGCCGCAGCGTAAGCTCTATTACAATATGACCATCACCGGGACCTCGGTAATTGTTGCGCTATTTATTGGCGGGCTGGAGGCGCTGGGGCTTCTCTCTGACGCATTTTCGCTCCAGGGAGGTTTGTGGGATACCGTCAGCGAGTTGAGTGACCATATGGGGAATGTCGGGTTTGCGATTATTGGCGTCTTTATCGGCTGCTGGATTATTTCTGCAGTAAATTACCGTTGGAAAAAATACGACGGGCTGACGTTTAGTTAACACAAAAGAAAGCCTTCCGTGAAAGGGAAGGCTCGGATCTTACTTGAGGGCTGACTAATTCGCGGTGATGATACACACCATCTTCATCACCCAAATCTGGGTGATATTATAAGTGACGGTGTAACGTATAATGGTCGGCCCGATGGGATTACATTTGAGGTTCATCGTCCCAGGCGTGCGGTGCGAACAGATAACCTTTGTTGCGCACCGTTTTGATTCGATAGGGTTCAGTCGCGTTATCGAGCAGTTTTTTGCGTAACCGGGAAATCGCGACATCAACGCTGCGATCCATGCCGTCATAACTTACGCCGCGCAGGTTCTTCAGCAGCGCATCGCGGTCCATAATTTGCCCGGCATGGGTTGCCAGCTCCCACAGTAATTCAAAATCTGCGGTGGAAAGAGAGACTTGCTCGCCGCCGAGCAGCACGGAACGATTGGTTGGGTCGATAGTGAGTGTGCCAAAGCGCAGCGTCGTGTGCGGCGTGATGGTTGCCGCCTGAATGCCTTTAGACTGGACTGAATGTTCATTCTGGCGCAGATGCAGACGCAGGCGAGCAAGCAGCACTGCTGGCGGCGTTGTCTTCAGAATATAGTCACAGGCACCCATTTCCAGCGCCAGGATATGGTTCATATCGCTGTCCAGCGAGGTGAGCAGGACAATTGGACCCTGCCAGCGTCCGCGCAAATCGCGGCAGATAGTCATCCCATCTTTGCCCGGCAGCATGATATCTAATAACACCAAATCGGGTTGAACTTGCAGGATTTTCTCCTCGGCCAAATCACCTCGAGGCTCAACGATAACCTCAATATCATGCCGGGCCAGATAGGCTGCAATCAGCGAGCCAACTTCGGGATCATCTTCAACAAATACGATGGTGTTCATATCATTCATTTTGAATATAAAACGCCAACATACACCGCCCCGGTTTTTCCTTCCATTAATCTTTTCTAAACAAGAACGCTTCCGTTATGCTAGGGGCTGATGTTATTGATGTGTTAAGGCAGAGTGATGGGACTCGTTATAAAAGCGGCGCTCGGTGCGCTGGTGGTGGTGTTAATTGGTGTGCTGGCGAAAACAAAGAACTACTATATTGCCGGATTAATTCCGTTGTTCCCGACCTTTGCGTTGATTGCCCACTATATCGTGGCCAGTGAACGTGGGATCGAAGCGTTACGTACAACCATTGTCTTCAGCATGTGGTCGATTATTCCCTATTTTGTTTACCTCGTTTCGCTGTGGTATTTCACTGGATTTATGCGCTTACCCGTTGCGCTCGGCGGTTCAGTGGTGTGCTGGGGCCTGAGCGCGTGGTTGCTTATTTTTTGTTGGATTAAACTGCACTAACGCAGATGACGCCCGCCATCAAGGGCAAAACTACGCCCGGTGACAAAACAGCTGGTCAACAGATAGTCAATTAAATCAATGACCTCTTTTTCACCCGGCGCTGTTTTCATCAGTGATTTGTTCAATGCCTGCTGACGATACTCTGCATCGTCACCCTCGTTAAACAGGATTAGCGAGGGGGCAATCGCGTTCACTTTTACTTCCGGTGCCAGTTTGCGCGCGAACGAGCGGGTCATGTTGTCCAGCGCCGCTTTGCTGGCTGCATAAGCGATGTGCTTATCGCTGCCACGCTCTACAACATAATCCGTAAAATGGATAATATCGCTGGCCGCGTGTCCATGCCCGCGCAGCAATCCTTCCAGCGCGTGGTTGAGCAGGTAGGGGGTATTGACGTGAATCTGCATCATGGCCGACAGTACTTCGGTTAACGGCGCACCGGGCTTTTCTGCAAGCCAGGCACTGGCATTATGCACAATACCTCGCAGGCCATCCGTCTGTGCTTTGACCTCATCCGCAAAGGCCAGTACGCCTTCATCGGTGGAAAAATCAGCCTGGATACACAGCACGCCCGCATCTCGCAGGCCATCAATAGCCGGATAATGCGTGCGGTAGCTAACGATAACTGGCTGTTTTTGATTAATAAAGTGCCATGCGACGGCGAGGCCGATACGTCGACCTCCTCCGGTGATAAGAATTGGCAAAGGGGGTTTTTTACCCATCGTAATCTCCATGTGTCGCGAACGATGGGGACAATGTTACCCCATCAACATCCAGGTCGCCGGAACAGCAGCAACTAGCAGCAGGCCGATCAGCGCCATTTCCTGGCGTTTTAATACGTTTTCATGCGCGTGTGTTTTACGGGCATAAAGGAAGACCAGCAGCCCTGGCGCATACAGCACCACAGACAGCAGCAGGTGCATCGGACCTGACGCATACAATAACCATATGCAATAAATACTCGCTCCGATACCGACAGCCTTATGAATTGGACGAGTGGCAATTTTCAGCAGAAATGCGCCGACCAGTAAATAGGGCACCAGAATCATTTCTGAGGCGATGGTTAATAACGTATTGTAGTCGGAACCTGTGAGCCAGATCAGCACCAGGCAAATCTGTACGCAGATATTGGTCAGCCACAGCGACGCCGATGGCGCGCCTTGCGCGTTCTGCCGCGCAAAAATGCGTGGAAACGCTTTGTGCGTGGAGGCGAGGAACGGCACTTCCGCCGCCATAATCGTCCAGCTTAAATAAGCACCGCACACGGAGACAATCAGACCTGCGGCAATAATAATCTCACCCCATGGCCCCATCATTTTCACCATCAGACCGGCCATTGACGGGTTGCGGATCTCCGCCAGTTCGGGACGTGCGACAACGCCCAGAGACAGCAGGGTGACAAGCAGATAAACGCCCAGCGCGGCGAGTACCGCCAGCAGCGTAGCGCGTCCGACATCGCGTTTGTTTCTGGCACGAGCTGAAACCACCACCGCGCCTTCCACACCGATGAAAACCCACAGGGTGATGAGCATGGTGTTTTTTACCTGCTCCCAGACGGGAACGCCCAACGCTACGCCGGTAAAATCGAGGGTAAAGGTGTCGAGCTTAAACAGCATAAACGCCAGCACGATAAATAGACCAAGCGGCAGTAATTTCGCCAGCGTCGCCACCAGGTTAATACTGGCTGCCGTTTGCACACCACGCAGCACCAGAAAATGGACCACCCACAACAGCACCGATGCGCCAACAATCGACTGCCAGGTATTACCATCGCCAAACAGACGTAACTCCGGCGTGTCGGTAAAGAAGCTGAGCGCAGAGAAAACGATCACCAGATACGAAACGTTAGCGATAACAGCACACAGCCAGTATCCCCACGCGGAGCAGAAGCCAATCAGCTCACCGAAACCTTCACGTGCATAGGTAAATATGCCGCCATCCAGTTCAGGACGGATACGCGTCAGAATCAGCATGGCAAAGGCGAGCAAAAGGATACCCGCACCGGTAATCGCCCAACCAATCAGTAATGCAGCCGGGCTTGCTACCGCCGCCATATTTTGTGGCAGGCTGAAAACACCAGCGCCGAGCATTGAGCTTAAAACCAGCGCGGTGAGTGCGCTCAGACCCAATTTCTTTTCCATTTGTATCCAGTGACAAAAACGAGAGTGAGAGAATAATTATTTTGGCAAACCGCATAAAAATGGTGAAAGCCACTAAGGCGCGGGATTTTACGGAGAGAAGAGAACGCATGCAATGGGGATAGAGAGATTTGTGACTAATAGTGTGAAAAGTAGTCTTAATACTGCTGTTTTTGTTTCGCCCGAGGGGAGGATGGCGGGAAATTATCAGGTCTACAAGGCTGTAGACCTGATAAGGTACTGAGTATTACTTATACAGGTCAGCGCTGATGGTCATGTTATTACCACGTTCAGACCACTGGCGGGTGATGTGATAATACTTAGCGCCTTTCTTCGCTGCGCGTTTGGCAACCTGGTAAGAGATTTCAGTCATGTTGCCATAGTTACCGGTGAACTTGATGCTGTCGAACGGCACCATCATAGCGGCGGTTGCTTTGTTCAGTTCTTCAACTTTGGTTCCATCCGGTAGCGTGACAGTGTAACGCCCACCTTTGGTGGATTGCGTTTCGAAGAAACGACCGACTTCAGCGCTCGGAGACGCGGTAGTCGCAACGCCTGGGATCTCAACTTTCTTCGCGGCTTCGCCACCGGCGGCTAATGCGGCACGTCCGGCATCTGAATCTGCTGGGATCGCATCAGGGCTTTGTACTACGCGTTTTTTCGCATCAGCTTTATAGATGAATGCGGTAATACGCTGGTTGCCGCCCTGGTTGGCATCGACCTGGCGCACGATGTAGAAGGAGTAAGCGCCTTTCTCTTTCGCTGCTTTGGTGATGGCATCGTTCACTTCAGGCTGGCTGCGGTAGAAGCCCTGCACCGTAACGGTATCGAATGGTTCTATCAGAACGGCCTGATCTTTCGGTAATTCCATCACGCCGTTAATGACACGGTTTTTGGACGCTTCCGCTTTTTCAGCATCGGCTTTATAGATGTCGGCTACAACGCGCCAGTTACCGCCGCTGCCAAAATCTGAGGTATCAACAACATAAAAGGAGGCTGCACCGTCTTTATCTGCACGGCGTGATACGGCGGTCACCGCGTCACCGATAGCATTAAAACGACCGGTAACCACAATGCGGTCATAGGGTTTCAGGGCAGCCGCTTGCTCCGGCGTCAATTCTGTCGCTGCATTTACAGAAAAAGCAGTCGCAGAAATAAGTGCGGACGCCAGGAGAGTGTTCTTAAGCTTCATAAAAATAATCCTTCGCCTTGCGCAAACCAGGTACTGGTATTGTTATTGACTAGAAACGTCGCTGATTATTGCATTTAAATTGTGTCAGTGTCTGCGTCATTTTTCACTCATCGTGCCACGTGACGTAACAACACAGATAACATTTTGTGATATGTCGAAAATTTCGGCGTTTGGCGACCAAAACTGATAAAGCAGTTGAATTTCATAAGTTAATTTAATGTTAATCAATTGTTTTTGGCAGGCACGTAATCATGTTTTGCCGCTTCGCTTGAGCGAATTATCGGCCTTTGTGGGCTATTTTTAGGGTATTTTATCTGCCAGCGGTTCGATTCATCTCTATTTCGCGAATTTCATAATAAATACTGTTTTTTGGCGCTAGATCACAGGCGTCATTTTCAGTAGGTTATACAGAGTTTGTTACTGTTTTATTTTATTGGGGTAACACTGACCTCTTTCGAGAGTGCGCGCATGCCTCGTGCGAACATTGATAAACCATCATCACAAATACAGATGGAAGGGAACATTATGCGAATTGGCATACCAAGAGAACGGTTAACCAATGAAACCCGCGTCGCAGCTACGCCGAAGACGGTTGAGCAGCTGCTTAAGTTGGGTTTCAGCGTCGCGGTTGAAAGCGGTGCAGGTCAACTGGCAAGTTTTGACGATAAGGCGTTTGTACAAGCAGGCGCAGAAATTGTTGACGGAAATGCCGTCTGGCAGTCAGAGATCATCCTGAAGGTCAACGCGCCGGAAGAGGCGGAAATCCCGTTGCTCAACCCGGGCACGACGCTGGTGAGTTTTCTTTGGCCCGCGCAAAACCCTGAGCTGTTGCAGAAGCTGGCAGAGCGCAACGTGACGGTTATGGCGATGGATTCCGTGCCGCGTATTTCGCGCGCGCAGTCGCTTGATGCCTTAAGCTCGATGGCGAATATCGCCGGGTATCGTGCCATTGTTGAAGCCGCTCATGAATTTGGCCGCTTCTTCACCGGGCAGATCACCGCCGCGGGCAAGGTTCCACCTGCCAAGGTCATGGTGATTGGTGCGGGTGTGGCAGGTCTGGCTGCTATCGGTGCGGCAAACAGCCTGGGCGCTATCGTTCGTGCTTTTGACACCCGTCCGGAAGTGAAAGAGCAAGTTCAGAGTATGGGCGCTGAATTCCTCGAACTGGACTTTAAAGAAGAGGCCGGCAGCGGCGACGGTTACGCCAAGGTGATGTCCGAAGCGTTCATCAAAGCCGAAATGGCGCTCTTCGCCGCGCAGGCGAAAGACGTTGATATTATCGTTACCACCGCGTTGATTCCGGGCAAACCGGCACCGAAACTGATCACCCGCGAAATGGTCGATTCGATGAAGGCGGGCAGCGTGATTGTCGATCTCGCCGCGCAAAACGGCGGTAACTGCGAATATACCGTGCCTAACCAGGTGACCACCACCGAGAACGGGGTGAAGGTTATCGGTTATACCGATCTGCCAGGCCGACTGCCGACGCAGTCTTCCCAGCTTTATGGCACGAACCTCGTTAACCTGCTCAAGCTGTTGTGCAAAGAGAAAGACGGCAATATCACCGTCGATTTTGACGACGTGGTCGTACGTGGCGTTACGGTGGTTCGCGA
Source organism: Citrobacter sp. Cb080 (assembly GCF_030334745.1). Classification (NCBI taxonomy): domain Bacteria; kingdom Pseudomonadati; phylum Pseudomonadota; class Gammaproteobacteria; order Enterobacterales; family Enterobacteriaceae; genus Citrobacter; species Citrobacter sp. Cb080. The sequence goes on along the minus strand of NZ_JAOWDG010000081.1, from coordinate 85,326 downwards.
GGGTGAAATCACCTGGCCTGCGCCGCCGATCCAGGTTTCTGCTCAGCCGCAGGCTGCGCCAAAAGCCGCGCCCGCGCCGAAAGAAGAGAAAAAACCGGCCTCACCGTGGCGCAAATATGCGTTGATGGCACTGGTCGTCATACTGTTTGGATGGCTTGCTGATGTCGCGCCGAAAGAGTTCCTGGGGCACTTTACGGTGTTCGCGCTTTCCTGTGTAGTGGGTTACTACGTGGTCTGGAATGTGTCGCACGCGCTACACACTCCGCTGATGTCCGTGACAAACGCTATCTCCGGGATCATCGTTGTCGGGGCGTTATTGCAAATTGGCCAGGGTGGCTGGGTGAGTTTCCTGAGTTTTATCGCGGTGCTTATTGCCAGCATTAATATTTTCGGTGGCTTCACCGTGACTCAGCGCATGCTGAAAATGTTCCGGAAAAACTAAGGGGTAACATATGTCTGGAGGATTAGTTACAGCTGCATACATTGTTGCCGCGATCCTGTTTATTTTCAGCCTGGCGGGGCTTTCGAAACACGAAACCTCTCAACAGGGTAACAACTACGGTATCGCCGGGATGGCGATTGCGCTGATTGCCACGATTTTTGGCCCGGAGACCGGCAACGTTGCGTGGATCCTGGTGGCGATGATCATCGGCGGCGCGATTGGTATTCGTCTGGCGAAGAAAGTCGAGATGACCGAGATGCCGGAGCTGGTGGCGATTCTGCACAGCTTCGTCGGTCTGGCGGCGGTACTGGTGGGTTTCAACAGCTACCTGTATCACGACACGGGCCTGGAACCGATTCTGGTGAACATTCACCTGACGGAAGTGTTCCTTGGTATCTTCATCGGTGCGGTGACCTTTACCGGTTCCGTGGTGGCGTTTGGCAAACTGCGCGGTAAGATCTCTTCTAAACCGCTGATGCTGCCGAATCGTCACAAAATGAACCTGGCGGCACTGGTTGTTTCTTTCCTGCTGCTGGTGGTGTTTGTTCGTACCGAAAGCGTGGGTCTGCAGGTTCTGGCGCTGCTGGTGATGACCATTATTGCGTTAGCCTTTGGCTGGCATCTGGTGGCGTCCATCGGCGGTGCGGATATGCCGGTCGTCGTTTCAATGCTTAACTCCTATTCAGGATGGGCGGCGGCGGCGGCGGGCTTTATGCTCAGCAACGATCTGCTGATCGTCACCGGTGCGCTGGTCGGTTCTTCCGGTGCGATCCTGTCTTACATCATGTGTAAGGCGATGAACCGTTCGTTTATCAGCGTGATTGCCGGTGGCTTTGGTTCTGACGGTTCTTCTACGGGGTCTGATGAAGAAGTCGGTGAGCATCGTGAGATTAATGCGGAAGACACGGCAGAAATGCTGAAGAATTCGCACTCCGTGATAATCACCCCGGGCTATGGCATGGCCGTGGCACAGGCGCAATATCCGGTTGCTGAAATCACCGAGAAACTGCGCGCGCGCGGCATCAAGGTACGTTTCGGTATTCACCCGGTAGCAGGGCGCTTGCCAGGTCATATGAACGTGCTGCTGGCGGAAGCCAAAGTACCCTATGACATCGTGCTGGAAATGGATGAAATCAATGATGATTTCGCCGATACCGATACCGTGCTGGTGATTGGCGCCAACGATACGGTAAACCCGGCGGCGCAGGACGATCCGCGTAGCCCAATCGCCGGTATGCCGGTGCTGGAAGTATGGAAAGCGCAGAACGTTATCGTGTTCAAACGTTCTATGAACACCGGCTATGCTGGCGTGCAGAATCCGCTGTTCTTTAAAGAAAACACCCATATGCTGTTTGGCGATGCCAAAGCCAGCGTGGATGCGATCCTGAAAGCGCTGTAATCGTCAGCGCAAACCAAGACGGCCTCTGCGGAGGCCGTTTTTTTAATACTCCGCTATTCATGATTACCACTCATAAACCCATACGGTTTTAACCGTCTAATCACCGTAAAACGCCGTGTATATACTGCTTCCTGACTTTTTAGAACATAACAGGGCGCTATGAGTACACGTAAACATGCCTCGTCGGCGGCTATAGCAAGCCAGACTGGTCTTACTTTTATTCTGATCCTCAGTGGCCTGATGGCCTTTGCCTCGCTTTCCACCGACATTTATCTTCCGGCAATGCCGACAATGGCAGAGGATTTACATGGCAATGTAGAACTGACGATCACCGGTTTTTTGGTAGGTTTCGCCATTGCGCAATTGATTTGGGGGCCGATAAGCGATCATCTGGGACGGCGTAAACCGCTGTTAATTGGCATGGTGCTTTTTATCATCGGCTCCGCAGGATGTGCGATGTCCACGAGTATTACGCAAATTGTTTTCTGGCGAGTTTTTCAGGCGTTTGGGGCCTGTACCGGACCTATGCTGGCGCGGGCGATGATCCGCGATCTCTTTGCACGTACTCGCGCGGCGCAAATGCTTTCAACTCTGGTGCTGGTCATGGCGATTGCGCCAATAGCAGGACCGTTGATTGGCGGACAAATTATTCGCCTGAGCACCTGGCACTCTGTTTTTTGGCTGCTGGCGGTGATAGGAGCGCTGATGTTTATCTCCTTAAACTGGCTGCCGGAAACATTGCCGGAAGAGAAACGGGTGAAAGCTTCTTTAGCTGGCGCATTTCGTAATTATCGTTCGCTATTCGCCAATGGACGTTTTATGCGCTACACCCTGAGCCTGACGTGTTATTACGTTGCCGCGTATGCGTTTATTACCGGTTCGCCGTTTGTTTATATTAGCTATTATCATGTTGAACCACAGCATTACGGCTGGCTGTTTGCGCTCAATATTGTCGGAGTCATGGTCATGAGCGTAGTAAACTGTCGTCTGGTGCAACGGCATTCTCTGGAGCAACTGCTAAAGTATGCGACGATGCTGGCGGCGCTGGCTGCAGTGGCGCTTGCGGTGCTGGTTAAGCTGGAGTCAGGTGGCGTTGAAGCCATTATCATCACCGTTTTTCTGTTTTTCTCAATGAATGGCATTATTGCTGCTACTTCAACCGCTGCCGCGCTGGACGCGGTACCGAGCATCGCCGGTTCAGCCTCCGCGCTGATTGGCGCGTTACAATACGGTAGCGGCATTATCTCGTCATTGCTGCTGGCCGCCTTCAGCGACGGAACACCATGGACTATGGCCTGGATAATTGCGTTATTTACGTTGTGTAGCGCCGTTCTGGCGCTACGGGCTAAACGATAAAAATGCCCGCAATGGCGGGGCGAATTCACTCTTTATTGAGATCGCTCAGCAACACGGCAATGCTTTGACCGCCGTTGGTTTGCTCAAGCGCGATTTTCACGATGATGGTCAGCGGCACAGAAAGCAGCATCCCGACAGGCCCCAGTAACCAGCCCCAGAAGATTAACGACAGAAACACCACCAGCGTAGACAACCCAAGTCCACGCCCCATGATCCGCGGTTCGAGGATATTCCCGAACACCAGGTTAATGACCAGATAACCTGCGAAAACCACCAGGGCGTCATAAAGGCCGCTAAATACCAGCACCTGAGCAATAGGGGGAATGGCGGCCAGCACCGAACCGATATTAGGAATATAGTTGAGCGCAAAGGCCAGCAGTCCCCAGACAAAAGCGAAACGCACGTCGAGTGCGGCAAGCATGCCCCAGGCCACCAACCCGGTCACAATGCTGATCGCCGTTTTGAGCACCAGATAGTGGGAAACGCTGTCGATGGCTCGTTGAATCGCCGCCATTCCCTCAATGGGACGACTCATCATTTGTTTGAGTTTGTTGGGTAACTGCGGTACTTCCAGCAGCATAAAAACCACCGTCAACAGCAGTAAAAATATCGATGACATGGCATTAGACAACTGCGCCAGTAAATTGGTCACCAGCGTCATTGCCGCGTTCGGGTCGATATATTTGACGAGTTCATCCACGGAAACGCCGATCCCTGCGCGCTGTAACCACGGCTCAAGGTTTTTGAGGGGGATAACCAGTGAAGAGCGATACTGCGGCAGCGTTCGTGCAAGCTCATTTAAGGATGTACCTAAATACGCTAATAGCAACACCATTAGCATCACAATAATAACAATGAGCAATGATACCGCTATTACGCGCGGTATGCGAAGTTTGACCATCCGCTGCACCACGGGGTTAAGCACGACGGCAATAAATAACGCCAGAATAAATGGGACGATGATATCTGCGGCAACGCGGATGCCGCTCAGGATGATAACCAGCATGCCCAGCATAATGACTATTTTTAGGCCGTTAAGCGTGATGATCGGTTTCGCCATGTGTATTCCTGCATTTTTCATTTTTGAATCTGAATAATAATGTGATTTGCGTCGAGCCGTTATAACAAAAATCAAATGGGGCAGGTAAAGAAGTGAAAAGACTTTGAGTTCGCATTGAAGCTATGGTACAAATCATCTGTGTTTAACTACCGAGGACAATTATCATCCGCGATGATGAGAAGCAACACTGCGGATAATTGTAATATTATGGACAATATGTTCAGGATGTTTTTGCGTTTACCTTCACTTCTTCGTACCTCCTCCACTTTCTTGCTTGCGGGTGAGCAACACTGGCGCAACGCGCTTTAGTCCTTTCTTCTGCCTGAGCTGGCGCTGTGCGCTGAGCTAACTAATTTTATTTTTTGGTTTACTGCATGCAGTAGGCCCAAAGGACTATATTCTCAAGCAGGAGAAGCATTATGTTTTACTGGATATTATTAGGTCTGGCCATCGCGGCTGAAATTACTGGTACGCTGTCAATGAAATGGGCAAGCGTCGGCCATGGTAATTCGGGCTTTATTTTAATGCTGGTAATGATTGCCTTATCGTATATTTTTCTCAGTTTTGCCGTTAAAAAAATTGCCCTTGGTGTGGCCTATGCCTTATGGGAAGGTATCGGTATTTTATTTATTACGCTGTTCAGCGTGCTGTTATTTGACGAAACCTTGTCCACGATGAAGGTGGCTGGACTGGTCTCGCTGGTGTTAGGTATTGTGCTGATTAAATCCGGTACACGAAAACCGACAAAGGCGGGCAGAGAGGTGAGCCATGCAGCAGTTTGAGTGGGTTCACGGCGCATGGCTTGGCATAGCCATTGTGCTCGAAATCGTCGCTAACGTCTTTTTGAAATTTTCAGATGGGTTTCGCCGCAAGACTTATGGCGTGCTGTCGCTGGCAGCGGTGTTAGCGGCCTTTAGCGCGCTGTCCCAGGCGGTAAAAGGTATCGACCTTTCTGTTGCCTACGCCTTGTGGGGCGGCTTTGGGATTGCCGCGACGTTAGCGGCAGGTTGGGTATTGTTTGGTCAGCGCCTGAATCATAAAGGCTGGATCGGTTTGGCGCTGCTGCTTGCCGGAATGGTGATGATTAAACTTGCCTGATCTCAGTGCTGCCCGTTACTACGGGCAGCATAAGTTATTTGTTCGCCAACTCATCCAGCTTATCGCGAAAACCGGTCACGGATATGGCGCGATTATCGGCCCGCCAGCGATCTTTCGCCGCCGGAGCGGAGCTTTGTACACCAATCAACTGCCAGCCAGTATCTGTCTTCAACATCAATGGTGAACCGCTGTCGCCCGGGAGTGTGTCGCACTGGTGCGACAAAACGGTATTCTGCGCCCAACCGGTCACCACGCAATCCTGATGCGTGTACAAGTCATCGAGATGATCTTCCGGGTAACCCGACTGCGTAACTTTACGATCTGCGGTTTTCAGCGCCGCGGTTAATGCCGTTTTATCACCTTCAAATAATGGCAGCGGTGTGATGCCAGAAGGTGGGTAACGCAGCACCACCAGACCAAAATCCCACGGGGCCGCGGAAGGCGGCACAATCCAGCCATCGCCATCGGCTTTTAAACGTTTTCCGAGCGAGGGATCAACCCGTCCTTCAATGCCGTGGATCTCGTAGCGCCAGACACCCTTTTTCGACACGAAGCGTAATGCCACGGCTTTATCCGGCTTGCCTTTCGGGGGGGTGAGTAAGCAGTGTCCGGCAGTCAGTGCCAGACGTGGTGATATGAGCGTGGCGGTACACAGGTTACCGCTGGCGGTTTCCAGTTGCCCGATAGCGTCCCAAGGAGATTGCGTTGGGTCAGTCACTTTTATGCGATCGTCATGACCAAAAAACAGCGTTTTTACGTTTTCTGCTTCAGCGCTGGCCGTTGCAGGCTGGTCCGCATGCGCAACGACAGGAAGTAAACAAATTGAACCCAGTAACACAGCAATGGTTTTATGCATATCACACTCTGGTGGGGAATTATGATTTTTAACAGCAAACCCTCAGTTAATACTATAGACGGGACGGCGGGAAAGTGGGAGTAAAATCAGATAACTACACTCAGGAAAGATAAAAATGCATGGCAATGAGGGCGCAAATTATCAGGGTAATAAGAATGAACTCAAAGCGATAATGTGACACCATTTTACCCTCCAAAAGGCGGCGCTAAATCAGGTCGATTTAGCGCCGTATGCTATGGCGTGGGGGACGCCATAGTAACTATAAATGTGTTATGCAGCTGGTTGAGCAGCGGGTTTAGCGGTGTCGTGTTTTACGGCTTTTTTGGTGTGTTTTTTTGCTGCCTGAGCTTTCTGCTCTGGTGCTTTTTGTTCTGCAGCGGGTTTGGTCGCTGCTTTTTTGGTGTGTTTCTTAGCTGCCTGCGCTTTCTGTTCTACAGCCGGTTTTGTGGTGGATTTTTTAGCGTGTTTCTTGGCAGCCTGCGCTTTCTGCGGTGCTGCTTTGTGCTGTTTTTTATGATGAGTGGTTTTTGCCGGAGCTGCTTTGGTGGTTGCAGCAGCAGCCGGAGCGGTGGTAGCAGTTGTTTCAGCAGCAAATGCAGCAGAAGACAGACCCATAGCAGCGGCAGCAACCAGAGCTAATACTTTTTTCATTCTCATACCCTCGATTTGGCTTTTCATTCAACCCCACTGCGGGGCCGTTGAAATAACTATATCGCTGTAATCACAGGGCTTCCGTGAGTCATTGGTTTCGGCGTGTAACGATATGTACAATGACTCACGGTATGAGATTACAAATAGCGGGCTTCCAGGTGAGCGCGGAAATAACGGCTGCTGAGCGGCTCTCCGGTGGCCTGGGTAATAAGCTGTTCAGTGGTAAAACGGCTGCCATGCTGCCAGATATTCTGACGTAACCAGTCAAACAGGGCACCAAACTCACCTTGCGCAATAGACTGCTCTAAATCAGGCAATGCGCGGTTAGCGGCACTGAATAACTGCGCCGCATACATGGCGCCTAAAGTATAGGAAGGGAAGTAGCCAAAGCCGCCATCGGTCCAGTGAATATCCTGCATACAACCGTTACGATAGTTACCGATGGTTGACAGCCCAAGCCAGGACTGCATTTTCTCATTCCACAATGCCGGGATATCATCTACTTCAATATCGCCATTAATGAGCGCGCGTTCGATTTCATAACGCAGGATAACGTGAGCAGGATAGCTCACCTCGTCGGCATCAACACGGATAAAACCGGGTTTAACCTGCTGGTTCCAGGCGATGAAATTGCTTTCTTCAAACGCAGCCTGATCGCCAAAGTGGCGCGTCACAGCAGGAATTAACCGCGTCAGAAATGCTTTACTGCGCCCCAGTTGCATCTCAAAGAACAGACTCTGGGACTCATGAATGGCGGTTGAGCGTGCCAGGGCGATAGGTTGCCCTGACCAACTGTGCGGCAGATTTTGCTCATAGCGGGCGTGACCGGTTTCATGGATCACGCCAAACAGCGCGCTAAGTAATTCGTTTTCATCATAGCGGGTGGTGATACGCACATCTTCAGGTACGCCACCACAGAAGGGGTGCGCACTGATATCCAGTCGACCAGCAGTAAAATCGAATCCCAACTGCGCCATCGTTTCAAGGCCCAACTCTCGCTGGATTGCGGTTGGGAAAGGCCCAACCGGGGCGATGAGCGACTGCTGAGACTGCTTTGCCACCACCTTGTTGAGCAGATCCGGTAACCAGCTCTTAACGTCTGCAAACAAGACATCCAATTGGGCACTGGTCATCCCTGGTTCGAATATGTCCAGTAGCGCGTCATACGGCGAACAGCCTGTGGCTTCGGCACGCAGCCGGGCTTCTTCACGACTGTGCTTCACGACCTCTTTCAGGTTTTCGGAAAATCCCTCCCAGTCATTGGCTGGTCGCTGGCTGCGCCAGGCATGCTCACAGCGGCTACCCGCGAGTGATTTCGCTTCTACCAACGATTCAGGTAGTAGGGATGCCTGATGATGCAGTCGCGACATTTCGCGCAGGTTGGCCTGCTCAACATCGTTAAGGTCTTCCTGTTGGGCTGCGGCGATCCACGTTGCCACCTCCGGGTCGGTTAACAACTGGTGCTCAAGCACGCTCAGCTCGGCCAGTGCTTCGCCGCGAGCTTTGCTGCCGCCAGATGGCATCATGGTAAACATGTCCCAACTGGCGATTGCCGAGAGGTGGGAGAAGCGAGAGAGCCGCTGGAACGTGCGGGTGAGCTGATGGTAATTATCATTGTTACTCATTTTTTGTTCTCGTTCTGTTTAGGTGTGATGAGAAGTTTACCGTGATTCATTCACTTTTCATAAACACACCTTTGTACGCGACTTTGCGTAACAGCTTTTTATAGCGAAAAGCCAGTAGCACGAGAAAACAGAGGGCATAAATAATGGGGAGCGGTGATAACACTTTTACCGACCACAGATAATGCAGCGGAAGCAAAACGGCCGCCAGGTAGACGTAGTTGTGCAACGTTTGCCAGCGTTTGCCCATTTTACGTTGCGCGGCTTGCGTGGAGGTCAGCGTCAGCAGGAATAAGATTATCCAACCAGTCATGCCCAACGTTAACCATGGGCGTGAAACCAGTTCACGTCCCAATAATCCCAGATTTTGTATACCCAACTCCAGCAGCGCATAGCTGGTCATATGCAGCGTGGCCCATGCAAAACACCATAACCCTAATAATCGACGGGTGCGATACAACAACGGCTGCTTTGCGTAGCGGGCAAGCGGTGACACCAGCAGGGTAGCAAGCAGAAACTTCAGCGCGGTGATGCCCGTAAAGTGCTGGATATCTTTACCCGGGTCGGCCCCCAACTCACCACGCTGCGCGGCCCAGAAGAGCCATAGCAGGGGTAATAAACCGGCGAGATGCAGCAGTACTTTCAGGCCGGTTATCTGTTTTGCGGTTAACCTCACTTAAAAATACTCCCGTAGATCCATGCCCTGATATAAAGAAGCCACCTCATCGGCATAACCATTAAAAGGCAACGTGGGCTGTCGCTGCACATCGAGAATGCCACCCGAACCGATAAAACGCTCTGTGGCCTGAGACCAGCGGGGGTGATCGACTTGCGGATTGACATTGGCGTAAAAACCGTATTCGTTAGGTGCCGACATATTCCAGGTCGTCGGCGGCTGTTCACGCGTCAGCTTAATACTGACTATCGATTTAATGCCCTTGAAGCCGTACTTCCAGGGTACGGTCAGGCGTATTGGCGCTCCGTTTTGCGGCGGCAACGCTTTGCCATACACGCCCACGGTCAGAAGGGTAAGCGGGTGCATGGCCTCGTCCAGACGTAAACCTTCAACATAGGGATACTTCAACCCGCCACCAATGAAGCGATCTTTCTGGCCGGGCATTTCATCAGGCGCGTAGCGTGTTTCAAAGGCGACGTATTTGGCATGGCTGGTGGGTTCAACCAGCGCCAATAATTTATGCAAAGGAAAGCCGACCCACGGTACAACCATCGACCACGCCTCAACGCAGCGCATCCGGTAAATACGCTCTTCTAATGGAAAACGAGTCGTCAGCGCATCATGATCCAACGTTAAAGGTTTGTTCACTTCACCGCTGATGGTTAACGTCCAGGGATCGGTTTTCAGGCTACCGGCATTCGCGGCAGGATCGGCTTTATCCAGACCAAATTCGTAGAAATTGTTGTAGCCCGTTACCTTGTCTTCCGGCGTCAAGGGCAGATTGTTTTGCCAGATCTCGGGTTTTGTGAACTCGAGCGGTTTGCCCGCCGGTGCAGGCGGACGATCGTTGCCTTTAAACCAATTCAGCAGACCGGCCTGTGTCGGGGAAGAGAACGAAGCCGCCGCCGCACCTATCCCAAGAGCTTTGAGGATCTGTCGTCGTTGCATAAAAAAAACGGACTCGGCGGTAACATCAGCTTCCCGAAGTGGATGTTTTTTCTGCATAACTTTTCCTTTTTATTTTCATGTTAAGGAAAACAAATCGACGTTTCCCTGTTGATGCCTGACCTATCTATAACGTCATACTGGACGCATGCGTATCCCTGATTCCTCACGAAAAGTTAAAAATTTTGTGATAACTTCCGCCCCTTGCCTGAGGTAAGCTTTCAGCATGACGAGAGGGGGATGACACTGATGGCAGGCGCAAAAAAGATATTTTTGGTGGAAGATGACAGCGATATTGCCTCACTTTTGCAACTTAGCCTGAAGGATGAGGGGTACGAAATTATTCATGAGGCTGATGGGGCACGAGCGGTCGAGCTACTGGAGAAGCACGTCTGGGATGCCGTTATCCTCGATTTGATGCTGCCGGGCGTGGACGGTCTGGAGATATGTCGTCGCATTCGGCAAATGAGCTTCTATCTACCTGTCATTATTATCAGCGCTCGCACCAGTGAAACTCACCGCGTACTGGGGCTGGAAATGGGCGCCGATGATTATTTAGCCAAACCTTTCTCGGTGCTGGAATTGATGGCCCGGGTGAAGGCGTTGTTTCGCCGTCAGGAGGCGATGAGTCAGAACCTGCGTATGGAGGCGGGGATTATCACCGTCCATGGTGTGGAGATTGATCCATTAGCCCGGGAAGTCCGCCTGCAGGGTAAATCCCTCGATTTAACGCCGCGTGAATTCGATCTGCTCTATTTTTTCGCCCGCCATCCCGGCGAGGTCTTTTCGCGTCAGGCGTTGTTAGACCAGGTGTGGGGCTACCAGCACGAAGGATATGAGCATACGGTGAACAGTCATATTAATCGCCTGCGCACTAAAATTGAAAAAGATGCTGCGGAGCCGGAAATTATTCTTACCGTTTGGGGACGGGGCTATAAGCTTGCTGCGGTTAACGCGGAGCATCAACCATGATTTATCGATTGTCGCTGAGCCAGCGTCTGACCCTGGTCTTTACCGCTATTATGTTGATTTGCGCGGTTGCGGTCAGCGTTGTCCAGATCCGCAGCAGTAAACAGTATGGCGACGCCATGGTGCAAAGGCTCTCGCTGGAATTGGCGAGCAAGATTGTCAAAAGTGAGTCGCTTATTGATGCCAGCGGGCAGGTTAATCGGCAGACCTTAAAAGGACTGTTCAATCACCTGATGACGCTAAACCCAAGCGTGGAGCTGTATCTGGTTTCACCGTCAGGCGAGATACTTGCTGATGCCGCTCCGCCTGGGCATATTCAGCGCCAGAACATTAGCGTACAGCCGATTCAGGTTTTCCTTAATTCGGACGAGTTGCCCGTCTATGGCAATGATCCGCGCAGCAGCCTGCAAAAGGTATTCAGCGCCGCGCCAGTTTTATTTAACGGCAAGCTGCATGGCTATTTATACATTATTCTCCAGGGCGAAGATCTCAATATATTGGCGAATGCCGCCTGGCAAAAAACGCTTTGGAACACCGTGACCGGGACGTTAATACTGGTTTTATTAGCCGGTGCAATCGCGGGGTACCTGGTGTGGAGATGGGTGACGAATCCGGTGAAAAGGCTGACCGGTCAGGTGGTTAATCTGGAGCAGGACAGCATTAGCGTCATCAAACAGTTGGCGCAGAAAAAGCCCGATTTAGCTCCGGCGAATGAAATTGCGTTGCTGAACAATGCATTTATTGAGTTAGCACAGAAAATTGCTCACCAATGGGATTTATTAGCTGACAGCGATCGTCAGCGCAGAGAGTTTATCGCTAATATTTCGCACGATTTACGTACGCCGCTCACTTCACTGCTGGGGTATCTGGAAATGCTGTCGCTGAAAGCCGATACGATGACGCCGGAGGAAAACCGGCATTATCTAAGCATTGCACTGCGCCAGGGGCATAAGGTTCGCCATCTGTCACAACAGCTTTTTGAGCTGGCGAGACTTGAGCATGGCGGCATAAAACCGCAGCGTGAACGTTTTGCTATTGGCGAGCTGATCCAGGATGTGGCACAGAAATTTGATCTACCCGTTGCCACGCGTCATTTGCAGTTGCACCTTGACGTAATTGGTCCATTACCGCTGGTGAATGCCGATTTATCGATGATGGAAAGAATCGTCACGAATTTGCTGGATAACGCTATCCGTCATACGCCTGACGGGGGCGAAGTGTGGTTAAAAGTCTGGCGTGAGGAAGACCGCTTGTTAGCAGAAGTGCAGGACAGCGGGCCTGGCGTCGAAGAGGCTGTTCGCGAAGTATTATTTCAGCGCCCGACGGCGTTACTACCCCGTGAGCAGCGGGCTGAGCGTGGTGGTCTGGGCTTACTGATCGTGCGCAGAATGCTCGAACTGCATGGGGGAGATATCCGCCTGATTAATTCAACGGCAGGGGCCTGTTTCCGTTTTTCGTTGCCGCTGGCGGATTCTCCACTGAGTAGCTGATGAGAATGTTCCGCTGAAAAGAGTCTGTAACGCTATACACGTTGTAAACCGTGGGCATTGCGTAAAAGTTGGTAGGTTGTCAGTGATAATGAGAATTTTTATCATATATTGATAATTCATCAAGTTATCTTTGATAAGCGCAAGGAGATCGTATGTCACAGGATGCCGACAACCTGTATATCGTCAGGACCAAAGCGGTTGCTGGCTGTTTTACCATGTTTTTGCTGATGTTTGGCCTCACGTTTATTCCGTTGTTTTTCCCCGCCAGCCAGGTTCTGCTTGCCAAAGGGCTACTTTTTCCGCTGCTGTTTGCGCTGGAATTTGTTGTGCTGGTCCCGCTGTATTACTTCTTCTTCAGAAAAAGAGAGGGGCTGGGAAAGGGAATTTTCAACGCCAGATGGTTTGCCATTTTGTTCGTGGCGCTGCTGTTTATTCAGCTTATCCTGCCATGGTTTCTGGGCCTCAGACAAACCGAAGCGTGGGTGACCAGCCAGATATCCCTAAACAGCTACGCGCTGTGGTTATCCACTCTGACCCTGATATTTATTGCGCCAGTGTATGAAGAGATTGTTTTCAGGGGCTGTTTATTCAATGCATTCCAGTATTGGTTCAATAATAAAACCTGGCTGTCGTCGGTGGTGGTATCGGTCATTTTTGCCATCATGCATACCCAGTATGTGGATCTGCGCACGTTGCTGATGCTGTTTCTTGTGTCGCAGGTTTTGATCATCGCCAGACTGAAAAGCAACGGCCTGTTGATGCCGGTTATACTCCATATAGCGATGAACGGGACGGTTATTGCCCTGCAAATGGGGGCTCAGACGTTACAGCATGGCTGATGAAGGCGATGCCCGGAACCCGGGCATCGTGGATTATACGTGCAGACGATGGTGCAGACGTGCACCGACCAGCAACGCCAGCACCAGCATCAGGGCGATAAATCCGCCCACGCCGTTCCAGCCGTAGCTGTGCCAGAATACGCCACCCAGCGTACCGGCAATACTGGAACCCAGATAATAGCTGAACAGATACAGGGAAGATGCCTGGCCTTTAGCGCGTTTTGCCCGTGGTCCAATCCAACTGCTTGCCACAGAGTGCGCGGCAAAGAACCCGGCTGAAAAGAGCAGCATCCCGGCGAAGATCAGCCACAGCGACGTGAACAGGGTCATCAACAGTCCAACTAGCATCACGCCGGTTGAAAAGAGCATTACCGGACCACGTCCATAGCGGGTGGTCATCGACCCCGCTTTCGGTGAGCTCCAGGTCCCGGTCAGATAGGCCACGGACAACAGACCGACAACCGCCTGGCTGAGTTCCCACGGCGAGAGCATCAGACGGTAGCCGATGTAATTAAACAGCGTGACAAACGACCCCATCAGTAAAAAACCTTCCGCAAACAGCAGCGGCAACCCTCTGTCGCGCCAGTGCAAACGAAAGTTGATAAACAACGTTTTCGGTCGTAGCGACGTTGGTCTGAAATGACGAGATTCCGGCAAGATTTTCCAGAACATCAGCGCGGAGGCGAGGGCAAAACAACCGATCGCCGCCAGCGCGATACGCCAGTTAAAAAAGTCGGTAAACACGCCGCTTATCAAACGGCCACTCATACCACCAATCGAGTTACCGCTGATATATAAGCCCATTGAGAAGGCGACGAAGCTGGGATGTATTTCCTCGCTCAGATAGGTCATTCCCACTGCCGCCACGCCGCTGAGCGAAAGACCTATCAGCGCACGCATGATTAAAATACCGTGCCAACTGGTCATCATCGTCGAAAGCAACGTACAACAGGACGCGAGCAGCAGGGCGGTAACCATCACCGGCTTACGGCCTATCGCATCGGAAAGTGGACCGGTAAACAGTAAACCGATCGCGAGCATCGCCGTTGAGATGGAAAGCGAAATACTGCTGCTGGCGGGAGAGACCCCAAACTCGTGCGAGAGCACTGGCAGTATGGGTTGCACGCAATAGAGGAGAGCAAATGTCGCCAGTCCGGCCGAAAACAGCGCCAGCGTGACGCGCATAAATGGGGATGTTCCGCGTTTGATAAAACTATCCGGCGGGGTAACTCTCTGTTCATCAACATCGCTTGTCGGCGCGGTATCGACAGTGGTTGTACGGCTCACTTGAAATCCTTGCTCAATCAATTACCTCTACATGACTAGCTTTAAGAGTATGAAAATCGCATTATTCTGTCTAATATATTAATAATCTCAAATGATATCTTAAAAATATGAATATCGAGCTGCGTCATTTACGTTACTTTGTAGCGGTTGCCGAAGAATTGCATTTTGGCCGGGCGGCGGCACGGCTGAATATTTCGCAACCGCCGCTGAGCCAGCAAATCCAGATCCTCGAGCAGCAGGTCGGCGCCCGACTTCTGGCGCGCACTAACCGCAGCGTGGCGCTGACCTCTGCCGGAAAGCAGTTTCTGGCAGACAGTCGGCAGATCCTGGGGCTGGTTAATGAGGCCGCTGCCAGGGCTGAGCGTCTGCATCTGGGAGAAGCGGGGGAATTGCGTATCGGCTTTACGTCATCGGCACCGTTTATCAAAGCGGTTTCAGATACGTTATCCCTCTTTCGCCAGAGCTACCCCGCTGTACATATGCAAACCCGTGAAATGAACACGCGCGAGCAAATTGCTCCGCTCAATGAAGGAACGCTGGATTTGGGACTTCTGCGCAACACGCAGCTTCCGGAAACGCTGGAGCGTGAAATCATTCTGCATGAGCCGCTGATGGCAATGATCCCGCGCGCGCATCCGCTGGCGCAAAAGCCGGTGGTCACATTGGCGGAGTTGGCCAATGAGCCATTTGTTTTTTTTGATCCGCATGTGGGGACGGGGTTGTATGACGATATTCTTGGCCTCATGCGTCGCTATGGACTGAAGCCGACTATCACTCAGGAGGTTGGCGAGGCGATGACTATCATCGGGCTGGTGGCCGCAGGATTAGGTGTTTCCATTCTTCCCGCTTCCTTTAAACGGGTGCAATTGTATGAAATGTGTTGGATCCCGATAGCGGAAGACGATGCCGTTTCGGAAATGTGGCTGGTGTGGCCAAAACATCATGAGCAAAGTCACGCCGCGCAACGCTTTCGCGAGCAACTACTGGCGGCCGTTCAGGCGATTAATTTAGTTTAAAAATGGGCGAAAATGTGCAGTAAATCACAAGGCTAAGTAAAAAGTTGACGGAAGCCATTGAAGTGCTTCACCATAGCCCGCAGATTATTTCGGAGCGCGAAAATAAAGGGAGTAAGTGGTGGTTGCTGATAGTCAGCCTGGGCATATCGATCAAATTAAGCAGACCAATGCGGGCGCGGTTTATCGCCTGATTGATCAGCTGGGTCCGGTATCGCGCATTGATCTCTCTCGCCTGGCACAATTGGCGCCTGCCAGTATTACTAAAATTGTCCGCGAAATGCTCGAAGCGCACCTGGTGCAAGAGTTGGAAATCAAGGAAGCGGGCAGCCGTGGACGTCCGGCCGTTGGGCTGGTTGTGGAAACGGAAGCCTGGCACTATTTATCCATTCGTATCAGTCGCGGCGAGATCTTTCTGGCGCTGCGCGATCTGAGCAGCAAACTGGTGGTTGAAGATTGTCTTGAAATGGCGCTGGTCAGTGAAACACCATTGCTGGAACGCGTTATTACCCAGGTCGATCAGTTTTTCATCCGCCACCAGCAAAAGCTGGAGCGCTTAACCTCCATCGCCATTACCTTACCCGGCATTATTGATACTGAAAACGGTATCGTTCATCGCATGCCATTCTACGACGATGTCAAAGAGATGCCGCTGGGTGAAGCGCTTGAAAATCATACCGGCGTGCCGGTCTATATTCAGCATGATATCAGCGCCTGGACTATGGCCGAGGCGCTTTTTGGCGCATCGCGCGGCGCACGCGACGTCATTCAGGTGGTTATCGATCATAACGTGGGGGCCGGAGTAATCACCGACGGTCATCTACTGCATGCCGGCAGCAGTAGCCTGGTGGAAATTGGTCATACCCAGGTGGACCCCTACGGCAAACGCTGCTATTGCGGCAACCATGGTTGCCTGGAAACGATCGCCAGCGTCGACAGCGTGCTCGAACTGGCACAGGTACGCTTGAAGCAGTCAATGAGTTCTTCTCTACACGGGCAACCGTTAACGGTAGACGCGCTGTGTCTGGCGGCGATGCAGGGGGATTTATTGGCGAAAGATATCATTAGCGGTGTCGGGACCCATGTCGGACGGATTCTGGCCATCATGGTGAATTTGTTCAACCCGCAAAAGATATTGATTGGTTCTCCGCTCAGTAAAGCGGCGGATATTTTGTTTCCCACTATTGCTGACAGCATTCGTCAGCAAGCGCTCCCGGCCTACAGTCAGCATATTGTCGTCGAAAGTACGCAGTTCACCAATCAAGGGACGATGGCAGGGGCGGCGCTCGTGAAGGACGCGATGTATAACGGTTCTTTGTTGATTCGTCTATTACAGGGTTAACATTTTTTAACTGTTGTACGAAAAATTGCGCTATCTCAAGCCGATTCTCGTCGTCATACCTTAGACTTTCTCCACTGTATTATTTTCCTGACTTATATTTTCAAAGCATAACGGTGGAGTTAGTGATGCTGAAGCGTTTCTTTATTACAGGTACAGACACTTCTGTTGGGAAGACCGTGGTTTCCCGCGCATTACTACAAGCGTTAGCGTCAGGGGGTAAAAGCGTTGCGGGCTATAAACCCGTGGCCAAAGGAAGCAAAGAGACACCTGAAGGTCTGCGCAACAAAGATGCGCTGGTGCTGCAAAGCGTGTCCACTATCGAACTGCCCTACGAGGCGGTCAACCCGATTGCGTTGAGTGAGGATGAAAGCAGCGTAGCGCATAGTGGTCCGGTCAATTACACCCTGTTATCCAACGGCCTTGCAAGCCTCAGCGAAAAAGTGGATCACGTTGTCGTGGAAGGCACAGGAGGCTGGCGGAGCCTGATGAACGATCTGCGTCCGTTATCTGAATGGGTGGTGCAGGAACAACTGCCGGTACTGATGGTGGTGGGTATCCAGGAAGGCTGTATTAATCATGCCATCCTCACCGCACAGGCGATTGCCAGCGACGGATTGCCTTTGATTGGCTGGGTCGCGAACCGAATCAATCCGGGGCTAGCACATTATGCGGAAATCATTGATGTGCTGGGCAAAAAATTACCCGCACCGCTGATCGGTGAACTGCCTTATCTGCCTCGTGCAGAGCAGCGCGAGCTGTCTCAGTACATCCGTCTGTCAATGCTCGGCAGCGTGTTGTCGGTAGATAGAGTCCTGGCGTAACGTTCGCGACAGCACAGACGCCACCACACAGGCAATCAGCAATCCGGGGAGCAGACGATACTCCCCGGTCATTTCACAAACCATCAGTGTCGACATTATTGGCGCATGCGTGGTCGCTGCCAGCAGCGTGGCCATCCCCGTTAATCCCAGCAGAATGGCAATCTCATCCGGACCCGGAAGCCATAATCCCCACACTCGTCCCAGCAGCATACCCACCGAAAGACCGACAAACAGCGTTGGCGTAAACACACCGCCAGGCGCACCGGAACCACTGCTGGCAAGCACCGCCAGTAATTTGCAGATGAAGATCCCGCTCACCACGGCCAGCAGCGGTGGGGAGAGTAAATATGACTGCACCACGCTGTAGCCGTTACCCCAGACCGCAGGCGTGAGCAATGACAGCAGGCCAACGATCAGCCCGCCGAGCGCCAGTTGCCACGGGGGCGAGAGTTTTAAGCGCAAAAAACCATTATGGCTGGCGGTCATCAACCACATGAATAGCGGTCCGCAAACGCCGGCAGCCAGACCGGTACTGATGATCATGACGTATTCCAGCGCATGCAGTTCCCGTGTGAAGTGCACGGCATACAGCAGCGCATTGCTGGCGCTCAGCATATTGGTGGTGAGCAAGGCGACGACGGCGGATACCACCACCGGTCCCAGTGACGCGAGGATCAAGGTGCCAAACAACACTTCAGCAATAAATAGACTGCCCGCCAGTGGGGCATGATACGCTCCGGCCATACCCGCAGCGGCTCCGCAGGCAATCCATAACTTCCATTCCGTGCGCGGGGTGAAGCGTTGAGCAAAGCTGGAGGCTGCCAGCGCTGCCAGTAAAATCATGGCACCTTCGCGCCCGATGGCACTCCCGCTGGAGACGACCAGTAACGAGGCCAGCGATTTCACCAGGCTTGCACTGACGTCAAATTGTCCATTAGTTTGCAAGGCTTCCATGTAATCAGTGGGAGCCTGCGGGCGTAACCGGTTGAACATTTGCCATCCCCAAAGCAGCAAACCCGCCGCCAGCCCTCCTAACGCAGGTGTCAGCATGCGTCTTACAGGGGAAAGGTTTGTTGCCGCGTTGACCAGACTCCCTGTGTCATTGCTCAGGAACAACCATTCAAGAAGGAGCATGGCGTGGCGAAATCCTGCGACGGCCAACGCAGCAAGGATACCAATCAGCGCAGCAATCAGCAGGCGGCGGAACATGGCGCGCAGGTCAGGATAAGCATGTAAATGATGCATGAGTGGCCAGACAGGAAATTTCAGACGCTTTATTTTGCGGCTATTTGGCAACAGAAGCAAAAGCTCAGCGTGCGCAACAGGATGCTACACAGGCAGGACACATCCTGCCTGTGATGAAACTAACGGAAAAGTGGCTTATCGGCTATCGGGATCAGTAACTGCGACTGCCATTGCGCCAGCGTCAGACGGGCCAGCTCCCCCAGCGCCTGGTAAAACGGGTGATCAGCTTTTTCGATAAACACATCAAGGAAGCGGGATGACCACGGGAACAGATGCCAGGCCAGCAGCTGTTCGCACTCGGTGTGGCGTTCATTTTCAGCAAGCCAGGCCGTCAGCAACAGCAGTGCACCAAAGTGATCTTCTGGCTCATTTTGCTGCATGGCAAACTGGATGCCGTTGTCCCGCATCCACTGACGGAGTGCCAGCGTAGAGTCGCCAAACAACACGTTTTCACGATCCAGCCAGACGGATCCCCAGGGCGGAGAGGGTAGCGCATATGGACCGACAAACAGGCGTTGCCAGGCCTGCGGGAGAGGCTCATCGACCTCGGCTTGTAGCCGTGCTGCCAGCGGGAAAAGCATTGCCTGATCGAGCGGCCACTGCGCCTGCCAGCCATCGGCTCTTAACGCACTGACTAATGCAGAGGTTTCCGCGCTATCTGGCGCATAGTAAAACAGTGCGCCGAGTACGCGCGCCGCGGTAGAAAAGTTGTCACCTTGCGAAAAATGGGTCATGCAAACAATCCTGAACAGTGCGGGTTGCCCCGCACCCGAAAGTTAACCTGCAACAGCCATTCCGACTGTCATATGTAAACCGTAAAACAATCCGCGGCCAATGATTTCACCGGCGAGGACTAACACTAAGCCCAGCGCCAGGCCGCCGACGGATGGTGCTTTACGACAGATCAGCGGGCATATCCAGCAGCCCAGACCGGCGGCCAGCAGAATGATGCGCCAGACCTGCAAGCTTCCGTAGTCGGGAACCAGCGCGCTGGCGGATTGTACCGAACTGTGGATCCCGCCGAGTGACAGTCCCTGCAGAACAATAACCGCCACGATCACCAGTAGGGCCAAAACGCTCACGTAGGCGAATCTGGCGGTGCCAGAGGAAACACCCGCAGCACGCAGTAGCAGGGCGGCAAACAGCGGTCCGCTCAGCAACATCGTCATAAAAAATGCCACCGTAGTGTAGCCGTTATACCAGGTCGGGACAGTGTCTATCTGGTAGACGCTGGTCATCGCCAGCACAAATACCAGACCCAGCAGCATGCCCACCAGCAGCCAGATTTTACCTAACGCTGCGGGCATTTTACCGAGAAACGCCACCAGCCACCACAGGCCACCGACGGCGAAAAACAGTGAACCACTGGCGATTTCGTTACTCAGCGCAGATGCGCCAACTCTGTTCAGCGAGTTAAAGGCGCGCAGTGGCGAACCCAGGTGCATTACCGAGGCGAGAAAGGCGATGCCCATTATCAGCCACAGAAAAAACATACTGCGCACGATACGTTGTTTTGCCACCTCGTCTTTAGCGGTCAGCCAGCCATAGCCACTCACTATCAGCGCTCCGGCCACGCACTGGCCCAGCACCGTAAACAGGACCAGCGGCCATTCATGCCATCCATTGCCCATGTTACACCTCCTGCGGATTCGCCAGATAACCCGTGGTATCCCCGGTCGGGCGGCTATTGGCGTTGGGTTTGATCACAATGTTCGGTTTGGTGAAGTGCGCACCTGGCAGCGGAGCGACCGCCGCCAGTTCACCGTGCTTTTTGCGCAGCTCATCAATTGGACCAAAGTCCAGCGCGCGCAGCGGACAGGACTCGACGCAGATGGGCTTTTTGCCGTCGGCCACGCGGTCATGACAGCCATCGCACTTGGTCATATGACCTTTGGCGGCATTGTACTGCGGTGCGCCGTAAGGGCAGGCCATGTGGCAGTAGCGACAGCCTATGCATACGTCTTCATCCACCACCACAAAACCATCTTCACGCTTATGCATAGCGCCGCTGGGGCAAACCTTGGTGCAGGCCGGATCTTCGCAGTGGTTACAGGCAATGGAGAGGTAATAGGCGAAGACATTCTGTTGCCAGACGCCGTTATCTTCCAGCCAGTCGCCTCCAGCGTATTCGTAAATACGCCGGAAACTGACGTCGGGAGTGAGATCCTTGTAATCTTTGCAGGCCAGCTCGCAGGTTTTACACCCCGTGCAACGGCTGGAATCAATAAAAAATCCATACTGAGTTGTCATGGGTTAGTCCTTATGCCTTCTCGATCTCGACCAGGTTAGTATGCTGTGGGTTGCCTTTTGCCAGCGGCGACGGGCGCTGAGTTGTCAGCGTATTGACGCAGGCGCCATGGTCAATCTTATCGCCAGCCATATCGGCATCGTGCCATGCATCCTGGCCCATTGCGCTTACTCCGGGCAAAATTCGTGGCGTTACTTTTGCTGGGATACGCAGTTCACCGCGATCGTTAAAGACTCGCACCATATCGCCATTTGCAATCCCCCGTTTTTGGGCATCGATGGGATTTATCCATACTTCCTGACGACAGGACGCCTGGAGAACATCTATATTGCCGTAGCTGGAGTGGGTGCGGGATTTGTAGTGGAAACCAAACATCTGCAGCGGGAATGAACTGCGTTTCGGGTCATCCCAGCCTTCAAATGTGGATGCATAAACGGGAAGCGGACTGATTACTTCGTCCTTTTGCAGTTCCCATGTACTGGCAATTTTCGCCAGTCGGCTGGAGTATATTTCAATCTTGCCAGACGGCGTTTTGAGCGGGTTGGTCTGTGGATCCTCGCGGAATTTTCTATAGGCGACAAAGTGTCCGTTAGGATCTTTGCGTTTATAGATCCCCATTTTTTTCAGCTCGTCATAAGTCGGGAGCGCGGGGTCTTTAGCCAGCATTTTTGCATACAAATACTGAAGCCACTGCTCCTGGGTACGGCCTTCAGTAAACCGTTGATAGACATCATCGCCAAGACGTTTTGCGACTTCACTCATTATCCAGTAGATCGGTTTGCGCTCGAACTTAGGCGACGTCGCGGGTTGAATAAAAATGAGGTAACCCATGTTGCCTGCATAATCGTTAGGAATGATGTCTTCCTGTTCGACGGTCATTAAATCAGGCAGCAGAATATCGGCATATTTGGCCGAAGAGGTCATGAAGTTTTCAATGACCACAATCATTTCGCATTTCGTGTCGTCCTGAAGGATCTCATGCGTTTTATTGATATCTGAGTGCTGATTGGTGATGGTGTTGCCCGCGTAGTTCCAGATAAATTTAATCGGCACGTCGAGCTTATCTTTCCCACGTACGCCATCGCGGGTAGCGGTCATTTCCGGGCCCCGGACGATTGCGTCGGTCCAGCTAAAGCAGGATATCTGGGTCTTAATGGGATTTTCTGGCAGCGGCATACGCTCAATCGTGATGGTGTAGGTTGATTCTCGTGCACCGCTATTGCCGCCGTTGATGCCAACGTTGCCGGTCAGGATCGGCAACATCGCGATTGCGCGTGAGGTCAGCTCGCCGTTAGCCTGGCGTTGCGGACCCCAGCCCTGACAAATATATGCGGGTTTTGTACTGCCGATTTCCCGAGCCAGTTTGATAATGCGCTCGGCTGGGATCCCGGTAACATGTGAGGCCCACTGGGGAGTTTTAGCGATACCGTCATCACCGTTGCCCAAAATATAGGCTTTGTAGTGCCCATTAGCGGGTGCGTCGGCGGGCAGGGTTTTCTCGTCGTAACCGATGCAGTATGTATCCAGAAACGTCTGGTCAACGAGATCTTCGTGAATCAGGACCCAGGCGATTCCGGCTACTAATGCGGCATCGGTCCCCGGACGAATAGGGATCCATTCATCTTCACGACCCGCTGCGGTATCGGTATAACGCGGGTCGATGACGATCATCCGGGCATTAGAGCGCTCCCTGGCCTGTTCCAGGAAGTAAGTTATTCCACCTCCGCTCATACGCGTTTCGGCGGGATTATTGCCGAACATCACCACCAGCTTC
Organism: Citrobacter sp. Cb080; assembly: GCF_030334745.1. Taxonomy (NCBI): domain Bacteria; kingdom Pseudomonadati; phylum Pseudomonadota; class Gammaproteobacteria; order Enterobacterales; family Enterobacteriaceae; genus Citrobacter; species Citrobacter sp. Cb080. The sequence goes on along the minus strand of NZ_JAOWDG010000081.1, from coordinate 62,193 downwards.
GTGTTTTCGATATCGGAGGTGCTGTTGCCTTCGTTTGAACCATATGTATAAGGCATTGCCGCCGCGATTTGTGCGGTACTGTAGGTGCCGTAATGACTCAGGAATCCGCCATAGCAGTTCATCAGGCGAGCGACCAGCGAGGCATAAGGGGAGGAGCGAGTAATGTTGCCGCCTACAATGCCAGAGGTGTAGTTGATATACACGGCCTCGTTACCGTATTTGTGCACGGTATTTTTCAAACTGGCACTGATGGTATCCAGTGCTTCCTGCCAGGTTATACGCTCAAATTTACCTTCACCGCGTTTGCCCACGCGCTTCATGGGGTAATTCAGGCGATCCGGATGATTGATCCGTCGACGGATTGAGCGGCCACGCAAACAGGCGCGAACCTGGTGTTGACCATAAATATCGTTCCCGGTCGTATCGGACTCCACCCATACGACTTCATTATCTTTGACGTGGAGTTGCAGGGCACAACGGCTGCCGCAGTTTACGGAACAAGCGCCCCAAACCACTTTTTCTTCAACGGGTTGTATCGCCTGCTGTACCGCTGCGGCGGCAGTGCGCATTCCGAAAGGTAACGACAGCCCACCCGCGGCAAGCGCCAGCGAACCGATTGCCGAGGATTTCACTAACGTCCTGCGGCTAATGCCTCCATATTGCTCAGTTTTTGACATTACTCACCCCATTATAGTTATCGCTATATATTAATTTCTATAACGAAATTAATAGCATGCTAATAATGGTTTGAGTTTACCCACTTATGGGTATGTCATCTTAATGCATATCAAACTGGAGTGACCCTCCGCGCACGGAGGGCGTGATTTATTGCGGTTCGGCGACGTGCCCGTCCTGGGCAGGGGTGCTATTGGCAGGGGCGTTGCCACTGTTGGTTCGGGTATAGAGAATTTTGTGCGTATCGTTTGCACAATGTCCCACGACCAGTGAATCAGGCTGATCGGCCTGATCGTTGGGAACAATGTTCAGCGTAAAGCTGGATTCAGCAACGCCATTATTAATGATCCGCTGTTCGATATCGCTTTTCACGCGTTCACATGACGCCGGTGCCGCCAAAACCTGCGGGGACGCGACGGCCAGTAAGAGCGCGGCAATTCCTGTTATGTATTTCATCATCAGCTCCTTTATGATCGACCTGGACTAAGATTAGCATTTCTGGTGTAAATAACTGTATTTGCTAATATGATTGAGAATTATCTTCTTATCCCGGTGAAAAATGTGAAGAAAAAGATCTTATTAGGTTTCCTGTGCGTCGTGCTGGCCGGGTGTGATAACGCCAAAGGCCTGGATTCCTTTACGCCGGAAATGGCCAGTTTTTCCAATGAATTTGATTTCGATCCGCTGCGCGGGCCGGTTAAAGATTTCAGCCAGACGCTGCTTAATGACAAAGGTGAAGTCACCAAGCGCGTTGTCGGTACGCTCTCACAGGAAGGGTGCTTCGATACGCTTGAATTGCATGATATTGAAAGCAATACCGGCATGGCGCTGGTCCTGGATGCTAACTATTACCGGGACGCCAAAACGCTGGAAAAACGGATCCGCTTACAGGGTAAATGTCAGTTAGCAGAACTGCCTGCGGCGGGCGTGGTATGGGATACCGACGATAACGGTTTTGTCGTTTCCGCCACGGGAAAAGAGATGAAGGTGCAATATCGCTATGATGCGGAAGGTTACCCGCTGGGTAAAACCACCGTCAATAAGGACAATACCTTGCAGGTTGATGCCAAACCGTCGGTTGACCCGTTGAAGAAGCTGGATTACACCGCGGTAAGCCTGCTCAATAACCATCCGTTAGGTAATGTAAAACAAACGTGCAAGTATGATGACTATGCTAATCCGGTCAACTGCCAGCTTATTATCGTTGACGAGAGCGTGAAGCCGGCAGTTGAACACCATTACTCGATTGAAAACACCATCGATTACTATTAGTCAGTCTTTATTGAGCGGTAGGTTGCAGCAGGTTGGGACCTGACGTTTTATGTTCTGCCAGATACTGCTGCTGGAAGATACACATGCGGATAGTGTTGCGGTATTGACCGTTGATAAAGAATTCATGAATCAGCTCGCCTTCGACCATAAACCCGAGTTTACGGTAGATGTGGATGGCTTTTTCGTTCTCTTTATCAACGATCAGATACAGCTTATATAAGTTAAGTACGGTAAAGCCGTAATCCATCGCCAGCTTAGCAGCCCGGGAAGCCAAGCCTTTGCCCTGATACTCCGGCGAAATAATGATCTGGAATTCTGCCCGGCGGTGCACATGGTTAATTTCAACCAGCTCCACCAGTCCGGCTTTTTCACCGTCGCATTCCACAACAAAGCGACGTTCACTTTGGTCGTGGATATGCTTGTCATACAGATCTGACAGCTCAACAAATGCTTCGTAAGGTTCTTCAAACCAGTAACGCATTACGCTGGCGTTGTTATCAAGCTGATGGACAAATCGTAAATCTTCACGCTCCAGCGGGCGCAGCTTAACACTGAGGGCGCTAGTCATATCGTATCCTTTCAATATCTTTCAAAGTGCAATCATTATGGGGCAACGGTGCGGCCAGTGCGGCGGTCGAGGCAGCGCAAGGTGTTGGGCTCCCAGTACGCATTAATATTAGCGCTCTGTTCGCATTTATCACGGCTATCGAAAGCTGCGTCGGTTTTGTCCCACTCTTTCTCTGCACGCTTGTTGACCTTCTGGCGTAACTGACGCGTATCGTTCCATTGTTCCTTTTCCATTGCTGCCTGTTGACGACTTTGCGCACTGTCCCCGGATTCAATGATCAATTTACTGGTTTCAGCAAATGCGGAAGAGGTGTACACAGCCGCAGCCAGCGTCAGCATAGCCGTCAGGCACAGGCGTTTGGTCAGTGTAATATTCATGGTGAATTCCTTTTATGGGAAAGGGAAAAAACAATAAAACAGGGCTAAATTCTACACTATTCTGGCTTGCGGGCATACCCACTCTGCGGTGATGGATACGCTAACGACATTCTGTCGTATCATGGTTAAACCGAAGGTAACTGAATAACATCAATGCTTAAGACCACATTCCTTTTTTTCATCACCGCGTTATGCGAAATCATTGGCTGCTTTTTACCCTGGCTCTGGCTTAAGCGAGGGGCTACGGCCTGGCTGCTGATACCCGCCGGGATGTCACTGGCCTTATTCGTCTGGTTACTGACGCTGCATCCGGCAGCAAGTGGGCGTGTGTACGCGGCCTATGGTGGAGTTTACGTGGTGACTGCGTTGCTTTGGCTACGCATTGTTGACGGCGTAAAACTTAGCCTGTACGACTGGTCAGGTGCGCTGGTGGCCCTGTGCGGCATGCTGATTATTGTGGTTGGATGGGGGCGCGCATAGCGCCTTTTTTGTGATCAATCAGCGCTTTTTTGATCTTCATACTTGTATGGTAGTAGCTCAGTTGGGTAAATTTCCTGCATCACAAGAACAAATGCAAGGAATAAGAGATGAAGATTGTTGGGGCTGAAGTGTTTGTCACCTGTCCGGGGCGTAATTTTGTCACGTTGAAAATTACGACAGACGATGGGATCACTGGGCTGGGAGATGCCACGTTAAACGGACGCGAGTTATCCGTAGCGTCCTATCTGAAAGATCATGTTTGTCCGCAGCTGATTGGTCGCGATGCGCACCGAATTGAGGATATCTGGCAGTTTTTCTACAAAGGCGCGTACTGGCGTCGTGGTCCGGTCACCATGTCGGCGATTTCCGCGGTGGATATGGCATTGTGGGACATCAAAGCGAAAGCGGCGAATATGCCGTTGTACCAGCTGCTCGGCGGTGCATCTCGTGAAGGCGTTATGGTTTACTGTCACACCACAGGCCATACCGTTGATGACGTACTCGAAGATTATGCGCGTCATAAAGAGATGGGCTTTAAAGCAATTCGCGTGCAGTGCGGCGTGCCGGGTATGAAAACCACTTACGGTATGTCTAAAGGCAAAGGACTGGCCTACGAACCCGCCACCAAAGGGCAGTGGCCAGAAGAGCAGTTATGGTCAACGGAGAAGTACCTCGATTTCACACCAACACTGTTTGAAGCCGTGCGCGACAAGTTTGGTTTCAACGAACATCTTTTGCACGATATGCACCACCGTCTGACGCCAATTGAAGCGGCCCGTTTCGGCAAAAGCATCGAGCAATACCGTCTGTTCTGGATGGAAGACCCAACCCCGGCTGAAAACCAGGAATGCTTCCGCCTGATCCGCCAGCATACGGTCACGCCGATTGCGGTAGGGGAAGTTTTCAACAGCATCTGGGACTGCAAACAGCTTATCGAAGAGCAATTGATCGACTATATCCGCACCACCATCACCCATGCGGGCGGTATCACTGGCATGCGTCGAATTGCCGATTTCGCGTCGCTGTATCAGGTACGTACCGGTTCGCATGGACCTTCCGATCTGTCTCCAGTATGCATGGCCGCCGCGTTGCACTTTGATCTGTGGGTGCCGAACTTCGGCGTACAGGAATATATGGGGTATTCCGAGCAAATGTTGGAAGTGTTCCCGCACAACTGGACCTTTGATAACGGCTATATGCATCCTGGAGACAAACCAGGTCTTGGGATCGAGTTTGATGAAAAGCTGGCGGCGAAATATCCGTATGACCCTGCATATCTGCCTGTTGCTCGTCTGGAAGATGGCACGTTGTGGAACTGGTAAATATAAATTTTACGTACGAAAGATGTTGATTAACTCAATACCCTACAGAAGGTAAAACTTATGGTTAATTCAGTCGATATTAAAAATAACGTAGATAATAAACCCATTATTCGCAGAGTGGCTTCAGCCTCCGCAATTGGTACTGCTGCCGAATACTATGACTTCTTTGCATATGGGACAGCAGCCGTACTCTTTTTTGGTCATTTATTTTTCCCAAGTGACGATCCGTTAATTAGTACGCTGGCTGCTTTTGCAACCTATGCCGTTGGTTTCCTGGCTAGACCATTAGGAGGAATTGTCTTTGGGCATATTGGCGATAAGGTCGGGCGCAAAAAAGCACTGGTTATTACTATATTAATCGTTGGCTTAGGGACATTCTGTATTGGGTTGTTACCTACATATGAAAAAATAGGTGTATGGGCTCCAGCTTTACTTATATTTATTCGTGTATTACAGGGCTTTGGTGTTGGAGGAGAACAAGCCGGTGCAGTATTGATGACTGCTGAATATTCTGAGCCCAAACATCGTGGATTTTTTTCGAGTTGGGTTCAAATCGGTGCCCCAGTTGGTTTTCTTCTGCCGTTAGCACTCTTTGCGTTGTTAAATGCCACACTTTCTCCAGAGGTAATGATGGATTACGGGTGGCGTATACCGTTCCTGTTAAGTCTGTTGCTGGTTATTGTTGGGTTATTTATCCGCTTAAAAATTGATGAATCACCAGTCTTTGCTCAGATTAGGGAGACAAAAGCAGAAGAATCACGTCCATTAGTTGAAGTTATCCGTGATTTTCCGGGAATTGTCGTTAAGGGAGTATGTGCGAAGCTGATTGAGGCCTGCACATTTGCAATGTTTACAGTGATTGTCCTTGCATACGGTAAGGCAAACAATCTCGATGCAAATATCTTGATGGAGACAATGATTGTTGCGGTGATTATAGAAATAATTGCAATACCGATGATGGGCTCGCTATGCGACAAAATTGGGCGTAAACCAGTTTATATTATCGGCGCATTGCTCCAGGTTGTTATGATTATTCCTTTCTTCCTTGCAATCAATCAGGATAGCTTTTGGCTTACGCAAATAGTAATGATCCTGGTACTGAGCGTTGGGCATAGTATGTGTTATGCACCTCAGGCATCTTATTTCCCAGAGCTTTTCCCGACTCATATTCGTTGTAGCGGAATAGCATTAATTTGGCAGTTGGGATCGCTAATTGGTAGTGGGATTCTTGGTTTAGTAGCAGTAAAAATTCTGCAAGTAACTGGTGGACATTATTATGGACTCGCAACCTATGTGATTGTACTTGGCGTCATCTCAGTTATTGGTTTGCTGATGATGCCGGAAACTGCACCGCAAAGGCTTAAACGTGAATACCAGCAGTGGCAGAAACATTAATATCCTTTGGCGGCAATATGCCGCCAAATTTACCTTTTATGGTACACAGCTTTAAGTGATGTCATACCAATCATTAAAAGCTTAATGCAAATCAAAACATACAACCATACAGGCGTTACTCTGAATCAATCCTGATTTCATTGATAAGTAGGTCATACCATGCAAAACAAGCTCTTAACGGCAAAGGCTGCACTTCCCGACTACGATCGTACAAAACTGGTCCCGCGTATTGTTCATCTGGGGTTTGGCGCATTTCACCGCGCACATCAGGGGGTTTACGCTGACATTCTCGCTGCGGATCACGGCAGTGACTGGGGCTATTGCGAAGTGAACCTGATTGGCGGCGAGCAGCAGATTGCCGATCTGAAACAGCAAGATAACCTGTATACCGTTGCAGAAATGTCTGCGGATGCTTGGACTGCAAGAGTCGTGGGCGTGGTGAAAAATGCGCTGCATGCGCAGGTTGATGGTCTGGAAAGCGTACTGGCTGCGATGAGTGAACCGCAGGTTGCGATTGTTTCCCTGACCATTACCGAGAAAGGGTATTGCCATTCTCCGGCGACCGGTCAATTGATGTTAGACAACCCGATGATTGCCGCCGATCTACAAAACCCAAAACAGCCAAAAACTGCGCCAGGCGTTGTGGTTGAGGCGCTTGCACGACGCAAAGCTGCGGGGTTACCCGCTTTTACCGTGATGTCCTGCGACAACATGCCGGAAAACGGTCATGTAATGCGCAATGTTGTCACCGCGTATGCCCGGGCGGTGGATGCGGAACTGGCTGCGTGGATCGAACAACATGTCACATTCCCGTCGACAATGGTTGACCGCATTGTCCCTGCAGTTACCCAGGATACGCTGGACAAAATTGAACACATTACCGGCGTACGCGACCCGGCAGGCGTGGCATGTGAACCGTTCCGTCAGTGGGTTATAGAAGATAACTTTGTCGCTGGCCGCCCTGAATGGGAGAAGGCGGGAGCGGAGCTGGTTGCTGATGTCATTCCGTTTGAAGAGATGAAACTGCGTATGCTCAACGGCAGCCACTCTTTCCTTGCTTATCTGGGGTATCTGGCGGGATATCAGCACATTAACGATTGCATGGGCGATGAAAATTATCGCCTCGCCGCGCGTGCGCTGATGTTGCAGGAACAAGCGCCCACGTTAAAAGTGAAAGGTGTGGATCTTCCGCACTATGCCGATCTGTTAATTGAGCGCTACAGCAACCCGGCACTGCGTCATCGCACCTGGCAGATCGCGATGGACGGCAGTCAAAAACTGCCGCAGCGTATGCTGGACTCCATTCGCTGGCACATTGCGCACGGTAGCCACTTTGAACTGCTGGCGCTGGGCGTGGCTGGCTGGATGCGTTACGTCGGCGGTGTCGATGATCAGGGTCAGGCGATTGAAATCAGCGATCCGCTGTTACCGGTGATCCAGAAAACGGTGCATAGCAGTAACGAGGGCGAAGATCGTGTCCAGGCGCTGCTGGCGATCGATGCTATTTTTGGTCGTGAACTGCCGCAGGTAGAATTGTTCAAGAACCAGGTCACACAAGCCTATCTTGCTTTACTGGCTGAAGGGGCGAAAGCAACCGTTGCGAAGTATGCTGCAAAACTGAAGTAACGAGAACATCATTTAAGTCGCCATCTGGCTATAAACAGGCCAGATGGCGCATTGTTTTTTGGCATTCACACCAATTAGTTCATGCCCAAACGAATCAGTTCGAGGGGGGCATATTTACCTTCACACCCTTCGATTTCCACTGTTTTCCCGCGGCGAATTTGCTCAGCGGTCAGGCCATCGGTATCTATCGCTGTAATGCGGCCTGTAAGTCCGGTGTCGCTAATCATGACGCGGCTGCCAGTGGTGATTGCGTTACGGTTACGATCGTATGTTTTCATGGTGTTTTCTCCTTTCCAACTTACCGTCAAAGCCCGTGGGCTCTAGTCCCACGTAACGGGCGCAATATAAATACGCTTCTCGTTAATGATTTTTTTTGTTTTCGATCAAAATCACAGCTTTTTTTATGCAGATGTGCGGGAGAGGGGGAAGGCAGGAGAAACTCACCTCGGTGTGAGGTGAGCGTAATATTAATCTTCGCTGAACCAGTCGCTATTTTCCTGACGGATTAGCTGAACGGACTCACCAATTTCCTGGAGATGCAGCATCATTGCGCGCTCTACGGCATCGCCATCATGTTTCTCAAGTGCGGTAAAAATATCGTGATGCTGACGCAGCAGCATTTCAGGCGGAGAGATATGATCCAGGCTCATATAACGAACGCGGTCAATCGTGGCCTTAATATTCTCAACGGTGTCCCAGGCGAGTTGGCACTCGGCGATTAAAGCCAGTTTCTGATGAAATTCGTCATCTAGCTGGAAGAAATCATTGATTTGTTTTCGATCAATCGCGATGCGCTGCTGATGCAGATTTTGTTCGAGCTGATAGCACTGTTTATCAGTGATCAGTGATGCGGCGCGGCGGACCACGGCACATTCAATTGCCTGGCGAACAAAACAGCCGTTCTGCACCTGCGACAGCGAAATTTTGTTTACGTAGCTGCCACGCTGCGGGCGGATCTGAATCAGACCGTTCTCTGCCAGTTTGATGAATGCTTCTCGTACCGGCTGGCGTGACACATTAAAGCGTACGGAAACCTCTTTCTCCGACAGCGGCGTACCGGGTGCAATCAGACAGTGCACGATATCACGACGAAGAATACGGTAAATCTGTTGATTTACCGGTTGTGTAGGGTTGAGCTGCGTTTCTACGGTCATTCATTCTTACTTTTTAGAGAGTTAACCCGGAGATCTTATCACTTATTTCAGGCTATCTATACCCGGCGCAAGGCCGGGCAGAGAAATTAGCTCCGATGAATACTCAGTCCGGCAAAAGACTGTGTGACAGGCATCATTTCAAGGGTGTTAATGTTGACATGAGCGGGTAAGGACGCCACCCACCATACCGCTTCTGTAACATCTTGCGGGGTCAGCGCAGTGGTATTTTCGTAGGCTTTTTCAGCTTTAGCGTCATCGCCTTTAAAACGTACGTTAGAGAATTCCGTACCGCCAACCAGACCAGGTTCAATGTCGGTAACGCGAATCGCAGTGCCGTGTAAGTCAGTACGTAAATTCAGGCTAAACTGGCGAACAAACGCTTTGGTCGCACCGTAGACGTTCCCACCAGCGTATGGCCAACTTCCCGCGGTAGAACCGATATTGATAATATGACCGCGGTTGCGCTCAACCATGCCTGGCAGAACGGCACGGGTCATATAAACCAGGCCTTTGTTGTTGGTGTCGATCATATTTTCCCAGTCTTCAACGCTGGCCTTGTGGGCTGGCTCAAGGCCCAGCGCCAGACCCGCGTTGTTGACCAGAACATCAATATCGCGCCATTCAGCGGGTAAGGCGTTCAGCATCTCTTCAATTGATGCACGATTACGTACGTCCAGTTGCGCGGTATAGAGGCGGTCACCCAGCTCATCTTTGAGTTCCTGCAGGCGCTCCTGGCGGCGTCCGGTGGCAATAACTTTATGCCCATTCTCAATAAAACGACGCGTAATGCACTCACCAAAACCTGCGGTTGCTCCGGTTACTAAAACGATCATCTCACTGTTCCTCAACGCTTTTTATGTAGTACTACCATAGCACGTCATTTCCGTTCAGAGCTATTCCTGCTTAACGCGATTGCGGTCGATTCCCGGGAAGTCTACTCTGGTAAACAAATCGTTTTCAGGAGTGAAAGATGTCGTTAACGAATCCATTTTTACACCACAGCACATTGCCGTATCAGGCACCGCAGTTTGATCAGATCGACGTGCAGCATTATCGTCCAGCGTTTGATGAGGGCGTGCGGCAAAAACGCGCCGAGATCGACGCTATTGTGCAAAACTCACAGGTTCCTGATTTTGCTAATACGTTGCTGGCGCTTGAACAAAGCGGGGGGCTGCTCACGCGTGTGACCAGCGTTTTCTTCGCAATGACGGCGGCGCACACCAACGATGAACTACAGCGCCTTGACGAAGAGTTTTCCGCAGAGCTGGCGAACCTTGCCAATGATATTTATCTCAATGGCGCGCTTTTCGCCCGTGTCGAAGCTGTCTGGCAACGGCGTGGTACGTTAAGTCTGGATAGCGAATCAATACGTCTGCTGGAGGTCGTGTATCAGCGTTTTGTACTGGCCGGCGCCCGTCTGAACGAGACCGATAAAGCCAAACTTAAAGCGCTCAATACGGAGTCAGCCACGCTGACCAGCCAGTTTAATCAACGGTTGCTGGCAGCCAACACGTCAGGTGCTATGGTGGTGGATGATATCCGGCTTCTGGAGGGGCTGAGCACAGAAGAAATTGCCGTTGCCGCCGAAGCTGCAAGGGCGAAAGGGCTTGAAGCGCGTTGGGTTATCCCGCTATTAAACACAACTCAGCAACCGGCGCTTGCGGTTTTACGCGATCGTCAGACCCGCGAAAAACTGTTCACCCGAGCATGGACGCGGGCTGAAAATGATGATGGCAACGACACGCGAGCTATTATTCAGCGACAGGTAGCAATCCGGATGCAGCAGGCGCAACTGCTTGGTTTTGCCAATTACGCAGCCTGGAAAATTGCCGACCAGATGGCAAAAACGCCGGAAGCGGCACTGACATTTATGCGATCTATTGTTCCAGCCGCGCGGGCGCGGGCGTTGGATGAGCAGGCTGAAATCCAGAACGTTATCTTTCAAGAACACGAGTCGTTTAGCGCCGAGGCCTGGGACTGGTCGTTTTATGCCGAGCAGGTCCGTCGTGAGAAATATGACCTTGATGAGGCACAGCTCAAACCTTACTTTGCCCTTGATTCGGTGCTGAACGAGGGCGTTTTCTGGACGGCCAATCAACTCTTTGGCATCAAATTCGTTGAGCGATTCGACTTTCCGGTTTATCACCCGGATGTTCGGGTATGGGAAATATTCGATCATGATGGCGTAGGGTTAGCGCTATTTTACGGTGATTTCTTTGCCCGGGAATCAAAAAGCGGCGGAGCCTGGATGGGCAATTTTGTCGAGCAATCGCTGCTTAACGAAACCAGACCGGTTATTTACAACGTCTGTAATTATCAAAAACCTGCGCAGGATCAGCCTGCATTGCTGCTGTGGGATGATGTTATTACGCTATTTCATGAATTTGGCCATACATTGCACGGTCTGTTCGCCACTCAGCGTTATGCCACGCTTTCTGGAACCAACACTCCGCGTGATTTTGTCGAGTTTCCTTCACAGATCAACGAACACTGGGCGAGCCATCCTCAGGTCTTTGCCCGTTTTGCCCGACATGTTGATACCGGGGAGCAAATGCCGCAGGCATTGCGGGATAAAATGCAGCGAGCCAGTCTGTTTAACAAAGGTTACGACATGACCGAACTGCTCAGCGCTGCATTGCTGGATATGCGCTGGCACTCTCTGGAGTTGAGCGAGTCATCTCATCCGGTCGATCAATTTGAACAGCAGGCGCTGGCGGCGGAAGGTTTGGATCTCAAGGCCGTGCCGCCGCGTTATCGCAGCAGTTATTTTGCCCATACCTTCGGTGGCGGTTATGCCGCAGGTTATTATGCCTATCTGTGGACGCAAATGCTGGCCGATGACGGCTATCAGTGGTTCGTAGAGCAGGGCGGATTAACCCGTGAAAACGGACAGAAATTCCGCGAAGCAATTTTGTCCCGCGGAAACAGCACTGATTTAACTGAACTTTATCGCCAGTGGAGCGGGCGTGAACCGCGCATGGAACCCATGCTGGAACATCGTGGTTTGAGCGCTTAAGACAGGTCAGCCAGAAAATTGAACCGGGCGTGGTGCCCGGTTGTTAGCTGGATTTTTTCTTCAGCAAAATGAATCGTTGTTGGGTATTGATGCCTTGCATCTCATAGAGACGCTCGGGTAGGGAGGGCTGCTGGTGAAAGGTCGGCATTGTTTTCCTGTTCTTACGTTACTTGACTGGTTTGCTTTGGGAAGGAAGGTAGGTATTGCCGCAGTTGGGGCAGACTAACGTTATGTTGTTTTTTATTCTCGACAGGCTGTGCATTGACTGGCGGCAGCAGTGAGGACAGGTACTTTTCACTGGTCGTAAAGTACGCATCTTAATATCTTTGAGTATCGACATATTGATTGTCCTTGTGATGGGGTGCTTACCATACACTATGAAGCAATAAATAGCTCATTTTATAACCATTGCGATGACATGGATTACTGTACGGTTTGCAAGAATCTCATTAGCGGCCAACATGACTTATAGAAGGTAGTTACGTTTCGTTTAACGTTCATTGGGGTTGTCGATGATAGATTAGCCAACTATCCGTTATCTTCGCAGGGAATTGCCAGGTAGCGTATAAAAGCAAAACACAAATCTATCCATGCAAGCATTTACCGCTGGTTTATCCGGCGGTTTTTTTTATCTGTACATCAGGGAAAAGGTGCCGGGAGGGGGAATTCAGGTAAAAAAATGGCCCCTTGTGCAGCTACGCAGCAAGGGGCCGGGTCGGTTCAGGACTATCTCCGTTCATCAATCATCCCATCTGTGGCTAAAATACGCGGCCAGGAAACCGGAAAATAAAATAATTCCCAGAACAGCCATAAAAATATTCATATTACCCAGCATAGTAAATGCTCCTTTATTTGTGAGTTTCCTCTCTTACCTTAAGTTCACCTCGCTTATGACTATAGTAGCAATTCAATCTTAAACAAAGGCTGAACTGTGTGATTATTTCGGCGGAAAAGTAAAATTTTGACGTGATTACGTCGGGAAAAATAAATAATAGTGACAAGGCACGGTTATCTGCGAACAAATAACCATATTTTTATACCGGGGCGCGCCGTTATGACCATGTGTGACAGACACAGATTGTTGCACGTTTATAATGCAGAGTTGTCTCATTGTGGTTCAATGTTTCACGCGATTAATCCTTCTGGCGGCAAAAATTAATACTGATTTTTGTGCCTAAAATTCTAATTCATTGATTTTATATGATGTTTTAATATCTGGCATCGTTTTTGCCTTATCACTTCTGAATACCCTTAATTTGCACCGTTTTGTCTGCCCGGCTGCACCGGAGCTTTCAACAAGACTAATTTCAGGAGTGAAACTATGCAGCGTCGTACATTTTTAAAAGCTTTTGCGCTTTCCGCCTCTGTTGTCGCAATGGGAATGAGTTTTAGTGTTCAGGCGGCCGACACTATTAAGGTTGGCATCATGCATTCGTTATCCGGCACCATGGCTATTTCCGAAACGCCGCTGAAAGATGTGGCGTTGATGACTATTAATGAAATCAATGCGCAGGGTGGTGTATTGGGCAAAAAGCTGGAACCGGTGGTGGTTGACCCGGCTTCGAACTGGCCGTTATTTGCTGAAAAAGCACGTCAGTTACTGAGCCAGGACAAGGTAGCGGCGGTTTTCGGCTGCTGGACATCGGTTTCGCGTAAATCGGTTTTACCGGTATTTGAAGAATTGAACGGTCTGCTGTTTTACCCGGTGCAATATGAAGGTGAGGAGATGTCGCCTAACGTCTTCTATACCGGCGCTGCGCCTAATCAGCAGGCGATCCCGGCGGTTGAGTATCTGATGAGTGAGGACGGCGGCAGCGCTAAGCGCTTCTACCTGCTGGGTACGGACTATGTCTATCCGCGTACGACTAACAAAATTTTACGCGCCTTTTTGCATTCGAAAGGCGTGGCCGATAAAGATATCGAAGAGGTGTATACCCCATTCGGACACAGCGATTACCAGACCATTGTTGCCAGTATTAAAAAATTCGCCGCAGGGGGAAAAACGGCGGTGGTATCGACCATCAACGGGGATTCTAACGTTCCATTCTATAAAGAGTTAGCGAACCAGGGCCTGAAAGCCACGGATGTTCCAGTGGTGGCATTCTCTGTGGGTGAGGAGGAGTTGCGCGGTATCGATACTAAACCGCTGGTGGGCAACCTGGCTGCGTGGAACTACTTTGAGTCTGTAGATAATGCGGCCAACAAGAAGTTCGTCGCGGATTACCGGGCGTATGCCAAAGCGCATAAGCTGCCGAATGCTGATTCGGTGGTGACCAACGACCCTATGGAAGCCACTTATGTTGGCCTGCATATGTGGGCGCAGGCAGTAGAAAAAGCCGGAACTACCGATGTGGATAAAGTCCGGGCGGCTATGGCAGGACAATCATTCGCAGCACCATCAGGATTTACCCTGACCATGGATGCGACCAACCATCACCTGCATAAACCCGTCATGATTGGCGAGATTGAAAGCAACGGCCAGTTTAACGTGGTGTGGCAAACCGAAGCGCCGGTTCGCGCCCAGCCGTGGAGTCCGTATATCGCCGGTAATGATAAAAAATCTGAACAGCCCGTTAAAACCGCCAGCAACTGATCTTACGCCCTCCTGCGGGAGGGCAACGCTTTGGAGAATGCTCATGAAAGCCATGCGCTTTATTCGTGGTGTGTTGTTGCTGACGTGGCTTTTGCCGTGGATAGCGCAGGCCGCAGATGCCGATACCTTTACCGCCGCCAACCGGACTCAGCAGGCCGCCTTGCTAGAACAATGGTCGGTAAAACCCGATGTTCAACGCTTGCCGGTGCTCAAAGCGCTGAGTGACGAGAACCTGCTGACAGATAACGCGAAAAACGCGTTCATCATGAACGGGTCGCACGTACAACCGCTAGGAACGGCGGCAGGTCCGAACGGCGAGCTAAAAAAAATCCGCCTGACTAACCGCCTGCGTAATCTGGTTGCCGGAACCTTGGCCGTCCACCAGCTATTAAGTGACAGTGTCACTCAAAGGAGCGGGGCAGCGCGTACATTACAGCGTGAGGCCCAGCCGGGGATGTTGCCGTTTTTGCAGCAACGACTGGCCCAGGAGCCCGATGCTGACGTGAAATCTTTACTGGCTATTGCACTGGCAAACCTGCAACTGACCAGCACTTCGCCTGAGATCAGACGTCAGGCAATCGAACTGCTAGGGGCGTCGAACGATCCTGAAACCCAGACGCGCCTGCAGCCATTCACCCATGCTGAACATGAACCTGATGCCCGCGTTCGTGCTGCCGCTGACGAAAGCCTGAATGCCATCGCGCATCGCATGAAGGTTGGCGATCTTCTTGGACAGGCATTTATGGGATTGTCGCTGGGCTCCATTTTGCTGCTGGCGGCATTGGGTCTGGCGATAACCTACGGCTTACTTGGCGTCATTAATATGGCGCATGGTGAGATGTTAATGCTCGGCGCTTACGGTACCTGGATGGTGCAACAACTGATGGGCCAGTTTTTCCCGCAATGGTTGGCCTGGTATCCGGTTATTGCGCTTCCGGTCGCCTTTTTGCTTACCGCTGGGGTTGGAATGCTACTCGAGCGCGGAGTGATCCGCCATTTATACGGGCGTCCGCTCGAAACCCTGCTGGCAACGTGGGGGATCAGTCTGATGCTTATCCAGTTGGTGCGTATGTCCTTCGGCGCGCAAAACCTTGAAGTCGCTAATCCGGAATGGCTTTCCGGGGGCATTCAGGTTTATGCCAATCTGATTTTGCCGTGGAACCGAATTGTGGTGCTTGGCTTTGCCATTCTGGTGCTGTTCTTCACCTGGCTGTTGTTGAATAAAACCCGTCTGGGACTGCGCGTACGTGCGGTGACGCAAAATCGCAATATGGCGGCCTGCTGCGGCGTACCTACCGGACGTGTGGATATGCTGGCCTTTGGTCTTGGTTCAGGGATTGCCGGACTGGGGGGCGTAGCGCTCTCGCAGTTAGGCAACGTAGGACCGGAGCTGGGGCAAAGCTACATTATCGATTCGTTTCTGGTGGTGGTGCTGGGCGGCGTGGGACAACTCGCGGGGAGTGTAGCCGCTGCGTTTGGGCTTGGGATTTTCAACAAAATTCTTGAGCCTCAGGTGGGAGCGGTTCTCGGTAAGATTATGATTCTGGTGCTGATTATTTTGTTTATTCAGAAACGTCCTCAGGGGCTGTTCGCGTTGAAAGGGAGGGTTATTGACTGATGACGATGCCAATGACATTAACGCTGGCGCGTAAAGCGCCGCGCGCGACACGTATCCTGGGGCTGGGTTTACTGCTGGCGCTGATTATTCTGCCGTTTCTGGCGCTGTTACCTGCGGATCATCCGCTGGCCATATCGGTGTGGACATTGACTCTGGCCGGGAAAATTCTCTGCTATGCCATTGTGGCGGTGGCACTGGATCTGGTGTGGGGCTATGCGGGAATGCTCTCGCTGGGCCACGGTATTTTCTTTGCGCTGGGGGGATATGCGATGGGAATGTATCTGATGCGCCAGGCTTCCGGCGAAGGATTACCGGCCTTTATGTCGTTTCTGTCGTGGACCGAGCTGCCCTGGTTTTGGTGGGGAACGCAACATTTTATCTGGGCGATGTTGCTGGTTGTGCTGGTGCCGGGCCTGCTGGCGCTGGTATTTGGCTGGTTTGCCTTCCGTTCAAAAATCAAAGGGGTCTATTTCTCCATCATGACTCAGGCCCTGACTTTCGCCGGAATGTTACTGTTTTTCCGCAACGAAACCGGCTTTGGGGGAAATAACGGTTTTACCGGTTTTACCACCATTCTGGGATTTCCGGTGACCGCGACCTCAACCCGTATCGCACTGTTTCTGGCGACGGTCATGCTGCTGGTGCTGGCAATATGGCTGGGACTGGCGCTGGCCCGCAGTAAGTTTGGTCGAATTCTCACTGCCGTGCGCGACGCCGAGAACCGACTGATGTTCTGTGGTTACGATCCGAAAGGTTTCAAGCTGCTGGTGTGGACGCTTTCCGCCGTGCTGTGTGGCCTGGCGGGGGCGTTGTATGTTCCGCAGGTGGGAATCATTAACCCCAGCGAAATGTCGCCGACCAACTCGATAGAAGCGGCGATTTGGGTTGCCCTCGGCGGGCGTGGAACCCTGATTGGCCCGGTATTTGGCGCCGTACTGGTGAACGGCGCTAAAAGCCTGTTTACCGTCATTATGCCGGAATACTGGCAACTGTTTCTTGGCCTGATCTTTATTGGCGTTACGCTGTTTTTACCTCGTGGTGTGATGGGTCTGTTTCGCAAGGGAGACAAATAATGCAGCCAGATGAAGGGCTTTTTACTCGCCAAATGCCAGGCGATCGGTTTCGCAACCAAACGGACCCGGTGCTCCAGTTGGAAAAAATTAACGTTAACTTCGATGGCTTCCAGGCGTTAACGGATCTCACGCTCAATATTGGCGTTGGGGAGCTGCGTTGCATCATTGGTCCCAACGGTGCCGGAAAAACGACGCTAATGGATGTTATTACCGGCAAAACCAGGCCGCAAAGTGGTCGGGCGATATACGATCAGTCGACCGATTTAACAACGCTGGACCCCATCGCCATTGCACGTCAGGGTATTGGGCGGAAGTTTCAGAAACCCACGGTATTTGAAGCGTTAACGGTGGAGGAGAATCTGGAGCTGGCGCTGAAAAGCGATAAATCTGTCTGGGGCTCTTTACGGGCGCGCCTCACCGGCGAACAACGGGATCGTATAGATGAAATACTGGCGCTGTTGCGGCTGGGCAACGAGCGGGCCCGCCGCGCCGGGCTGCTTTCTCACGGGCAAAAACAGTTTCTCGAAATTGGCATGCTGTTAATACAGGAGCCGCATTTACTGCTGCTGGATGAACCCGCGGCGGGCATGACGGATGCGGAGACGGAATACACTGCGGAGCTGTTTCGTAAGCTTGCCGGGAAGCACTCGCTGATGGTTGTTGAGCACGATATGGGATTTGTCGAAACCATTGCCGATCGCGTCACGGTCTTACACCAGGGACGCGTTCTGGCTCAGGGAAGTCTGCGCGAAGTGCAGGCCAACGAGCAGGTTATTGAAGTTTATCTCGGGCGTTAAGGAGCACAAATGCTGCAGGTGAAAGAACTGAATCAATATTATGGTGGCAGCCATATTCTGCGAGGTGTGAACTTTGAGGCGCGTATCGGCGAGGTGACATGTCTGCTGGGGCGTAACGGCGTGGGGAAAACGACGCTTCTGAAGTGCCTGATGGGGCTTATTCCTGCCCGCAGCGGGAGTGTGTTCTGGCAGGAGAAAAATGTCACTCACTGGAAGCCGCATCAGCGGGTCAGGGCCGGGGTGGCGTATGTACCACAGGGTCGCGATATTTTCCCGCGTCTGACGGTAGAAGAGAACCTGCTGCTCGGCCTTTCCCGTTTTTCAGCACAGGAGGCCAGACGTGTGCCGGATGATATCTATGCGCTTTTTCCGGTGCTACAGGAGATGAAACATCGGCGGGGCGGAGATTTGTCCGGCGGGCAACAGCAGCAACTGGCGATTGGACGAGCGCTGGCCAGTCGCCCGCAGTTGTTGATCCTCGATGAGCCCACGGAGGGGATCCAGCCGTCAGTGATTAAAGAAATTGGGCAGGTGATTTCTCAACTGGCGCACCGGGGTGACATGGCCATTTTGCTGGTGGAGCAGTTCTATGATTTTGCGCAGCAACTGGCCGACAAATACTTACTCATGTCGCGAGGCAGCATTATTCAAAGCGGTGACGGTAAAAATATGGAATCCGAAGGCGTTCGAGGGCTGGTCGCCATTTGAGATTCGCGACAGAGCGGCTTTGGCTCTGTCGCGATCATCATTAGCAGACCGCCGTCTGGCCCCAGGGTTTGGCGCGCATACCTTTTATCATTAGCGCCCAGGCAAGAACGATCGCCACCATCAGCGCCACAAACAGCGACCACGGCGGCAATGTGGTTAAAATGACGCCGCTGACTAATGGGTTTACCGCTGCGCCCAACCAGCCTAACGACTGGGCGGAAAAATAGCTGGCTTTCATTCCTGCAGGCGCGATGTTGTCGATGAGCATGTATTCACCCGGCGCGTAAATGACTTCGCCGATAGTGAAAAAGGCCGCAGAAATGCCCCATAACACCAGGTTGTTGCCGGAGAAGGTGAAGCCAACCAGACCGACCACAAAGAACAGCGTGCCCACAGTCATTAGCGGGCGGATATTGGTGGCGGTGAGCCTGCGCCCGAGGGCATATTGCAGTGATACCACAATGGCGGCATTAACGGGCAGGACGACTGCCACCACTTTCTCGGCAAAATCGCCGTCTGCAACCACCATAACGTATTGCGAAATACAGGACGCAAAGGCACCACCAACGAATGACGCCAAAAATGCTGACAGCGTAAACCAGAATAATGCTCTGTCGCGTAGCAGTACCGAGGGGGACCAAACTGCGGCGTTCAAACCTTCTGATGCTGCTGGTGAACGTTTTACCCAGGTCTGGATAAACACCAGAGGGAGTGCTGAACATGCAGCAGCGAGCCAGAACGGCAGGTTAATGCTTTGCATCACCAGTAGCGTGCCCAGCGGTGGGCCTACAGTCCAGCCGATGTTCAGCACGGTATAGTTAAGCGAGAAAATTTTTGTTTTGTTGGTCGCCGAGAGATTATCGGCAAACCAGGCTTTCAGCACCGTGGCGAAGACGGAGTAGGCGCAGTTGATCAGGGCAAAGAGCAAAACCACTACCACTACGTTATGCACCAGTGGAATAGCAATAAAGCCAGAGGCAAAGCCGCAGATAGCCAGCAGCATATAGCGTTTTTTATCAAACTTGTCGGCCAGAATACCAAAGCCAAGGCTGAACACGACGCCAATGGTCAGTGCGACCGTCATCGCATAACCGATCAGGTCGACGCTCAGATTGTACTGTCGGCTGAGGTAGATCGTCATAAAGGGCAGCGTGGCGCCACGCCCAATCGTTAATAACAATGATGACGCGAGTAACGCGAGAGTGGACCTTCTCAGAGAGATATTCATTTTCCTGCCCGACAATGCATGTTGTTATGTTTTTTTTAGATATCAGAAACAAATAGCATGCTAAAAGTGTGATGTACACTCAATAAGTTGTCCGAAAATGCCCTGTGTGGCCTACCTGAATTAATGATCTGTTACGGCACAACGATTTCCGTTACTTTAATTTGTTTACAAAAATTTAATATTCGCAGGGGCGGTGGTATGTCGCGTAAAGACGGGTTATTAGCGTTACTGGTCGTTGTGGTTTGGGGGCTGAACTTTGTCGTCATCAAAGTGGGGCTACACAATATGCCACCCTTAATGCTGGCTGGGTTGCGTTTTTTACTGGTGGCATTTCCGGCGATTTTCTTCGTTGCCCGGCCGAAAATTCCGCTTTCACTGCTGCTCGGCTATGGGCTGACCATCAGTTTTGGACAGTTCGCGTTTCTCTTTAGCGCCATCAAATTCGGTATGCCTGCCGGGTTAGCTTCTCTGGTATTACAGGCTCAGGCGTTTTTCACCATCATTCTGGGGGCATTCGCCTTTGGTGAACGTCTGCAAGGTAAACAACGGGTAGGGATTGCGCTGGCCATATTTGGCGTGCTGGTGCTGATTGAGGCCAGTCTGAACGGACAGCATGTCGGCATGCTCGGTTTTATGTTGACGCTGGCGGCGGCACTAAGCTGGGCCAGCGGTAATATCTTTAATAAAAAAATCATGCAGCATACGTCACGCCCGGCGGTGATGTCGTTGGTGGTATGGAGTGCGTTGATTCCTGTTGTCCCATTCTTCCTCGCCTCAATACTTCTCGATGGCCCAACGCAAATTATCCAAAGTCTGTTGACGATAGATATGACCACCATTCTGTCACTGGCTTATCTGGCGTTTGTGGCAACCATTGTGGGTTATGGCATCTGGGGATCTTTACTCGGGCGTTATGAAACCTGGCGTGTCGCGCCGTTGTCGCTGTTGGTGCCGGTTGTTGGACTGGCGAGCGCGGCCGTGCTGCTGGATGAAACGCTTACCGGATTACAACTGCTCGGTGCGCTGCTGATCATGGCAGGATTGTACATTAATGTGTTTGGCTTTCGGTTGCGTAAGACTGCGCAGGCGAGAGGGTAAAAAAAGCCCCGCAGTGACGGGGCAAAAAAATTACAGGTTGCGCATATTGTAATAAGGCACACCTAATTCGTCGGATTTGTCGCTGCCTGCACCCATATGATTAAAATCGAACGGGGACCGATCGTGCGCAGGCGGCATAATCATCGCGTCACGACTGTTTTGTGTGGCAGGTTGCGCGGTCTGTTCCGCCATGCTCTGGCCCGAAACAACATACAGCAGGGCCAGCATCGCATAAGACAGAAGTTTCATGATTTCCTCGGTTACGTCGTTAACTGGCGATTAGCAATTACATTGATTGAGTGGCAGCAAATAGCGTGATTCGCCGTGCATATTCGTCATACGGTATTTATGCGGTGGAACATCAAAATAGTTTTTGAATGTCCGGGTCAGCGTTTGCTGGGACTCAAAGCCGTAACGCTCCGCCAGATAAAGGATCGGCTCGTTACTCTCTTTTAATTTTTGCGCTATTTCAGTCATTTTACGGCTACGGATGTATTGACCCAGTGAATGGCCGGTTTCTTTTTTAAACATCCGTTGCAGGTGCCATTTGGAGTAACCTGAACGCTCTGACACCTTTTCCAGCGAGAGCGGCGATTCAAGGTTATTTTCGATCCAGTCCAAAATGCTATGAATAGTGATTGTGTCAGTATTGCGTCTGGACATCGTCATACCTCTTTCTGTTTACGGCAGGATTTTCTTCAGCAAATGCTCAAGCGTGGTCACTTCATCCGCCGTTAAGTTTTTTGTTAGTTCCTGGCGCAGGTCTTGCCCTACTAATTGATGACACTGCTCGCAAATTGCCGCGCCATGTTCGGTGAGTTTCACCAGCACGCCTCGCTTGTCATGTGGATTCGGAAGCCTTTCTATCCAGCCTTTACAGGCCAGCCTGTCCAGCATCCGCGTCAGGGCGCCGAGATCGACAGACAGCACTTTTTTCAATTCGACAGGGGTAATACACACCGCGCAACGGATGGAGCAGAGCACCTTGAACTGCGATGCCGTGATATCCAGCGGTGACAGATAGTCGTTTAGCAAACGATCTTTTTTCTGATTAACCATGTAGATCAAACGACCCAGTGGGATGATTTCGTTAAACAGATCACTGGTGCTTTTCACAATGGTTGCCCTGGCAAGTAGTTAGTCACGGCTGATATTATTGCTTAGGCAAATATAAGTCAAATGAATGGGTCAGCAAATGCCACGTTTTGCTAAATCATCAGACTCAATTTCTGGCGAGTGGAATTTTAACGGTTTGAAAATTATGGCTTATACGTGCGGATGAAAAATGAATACTTACACCGCGAAAATGGCTTATCTCCCGGATTTCACCGTATACTTGCCGTTGACGATTAACGCACAGGAAAGATGACATTATGATGGACTTGTTTAAAGCAATAGGACTGGGGCTGGTAGTCCTGTTACCGTTGGCAAACCCGTTAACCACCGTGGCGTTGTTCCTCGGCCTTGCCGGCAACATGAACAGCGCAGAGCGTAACCGTCAGTCACTCATGGCGTCCGTTTACGTGTTTGCCATCATGATGGTGGCGTATTATGCCGGACAACTGGTGATGAATACCTTCGGGATTTCGATTCCCGGGTTACGTATCGCGGGTGGGTTAATCGTTGCGTTTATCGGCTTTCGAATGTTGTTTCCACAGCAGAAGGCACATGACTCTCCGGAAGCGAGAAGCAAATCAGAAGAACTGGAAGATGAACCGACTGCCAATATTGCATTTGTTCCGCTGGCCATGCCAAGCACCGCGGGTCCGGGTACGATTGCAATGATCATCAGCTCGGCGTCCACCGTGCGTCATGGGGCTGAGTTTCCGGACTGGGTGATAATGGTCGCACCGCCGATTATTTTTGCCGTGGTCGGGGTTATCCTGTGGGGCTGTTTGCGCAGTTCTGGCGGAATTATGCGCCTGGTCGGTAAAGGCGGTATTGAGGCGATCTCCCGATTGATGGGCTTCCTGCTGGTATGTATGGGCGTGCAGTTTATTATTAACGGCGTGCTGGAAATCATTAAAACTTACGCTTAAAACAACGTGCCCGGTATTGTCTACCGGGCACGTTTTTATGAATGCTGAGGCTGCTCTTCCAGTGATACTGGCCATTTACGGAAGATAATCACCGACCATATGAACGCCACAACCGCAGGCACTGCACCTACGTAACCAATCGTAGACATTGACCAGTGCAGACTCACCTGATTTCCTACCAGCGCGCCAGCGCCTATCCCAATATTAAAGATACCTGAGAAAAGGGCCATTGCGACGTCGGTGGCATCCGGGGCCAGCGCCAGCACTTTGACCTGCATACCCAGGCCTATCAACATAATGGCGATGCCCCAGAATATACTCAGGACGGCCAGATGCATTTCGCTGTCCGCTGCGGGCAGTAACAGCACCAGACACGCCGTCAGCAGGGCAATGGCGCTACTAATCAATACGGAAGCATGTTGGTTACCCAGCTTGCCAAAAATGACGCTACCGACAATACCCGCGCCACCCAGAACCAGCAGCAGCACGGTGGCAAAGTTTGCGCTCAGCCCGGCGACGGTCTGTACAAACGGTTCGATATAGCTGTAGGCCGTGTAATGCGCGGTGACCACAATCACCGTCAGCAGATACAAGCTCATCAATGCTGGACGGCGGAATAAAACCGGCAGGCTTTTTAATGAACCGGAATGCTCACTGGGTAATTTTGGCAGGAGCTTAATCAAGCAAAGTAGGGTGACTAACGCCCCCATACCGATGGCGAAGAACGTGGTACGCCAGCCAAAATACTGGCCAACGATGCGCCCGATAGGCAGGCCCAGCACCATCGCCAGCGCGGTGCCGGTCGCAATCAGGCTGAGAGCCTGCGCGCGTTTCCCGGCAGGAGCCAGGCGAATCGCCAGCGATGCGGTGATCGACCAGAAAATAGCGTGGGCAAAAGCAATACCGATACGACTGATCACCAGCACGGTAAAATTCCATGCCAGGAAAGAGAGAACGTGGCTGGCGATAAAAACGACAAACAGGCAGATCAGAAGTTTGCGGCGTTCTACCTGGCTGGTAAGCAGCATGAAAGGCAGCGACATCAGGGCGACAACCCAGGCGTAGATCGTCAGCATGATCCCGACCTGAGCGGTCTGCATATTAAAACTTTGTGCGATGTCGGATAACAAACCGACAGGGACAAACTCAGTGGTATTGAAAATAAAACCGGCAATGGCAAGCGTAACTACCCGAAGCCACGCGACCTTGCGGGAAACAGTGTCTGTTGTCATATCAATTAGGTGGATTAGCTGCGAAAAGGTAAGGCCACGATCTTAAAACTTTTGCTGGCTAAAATACAATCATTTCGTGATGCAGATCTCATTTCATTGACTGGGTGGCAAAATTGACTGCCGAACATTTCGCGTAATTTTAACTGTTTCATTATTAATGAAATTCCGGCGTGTGAATTCACCCGGAACGCTATTTATTGCGTTGTTTGAGAATCGCGAATTATTCCGTGCTTTTCGACAACTGAGGGTTCAAAACCTCAATAAACGCTTCCAGTTGCCTCGTCATTGCCCCTCTGCGCCAGACCAGCCACGTATTCAGCCAGCGCCAGTTTTCGCTTAGCGGCCAGGCGTGGACCTGATGGTGTCCTGGCATGCTCTCCAGCATCGAACGCGGGATCAGCGCGATACCCGCACCGGCAATGACGCAAGCCAGCATGCCGTGATACGACTCCATTTCATGAATGGTGCCGGGCATTGCGCGATCGGCATGAAACCAGCTTTCAAAATGGCGACGATAGGAACAGTTGGCGCGAAAGGCGTAAATGCTGCAACCGTTAACGTCGCTGGCCCGCTGGATAGGGGGATGACCGTGCGGAGTGACTATCATCATCTCTTCACGGTAGACCGGCATTCCTTCAAGACCTGGATGAGTAATTGGGCCGTCGACAAAGGCGGCGTTCAGCGTCCCGTCGAGCACGCCGTCCAGCATCGTGCCTGAAGGACCTGTCGCCAGTGCAAACTGAATTTTGGGGTAACGCTGATTATATTCAGCCAGCGTGGCGGGGATCCGCACAGCGGCAGTACTCTCGAGTGAGCCAAGAGAGAACAACCCCTGCGGTTCATCGCCGGCGACGACCATTCTCGCCTCGTCAACCAGGGCGAGGATCCGCTGGCTGTAGCGTAAAAAATTGTGCCCGGATGGGGAAAGCCGCAAACGCTGATTTTCACGAATAAACAGATCGACGCCAAGGTCGGCTTCAAGCTGGCGAATACGAGTGGTGAGATTGGATGGCACGCGATGCACCTTCGCGGCGGCCTGCGTAATACTGCCTGTCTCCGCGACGGCGTTGAACATTTCTAGTTGCGTCAGATCCATAATATTCTCTGTTCGTGAATGGTGTGGTTAATATTATTCATTTTTCAGAAAGAGTAAATATGCGCATGATATGACCATACCCTGCGATAAAGAGAGGCACTTATGACTATCACAGCAGCAACACATGCGATTTCCGTTAACCCTACCAACGGTGAAAGGTTGGCGGCAATGCCGTGGGCCAGTACTGAGGAGATTGCACATGCGCTGAGCCTTGCCGCGAATGGCTACCGCGAATGGAAACACACTGCCGTTGAGCAGCGTGCGCAAACGCTGCGTCATATCGGGCAGGCTCTGCGTCATCGCGCGGAAGAGATGGCGCAGTGTATCTCACGTGAAATGGGGAAACCCATCAAGCAGGCGCGTGGTGAAGTTGCCAAATCAGCCGCATTGTGTGACTGGTACGCCGAACATGGACCGGCGATGCTCAACCCGGAACCTACGCTGGTGGAGAACAACCAGGCGGTGATTGAGTATCGCCCCGTTGGAACTATTCTGGCGATCATGCCGTGGAACTTCCCGCTCTGGCAGGTACTTCGCGGCGCCATTCCAATTCTGCTGGCCGGAAATGGCTATCTGTTAAAGCATGCGCCAAACGTAACCGGCTGTGCTGCGATTATCGCGCAGGTTTTTGCTGATGCGGGCGTTCCCGCGGGTGTTTACGGTTGGGTGAATGCCGATAACGCCGGGGTAAGTCAGATGATCAATGACCCGCGTATCGCGGCGGTAACGGTGACGGGCAGCGTTCGAGCTGGTGCGGCGATTGGTGCTCAGGCGGGGGCGGCGCTGAAAAAATGCGTGCTTGAACTGGGGGGTTCCGATCCGTTTATTGTCCTTAATGATGCTGACCTCGATCTGGCCGTTAAGGCGGCGGTCGCCGGTCGTTATCAGAACACCGGACAGGTTTGTGCGGCAGCAAAGCGCTTTATTATCGAAGAAGGAATTGCGGCAGAATTTACGGCTCGTTTTGTGGCGGCCGCGAGCGCGCTCAAAATGGGCGACCCGCTGAACGAAGAAAACGATCTGGGTCCGATGGCAAGATTTGAGCTGCGCGATGAACTGCATCAGCAGGTCGAAGCCTCCCTTGCCGAAGGCGCGCGGTTACTTCTCGGCGGGGAAAAAATCGCGGGTCAGGGCAATTACTATGCCGTGACGGTTCTGGGTGATGTCACCCCGGAGATGACGGCTTTTCGTCAGGAGCTGTTTGGCCCGGTTGCAGCGATTACCGTTGCAAAGAATGTGGAACATGCCTTAGCGCTGGCTAATGACAGTGATTTCGGCTTATCAGCCACGGTGTTCACCGCGGATGAAGCTCTGGCGCAGAAGATGGCGTCACGCCTGGAGTGTGGGGGCGTATTTATCAATGGTTACAGCGCCAGCGATGCCCGCGTTGCTTTTGGCGGCGTGAAGAAAAGTGGTTTTGGCCGCGAGCTTTCACACTTTGGTCTGCATGAGTTTTGTAATGTACAGACCGTCTGGAAAAACCGCCTCTGATGGGGGCACCGGCCTTAATTCTGCAATGTTTCTGTCTACGGCATGAATCTCACCCGCTCATGCAGACCGTGGCCAGATTCCGCCTTCCGGCCTGACGCTGCGTATTCAGCTCTGTTATACTCGCAGGCCTTTCATACCTGCGAGCAAGGAGCATGTTGTGGCCAGGGCCATGGACAATTCAATTTTAGAGACCATTGTGCAGCAGGTTCGTCCGCTGATTGGTCAGGGTAAAGTCGCTGATTACATTCCTGCCTTAGCTTCTGTCGACGGTTCAAAACTGGGTATTGCTATTTGCACCGTCGATGGACAGCACTATCAGGCGGGGGATGCGCAAGAGCGCTTTTCTATTCAGTCAATTTCAAAGGTGCTCAGTCTGGTCGTGGCGATGCGTCACTATCAGGAAGATGAGATCTGGCAACGTGTCGGCAAGGATCCTTCCGGTCATCCTTTCAACTCCCTGGTGCAGTTGGAAATGGAGCAAGGGATCCCACGCAATCCCTTTATCAACGCCGGGGCGCTGGTGGTTTGCGATATGCTGCAAGGACGTCTGAGCGCACCGCGTCAACGGATGCTGGAAGTGGTACGGGCGCTAAGCGGCGTTTCGGATATCGCCTATGATGCGACGGTGGCGCGTTCTGAGTTTGAGCGCTCGGCGCGTAACGCGGCTATTGCCTGGTTAATGAAGTCCTTTGGCAATTTTCACCATGACGTGACCACCGTTTTGCAAAATTACTTTCACTACTGCGCACTGAAAATGAGCTGTGTGGAGCTGGCGCGCACGTTCGTCTTTCTGGCGAATCAGGGACATGCTTTTCATCTTGCTGAGCCGGTGGTGACACCCATGCAGGCCCGACAGATCAACGCGCTGATGGCGACCAGTGGCATGTATCAGAACGCAGGGGAATTTGCCTGGCGAGTGGGCTTACCGGCGAAATCTGGTGTGGGGGGCGGTATCGTGGCTATCGTGCCTCACGAGATGGCGATTGCCGTCTGGAGTCCGGAACTGGATGCGGCGGGAAATTCGCTGGCGGGTATCGCCGTGCTGGAGCAATTAACGCAACAACTGGGGCGCTCGGTTTACTGATGAACACGCTCGATCCTCTTTTTGCCCGGCTGGCGAAATCAACGTTTCGCTCGCGGTTTCGCCTTGGCCAGAAAGAAAGGCAGTATTGTCTGGATAAAGGCGCGCCGGTTATCGAACAACACGCCACGGATTTTATTGCCAAACGGCTGGCGCCCGCGTTTCCTGCCAATGACGGTAAGCAGACACCCATGCGCGGGCATCCGGTATTTATCGCTCAACATGCTACGGCGACCTGTTGTCGGGGATGTCTGGCGAAATGGCATGATATCCCTCAGGGTGTGGCGTTAAACGATGAACAGCAGCGTTACGTTGTCACGGTTATCTATCACTGGCTAGTGATCCAGATGAACAAGCCATAGATAACATAATCCTATGATATGACTCCTTGTGTTGTGCAATTGTTAAAAGCAGTATGAAGGGGTCATTCTAAGGAGAAAAAAATGGCTTCCTGTAAACCCTGCTTTGTGCTGAGCGCGGCCCAGATTCTGTCGAGAATCGATGAATTCAGCGACATCCTTGAAACATGCGTCAATGATGGCGCCTCTGTCAGCTTTATGCTCCCTTTTAGTGGTGATAAATCACGGCCTTTCTGGATGAGCGTCGCGCAAAGCGTTGACCGTGGAGAAAGGATTGTTCTGGGTACGCAGAACGCACAGGGGGTGCTTGTCGGTACCGTCCAGCTCATTATCGATCAACCCGAAAACCAACCTCATCGTGCTGATGTCGCCAAGCTGCTGGTTCACCCCTCAGCGCGGCGCGGTGGTGTTGCCCGGACGTTGATGAACGAACTCGAAAACTGCGCGCGTCAGCAAGGGAAAACGCTGCTGGTGCTTGATACAGCGACGGGCAGCAGCGCTGAGTTGTTCTACCACAATTGTGGATGGCAAAAAGTAGGGGTGATACCGGACTATGCAAAAATGCCTGACGGGAAGCTGACCGGGACCACACTTTTCTACAAAACTCTCTAATTTGTCGCCGGGGATTGATCAAAACAGGGTTTCAATGTATTAAAGTTTGCTAACCTATTGGACCAATTCAATCAGGTTGTATGACTAATTAAAAAGGGAACCCATTGTGCAAACACTAAATCGTCGCGATTTCCCCGGTGCTCAGTATCCTGAACGCATTATTCAGTTTGGTGAAGGAAACTTCCTGCGCGCCTTTGTTGACTGGCAAGTCGATTTGCTGAACGAACATACCGATCTGAACGCTGGTGTAGTCATTGTTCGTCCCATCGAAAGTACCTTCCCGCCATCGCTGAGTACGCAGGATGGTCTCTATACCACCATCATTCGTGGTTTGAATGAGAAGGGCGAGGCCGTAAGCGATGCCCGTTTGATCCGTTCGGTTAACCGCGAAATCAGCGTCTATAGCGAATACGATGAGTTCCTGAAGCTGGCGCATAATCCAGATATGCGTTTTGTGTTCTCCAACACGACTGAAGCGGGCATCAGCTACCACGCGGGCGATAAGTTTGAGGATGCACCGGCCGTGAGTTATCCGGCTAAACTGACCCGACTGTTGTTCGAACGCTTCAGCCATTTTAACGGCGCGTCGGATAAAGGCTGGATTATCATTCCTTGCGAACTGATTGATTACAATGGTGATGCGCTGCGTGAACTGGTCCTGCGCTATGCTCAGGAGTGGGCGCTGCCGGAGGCATTTATTCAGTGGCTGGATCAGGCCAACGCATTTTACTCCACGCTGGTGGACCGCATTGTTACCGGTTATCCGCGTGACGAAGTGGAGAAACTGGAAGCTGAGTTGGGCTATCACGATGCCTTCCTCGACACTGCAGAACACTTCTATCTGTTCGTTATTCAGGGACCGAAGTCATTAGCTGCAGAACTGCGTCTGGATAAGTATCCGCTCAATGTCCTGATTGTTGATGACATCAAACCGTACAAAGAACGGAAAGTGGCGATTCTCAACGGGGCACACACCGCACTGGTTCCCGTTGCCTGGCAGGCAGGGCTGGACACCGTGGGTGAGGCGATGAATGACGCAGAGATTTGCGCCTTCGTTGAAAAAGCGATTTATGAAGAGATCATTCCGGTACTGGATTTACCCCGCGATGAGCTGGCGTCTTTCGCCAGCGCGGTGACCGGTCGATTCTGCAATCCGTACATCAAGCATCAGTTGCTGTCGATTGCCCTGAACGGCATGACTAAATTCCGTACCCGTATTTTGCCGCAGCTGCTGGCAGGGCAACAGGCCAGCGGTAAACTGCCGGCGCGCCTGACGTTTGCGCTTGCCGCGCTGATAGCTTTCTATCGTGGAGAGCGTAACGGTGAGGCTTATCCGGTCCAGGATGATGCGCACTGGGTGGCACGTTTTCAACAGCTGTGGTCCCAGCATCATGACCGCCAGATAAGCACCGACGAGTTAGTCAAATCGGTACTGGGCGTTAAAGAACACTGGGAACAGGATCTGACTCAGGTTTCCGGACTCGTGGAGCAGGTTTCAGCCGATCTGGATACCATTCTGGCCAAAGGCATGCGTGAAGCCGTTAAGCCATTGTGCTAAGAAGACAACCCGGCTCAGGCCGGGTTTTTTATAGAACATTCTTTAGTTACAACATACTATTGTTTATTAATAACTACACCGTTCTGTAACTCCGGTGCGTGGTGGTTCTGGCAGCGCAAACGTTGTTTAGTTAATGTTGCGATTAACTTGCAACATTGATCATGATCGCGTCTAATGTGATGGATTTCACATTTTCCCGAAGAAAACCATGATCGTTCGCCCCCAACAACACTGGCTACGCCTGATATTCGTCTGGCATGGGTCGGTATTATCCAAAATCTTTTCACGACTGCTGCTGAACTTCCTGCTCTCCATCGCCGTTATTATCATGCTTCCGTGGTATACGATGCTGGGAATCAAATTCACGCTGGCGCCATTCAGCATTCTCGGCGTGGCGATTGCAATCTTTTTAGGTTTTCGCAATAACGCCTGTTACTCACGTTACGTTGAGGCCCGACACCTGTGGGGGCAGTTGATGATTGCTTCCCGATCGCTACTGCGTGAGGTAATAACCACCTTACCGGACGACGCCGAATTAGGGCAGTTTGTTCGTCTGCAAATCGCGTTTGCCCACTGTTTACGCATGACTTTACGTCGAAAGCCACAGGCAGAGCCGTTGGCGAAGTACCTCAGCGAGAAAGATCTGCAGACGGTATTTGCCTCACAATCTCCAGCAAACCGCATTTTGTTGTTGATGGGAGAGTGGTTGGCCGTGCGCAGGCGTAATGGTCAACTGTCAGACATATTATTTCATAGTTTAAACAATAGGTTAAACGATATGTCTGCGGTACTGGCAGGTTGTGAGCGGATTGCGAATACCCCGGTCCCGTTTGCTTATACTTTGATCCTTCATCGCACGGTATACCTGTTTTGTATCATGCTGCCATTCGCGTTAGTGGTGGATCTGCACTACATGACACCGTTTATCTCGGTGCTTATTTCCTATACGTTTATCTCGCTCGACACGCTTGCAGAAGAGCTTGAAGATCCGTTTGGCACAGAGAACAATGACCTGCCGCTGGATGCGATTTGCAATGCGATCGAAATCGATTTGCTGCAGATGAACGATGAAACAAATGTGCCAGCAAAACACATGCCTGATAAGCATTACCAACTAACTTAGTTACGTTCGTTTTGCCACCAGGCTGGCTGCATATCGGAAAACGAATGAAACTCTGGTGCCAGGTCTTCATCGTTAGGATCATCAAAAGCCCCGACTAAAAGTGCAATTACCGGGGCGTCATCAATAGCGCCCACGGAACTGCCGCAATGAGGGCAAAAGGCTCGACTACTCGTTTCTGACGAGCGCCAGGTTGTCGGTTTTCCGGCTTTTCCCGTCCATTCTACATTTTCTGCATCAAACTCAATCCAGACGACGGTCGGTGCGCCCGTATGTTTCCGGCATATATCGCAGGAGCAGGTATGGGAATTATTAGGACTGCTGGCCGTGAAGCGGATCGAACCACAAAGACACCCACCAATGTAGACTTTAGACATAACAACTCCCGTCAGAAACACGTGGCAAGACACTAGCAGATGCCTCGCATTGTCACTAGATCCTTATGTTAAAAAGGCGAGGGCGCTCATAGGCGATCCTCTATTCCTGTGATCTATCTGATGATAAATGCTTAATTATTGCGGCGCGCAACAATAAACAATCGGGGAAATGCCAGTAAAATTTTGCCATTTTCCTGCAGTGGATATTGCTCCTGAAGTAGTTCGTGGTAGCGCGCCAGATACTGACGTTGCTCGCTTTCTCTCAAATCCTGTAACCAAGGGCGCAGGCCTGTAGAACTTACCCAGTCGATAATTGCTTGATGAGAATCCATAATGTGATAATACGTGGTGCGCCAGATATCCACCTCACAGCCAGTTTCGGTCAAAATATCATAGTAGGCATGTACGCCAGGTAGTGGCGCACGACCCCGGTCCGGGAAACCCTGTTCATAAACGACTTCGCGCATCAGAACATGCGTGGGTTCCAGCCAGTTATCCGGCATTTGTACGGCCAGAACGCCGTTGCGACCCAGCAGCGATACCAGGTTCGGCAATAGCTCATAGTGATCGGGTACCCATTGTAAAGACGCATTTGCGTAAAGCAGATCCACAGGATGCTCGGGCTGGAACTGACTGATATCCGCTTCAATAAAATGGCATTGCGGTAATGCGTTGCGCGCTTCATTCAGCATGGCGGGTGAGGAATCAACCCCGGTTATTACAGCCGAAGGCCAGCGCTGATGCAGTAATGCCGTGCTGTTTCCCGGACCACAGCCAAGATCAACAACTGAACGAACACTCTCTAACGCCACTCTGTTGAGTAATTCCGCTGCGGGTCTTGAACGTTCAGTTTCATATTGCAGATAAAGCGAAGGGTTCCAGTCAGCCATGAATGAATCTCCAGTATGAGAGAAAAAGGCAGAAAGGACCGCATAAGTCCTTGCCGGTGAGCCATTTCATTTAGAAGATTATATGATAATGAAGGATAAGGGCAGAAATATGCCAGGAAGACAGATTGGCATGTCTGTGGTTTGGCAGCGTGAACTAAAGTTATCAGTTTTGATGTTCAGTGAGTGATGCGGCACAGGTCGAAAATGGTTAGCGCTGGTAACGGCATTTGAAAAGATGTTTGGCCATCATTATTGAGCAGCACAAGGATTACCATAAAGCTTCAGATTCTACCTTACTCAACGCAAGTGCGTATAATGTATATTATGTTAAATGCAATTTGGTATTTGATGGATGCTTAGTTCATACCCCTTAGCTGACGCCGTTCCATCAAATCCTTACCCTTCCCTTATCTGCTACGGTAACAAGTTTTCGTCAGATGACCCCGAATGCAGATCCCTCTTTAGCCATTCTCAGTTTGGCGGTTCCGGTTGGTACACAGTGATGAAAAACGATAAGGTCAGAGCTGTTGTCGCCTTCGAGTCAGGAAGCCAGGAAGCAGTTTTTTTCATTCCTGGAAAAGCTCCCACTGCTAATCCTGACTGAAAACTGCTGGACATGACTGTCTGCCTTGAGCAAAAGCAGACAGTCACTTTGATTTTCTACCGTAAATTTTTTCTTTTTTTATAATCAATGTATCGGGCTAGATATTTTTGTAACAACTTTATAAGTTAAAGATCTGCCGCAATAACAGATTCCTTTATTTATAATTAGAGGTTTGCAACGTTGTGATAGACTTTTTGAACATCATCGTCATCTTCAAGGGCATCAACGAGTCCTGCAAAGATTTCTAAATCTTCTGGCGAAAGTTCAACTTCTGATTGAGCAATCATTTCTAATTCTGTCGTTGAGAATTCAGTAATCCCTGCGGCTTTCAGGGCTGCAATTCCTTTATGAAGGTCTGTAGATTCAGTATAAATAACGATGTTTCCCTCTTCTTCGGTTACATCGCGAACATCTACATCAGCATTAAGCAAAATTTCAAAAATATGGTCAGGATCTGTT
Organism: Citrobacter sp. Cb080; assembly: GCF_030334745.1. NCBI lineage: Bacteria > Pseudomonadati > Pseudomonadota > Gammaproteobacteria > Enterobacterales > Enterobacteriaceae > Citrobacter > Citrobacter sp. Cb080. The sequence continues at coordinate 28,275 of NZ_JAOWDG010000081.1, read as the reverse complement.
CCTGCAAATACAATCACCCCGGTATTGTCAAACATATAGCTGACAGCACCTGCCGCTCCGATATTCCCGCCTTTTTTATTGAAAATTGAGCGGACATTAGCAATCGTACGGTTAACATTTGACGTCAACGTTTCAGCGATAATCAGTGAACCACTTGGACCAAAGCCTTCATAGCGCCCTTGCACGAACGTTTCATCGCTGCCGCCTTTGGCTTTATCAATTGCTTTATCAATAACGTGTTTGGGAACCTGTGCTTGTTTCGCACGTTCAATAACGAATTTTAAAGCTGAGTTTGATTCTGGGTCTGGTTCACCTTGTTTGGCAGCAGCATAGATTTCTACACCGAATTTTGCATATATATTAGACGTTGCACCGTCTTTAGCAGTTTTTTTAGCAACAATATTTGCCCATTTACGTCCCACTGGAATAGTCTCCTCAGAAATTCATTTACATTACATGCAGATTAATAGCCTGCAAATTTTTCCGCAATATTATATCATGATATGTAAACTCTCGTCCATGAAAAACAAAATATCCATGTTTTACTAAATGTTACTTTAATTTTATCAATAGTTAACATTATGGATATGTTATTTTCGGTTTTTTTAGATCTTTTGTTTTTTTATTTTAATAGTCGAATGACAGCGATAATACATAAATAAAGAGAAACTGGAGTAACAATCCAGGTATAAATACCCACTTAAGATTAATGAATGCATCTAATCCAGATCTTTTCTTCAGCAATGTTTGGCTGATGTTTACTTCTTAATCATGAAAGCCTGAGGAACAGATGCCATTGCTGGTCGCCCCGCTTTCTTGTAACCTTCTTCCCGTTGCACTACTGACAAAATCTGGAACCACTGAACTGGACTTCATATGAATGCTCATATTTCTAAAGACCCTTTACATGGCGTAACGCTTGAAATGCAGGTCAATGCACTGGTTGATCGTTATGGTTGGGCTGAGCTGGCGCAACGCATTAATATCAACTGCTTTAAAAATGAGCCGAGCGTTAAATCCAGTTTGAAGTTTCTGCGCCGCACGCCCTGGGCGCGGGCAGAAGTTGAAGCGCTGTACCTGGATTCACTGCATGACCTTGCCTCAAATAACACCACCGAACCGGCGTTCGATCCCTGGGCTAACAGCCGCAACAAGAAGAATTAAGAGCAAAATCTGATGTCAGCATCCGGTTTTATTTCAGCAAATTATCAAAAAAAACTGGCGAATATTCTCGCCCGTTCCCGAGCCAGGCTGCCGCGAACCAACCTGAAATGGTTCGCGCTGCTCGTAGGCAGTATGTTGCTACTTGGCAGCTGTTCTTCACAGCCGCCAGGTTCAAAAATCACCCCACTGCCCCCGGTAGGCAAACCACAGCAGAGCAAGGAGCCGGTACGCGGTATATGGCTGGCAACGGTTTCGCGTCTTGACTGGCCGCCGATTTCATCCGTCAACATCAGCTCGCCTGCCGTTCGTATCAGCCAGCAGCAAAAGGCGCTGACGGACAAGCTGGATAACCTGAAACGTCTTGGTATTAACACCGTTTTTTTCCAGGTGAAGCCCGATGCCACTGCGTTGTGGCATTCTACAATCTTGCCGTGGTCAGATACCCTGACCGGTAAGATTGGTCAGGATCCGGGTTACGATCCGTTACGGTTTATGCTCGATGAAGCGCATAAACGCGGAATGAAAGTCCATGCCTGGTTTAACCCCTACCGCGTGTCCGTGAACACTAAACCTGCAACGGTTACCGAATTAAACAACACGCTGTCACAGACGCCTTCCAGCGTTTATGTCTTGCATCGGGACTGGATCCGTACCTCGGGCGAGCGTTTTGTGTTAGATCCCGGTATTCCCGAAGTGCGTGACTGGATAACCAGTATCGTGGCTGAAGTGGTTGAGAATTACCCGGTTGACGGCGCGCAATTCGATGATTACTTCTATACCGAGTCTCCCGGCTCTGCGCTCAACGACAGCCAGACCTTCAGAAGATACGGCCAGGGATTTGTCTCCAAAGCTGACTGGCGGCGCGATAACACGCAACGCCTGATCGCGCAGGTTTCACGAACTATCAAGAAACTCAAACCTGAAGTTGAATTTGGCGTCAGCCCTGCGGGCGTGTGGCGCAACCGTTCGCACGATCCGGCTGGCTCCGACACGCGCGGCGCGGCAGCCTATGATGAATCGTATGCGGACACCCGCCGCTGGGTGCAACAAGGCTTGCTGGACTACATCGCCCCGCAGCTGTACTGGCCTTTTGCCCGCGACGCGGCGCGTTACGATGTGTTGGCGAAATGGTGGGCAGATGTCGTCAAATCAACCAACACCCGCCTGTATATTGGGGTGGCGTTGTACAAAGTCGGTGAGCCGTCGCGAAAAGAACCTGACTGGACGGTTAAAGGCGGCGTGCCGGAGCTAAAAAAACAGCTCGATCTGAACGAGTCTGAACCGCACATTAACGGCACAATTTTGTTTCGCGAAGATTACCTTAATCAGCCGCAAACGCAGGAAGCCGTGACCTATATTCGCAGTCGTTGGGGGCGTTAATGGTCGTCCGTATTGGATTTATAACGCAAAAGCGTCCGGTTATACGGACGCTCTTAACCGATCCATCAGGCAACTGAAGGCTCAGGCAATCTGAATGATGAGACCAGCATCGCCAGCTGTTCCGCCTCCTCTTTCAGCGCCTGCGTTCGCGCTGCGGCATCATCAATTAACGAGGCGTTTTGCTGAACGGTGCTGTCCATTTCGGTAACAGCCAGCGTAACAACCCTGGGGGATGAACGAGCGGCTGGACTCCTGGCACCAACAACAAAGCCTGCCAGATCGCGTGCAGCAGTCGCTGTTACTGGAAATCGACGCCATTACCTATGTCTATCAACTCGCGCAAGGCGAAACGTTTTTACGCATAGCGCAGCGGCTGGCGCATGCGGAAGCCGTGTATATCCTTGGGATCCAGTCCACCCGCGGGATCGCTAACGCCTTTTTCAGTCACCTGGAATACCTGCGGCCTAAAGTCAGCTACTCCGAAGGGCTTTCCGGCAGTTGGGTTGAGTCGCTGAATTCAGGATTCACCCAGCCTTACGTGGTGATCACCGATATGCGCGCCTATTCCGCTATCTCGCGACAATATTGCCGCGTTGCCACAGAACGCTGCATTCCGCTGGCGTTAATCACCGATGTGTGGTGCCCGTGGGCCAGAGACTATTCCATTGACTTACTTCAGGTGAAAACTGACACCGGACATTTCTGGGACTCACTGGCTCCGGTGAGCTGTCTGTTCAACTTATTACTCTCTGCGGTGGTGGCACAACTGGGTGACTCCCTCGCAGAACGCCTGCAAACCAATCGCCAGTTACAACAACAATTTGGTCAATTCGAACAATAAACAGGAAACGTGCTATGTCAGAAACCCCAGAACTGGTCGATCTGTCGGTGATATTCCCGTCGCTGCATATCGATCTTAAATACGCTACGGCAGACAACATTACCGGCGCCCCTATCTACCGGGAAGCTCGTTGCCTGTTGCACACCGACGCGGTCACTGCGCTGGCGAAAAGCATCAGTATTGCGCAACTGGCGGGCCTGAAACTTGTGGTATACGACGCGTATCGCCCGCAGCAGGCGCAGGCGGTGCTGTGGAATGCGTGTCCGGATCCTCAGTATGTTGTTGATGTGGCGATAGGATCCAATCACAGCCGCGGGACGGCCATTGACGTTACGCTAATGGACGATCGTGGCAATCTTCTCGATATGGGCGCCGGCTTTGATGAGATGCACGACCGTTCCCATGCCTGGCACCCTTCTGTTCCTCCGGCTGCGCAGCGCAACCGCCTGCTGCTCAATGCCATTATGTTTGGCGGCGGTTTTGTCGGTATCACCAGCGAGTGGTGGCATTTTGAATTACCTGATGCCGCCCGCTATCCGCTGCTTGACGATCAGATAGATTGTTACACTGTCACACCCATAACAACACAACATTCCCTTTAATTCTGGAGCCTGGTTATGAAGACTACACCTGCGTTAAACGCGTTTTTTCGCCCCGCTCTGATAGCCGTTGCGCTGGCGTTTGCCCTGCCCGCTGCGCAGGCCGCCGTTCCCAAAGATATGCTGGTGATCGGCAAAGCTGCCGATCCGCAGACGCTCGATCCCGCCGTGACCATCGATAACAACGACTGGACGGTCACCTATCCCTCTTATCAGCGGCTGGTTCAGTACAAAACGGATGGCGGTAAAGGTTCCACGGAAGTTGAAGGCGATTTGGCCAGCGGCTGGAAGGCCTCTGACGACCAGAAAGAGTGGACGTTTATCCTGAAAAACGATGCCAAATTCGCCGACGGAACGCCGGTGACGGCTGATGCGGTAAAGCAATCTTTTGAACGCCTGCTCAAAATCGGCCAGGGGCCTGCAGAAGCGTTCCCGAAAGATCTGAAGGTCGAGGCTATCGATAACAATACGGTGAAGTTTACCCTCAGCCAGCCATTTGCGCCGTTCCTGTATACGCTGGCCAATGACGGGGCTTCAATTATTAACCCGGCCGTCTTAAAAGAGCATGCCGCAGACGATGCCCGCGGATTCCTGGCGCAGAATACGGCAGGCTCCGGTCCCTTCATGCTCAAAAGCTGGCAAAAGGGACAGCAGTTGGTACTGGTTCCTAACCCATATTATGCCGGTGCAAAACCGGCGTTTAAGCGGGTTTCGGTAAAAATCATCGGTGAAAGCGCCTCTCGCCGTCTGCAATTGTCGCGGGGTGATATCGACATTGCCGATGCGCTTCCGGTTGACCAGCTTGCCGCCTTAAAACAGGAAGGCAAAGTTAACGTGGCGGATTATCCCTCGTTGCGCGTGACCTATCTGTATCTGAATAACAGTAAAGCGCCGCTCAATCAGGTGGATTTACGCCGCGCCATCTCGTGGGCCACCGATTATAAAGGCATGGTAAACGGGATCCTGAGCGGCAACGGTAAGCAAATGCGAGGTCCGATCCCTGAAGGCATGTGGGGTTTTGACGACAAGGCCATGCAGTACAGTTTCGATGAAGCCAAAGCGAAAGCGGCGTGGGAGAAAGTTGCCACCAAACCTGACAGTCTGAGCTTCCTGTACTCGGATAATGACCCCAACTGGGAACCTATCGCGCTCGCGACCCAGGCAAGCCTTGGCAAACTGGGCATTAAGGTGAAGCTGGAAAAACTGGCGAACGCCACCATGCGTGACCGCGTGGGCAAAGGAGATTACGACATTGCCATTGGCAACTGGAGCCCTGATTTCGCCGATCCGTACATGTTTATGAACTACTGGTTTGAGTCAGATAAGAAAGGCTTGCCGGGTAACCGTTCGTTCTATGAAAACGGTGAGGTCGATAAGCTGCTGCGTAGCGCGCTGGCCACGACCGATCAGGTTGCCAGAACCAATGACTACCAGCAGGCGCAAACTATCGTGATTGATGAAGCCGCCTACGTCTATTTATTCCAGAAAAACTATCAGTTGGCGATGAACAAAGACGTCAAAGGATTTGTATTCAACCCCATGCTGGAACAGGTCTTCAATATCTCCACCATGAGTAAATAAGCCACGTTAATGCGGAGCCGCTCTGGCTCCGCAAGGGGAAGCTAATGACGTTCTGGAGCATTTTACGCCAGCGATGCTGGGGACTTATTCTGGTGGTTATCGGTGTTTGCGTAATCACTTTTATTATTTCGCACCTGATACCTGGCGACCCCGCGCGGCTATTGGCGGGCGATCGCGCCAGCGATGAAATTGTCGAAAATATTCGCCAACAGTTGGGGCTGAACCAGCCGCTGTATGTCCAGTTTTTTCGCTATGTCAGCGACATTTTTCACGGTGATTTAGGCACCTCTATTCGCACCGGACGTCCGGTGCTGGATGAGCTGCGCATCTTCTTCCCCGCCACCCTTGAGCTGGCTTTCTGCTCCTTGTTGCTGGCGCTGGTTATCGGTATTCCTTTGGGCATTTTATCTGCGGTCTGGCGCAACCGCTGGCTAGATCACCTCGTTCGCCTGATGGCGATCACCGGTATCTCCACACCAGCATTCTGGCTGGGGCTGGGGGTTATCGTGCTGTTTTATGGTCATCTGCAAATTTTACCCGGCGGTGGACGTTTAGATGACTGGCTGGATCCGCCAACTCACGTCACCGGGTTCTATCTGATTGATGCACTGCTGGAAGGCAATGGCGAAGTCTTTTTCAATGCGCTTCAGCACCTGATCCTGCCATCACTGACGCTGGCCTTTGTGTACCTGGGGATCGTTGCCCGTCAGATTCGCTCCGCCATGCTGGAGCAACTGAGTGAAGATTACATTCGCACCGCTCGCGCCAGCGGGTTGCCGGGCTGGTACATCGTGTTGTGTTACGCGTTGCCAAATGCGCTTATCCCCTCGATAACCGTTCTCGGCCTGGCATTGGGCGATCTGCTCTACGGTGCGGTGCTGACTGAAACGGTCTTCGCCTGGCCGGGAATGGGCGCCTGGGTGGTGACGTCGATTCAGGCGCTCGACTTCCCGGCGGTAATGGGATTTGCCGTGGTGGTCTCTTTCGCCTATGTGCTGGTTAACCTGGTGGTGGATTTACTCTACTTGTGGATCGATCCACGAATTGGACGCGGAGACGCACAATGATGCTCACACAAGAAACGCCAGCCGCGCCTCAGACAACACGCCGTCGCACGGACTGGGCTAAACTGTTCTGGATGATGAAAAGCAGCCCGCTGACGCTGGTTGGCGGGGTCATCATTGTGTTGATACTGCTGCTGATGGTGCTGTCGCCGTGGATAACCCCTCACGACCCTAATGCCATCAATTTGAGTGCGCGCCTGCTGCCCCCGTCAGCCGCTCACTGGTTTGGTACTGATGAAGTCGGCCGCGATCTGTTCAGCCGCGTTCTGGTGGGTAGCCAACAATCGGTCGTTGCGGGGCTGGTCGTGGTGGGTATCGCCGGGGGATTGGGTTCGCTGCTGGGCTGTTTGTCTGGCGTCATGGGCGGACGCGCCGATGCAATTATTATGCGAATAATGGACATTATGCTGTCCATTCCCTCGCTGGTGCTGACGATGGCGCTGGCCGCCGCGTTGGGTCCAAGCCTGTTTAACGCCATGCTGGCGATTGCTATCGTACGTATTCCGTTTTATGTGCGCCTCGCACGCGGTCAAACGTTAGTAGTGCGCCAGTTTACCTATGTGCAGGCGGCGCGGACCTACGGCGCATCACGCTGGCATCTGATTAGCTGGCACATTTTACGTAACTCTCTGCCCCCGCTAATTGTGCAAGCGTCGCTGGATATCGGCAGTGCGATCCTGATGGCCGCTACGCTCGGATTTATCGGTCTGGGCGCACAGCAACCCAGCGCTGAATGGGGAGCGATGGTCGCAATAGGCCGTAACTATGTGCTTGATCAGTGGTGGTATTGCGCTTTCCCCGGCGCCGCCATTCTGATTACCGCCTTGGGCTTTAATCTCTTTGGCGATGGTATTCGCGATCTGCTTGACCCGAAAGCCGGAGGAAAACAGTCATGACACAACCCGTGCTGGAAATCGAAGATTTGCATTTGAGTTTTCCCGGCTATAAAGCTGACGTGCATGCGCTTAACCATGTATCGCTGCATATCAACCGCGGAGAAATCGTTGGCGTGGTTGGTGAGTCCGGTTCCGGTAAGTCCGTGACGGCCATGCTCACCATGCGTCTGCTGCCGGAAGGCAGTTATCATATCCACCAGGGACGCGTTTCGCTGCTGGGGGAAGATGTGCTCAATGCCAGCGAGAAGCAAATGCGCCAATGGCGCGGCGCACGCGTAGCGATGATCTTTCAGGAACCCATGACGGCGCTGAATCCGACCCGACGCATCGGTCAGCAAATGGTGGAGGTTATCCGCCATCATCAGGCGTTAAGCCGCACGGATGCCCGTCAGAAAGCCATCGCTTTACTCCAGGAGATGCAAATCCCGGACGCGGCGGAAGTCATGAAGCGTTTCCCGTTTGAGCTTTCCGGCGGGATGCGCCAGCGCGTAATGATAGCGCTGGCCTTTTCGTGTGAACCGGAGCTTATCATTGCCGATGAACCGACCACCGCTCTGGACGTCACGGTGCAACTGCAGGTGCTGCGTTTGCTGAAGTTAAAAGCGCGAGCTAGCGGGACAGCCGTGTTATTTATCAGCCATGATATGGCGGTGGTTTCACAGTTATGCGACCGGTTGTACGTCATGTATGCCGGAAGCGTGATTGAGAGTGGCCCAACGCAAACCGTTATTCAACGCCCGACGCATCCCTATTCCATTGGTCTGCTGAAATGCGCGCCGGAACACGGCGAGCCGCGCGCATTGCTGCCCGCCATTCCCGGCACCGTGCCGAACTTAACCTGCTTACCGACGGGATGCGCGTTTCGCGAGCGCTGCTTTGCCGCTGGCCCCCGTTGTGAAGAAACACCTGCGTTACGCAGTCAGGGAGGCGGGGATCAACAATCTGCCTGCTGGTATCCGCAACTGGAGACAACACATGTCTGATTTTTTACTGGCGCTGCAGAATGTTCATGTCAACTTCCCTGCGCGTAAAAACTGGCTCGGCAAGGTAACGGAACGGGTGCATGCCCTCAATGGTCTGGATTTACAGATCCGTCAGGGGGAAACACTGGGGATTGTTGGCGAGTCCGGTTGTGGAAAGAGTACGCTGGCGCAACTGCTGATGGGGATGCTGAAACCCAGTCAGGGCAACTATGCGCGCCGTGGTGACAAGCAGCATACCGGTATGCAAATGGTCTTTCAGGATCCCCTTTCATCGCTGGATCCGCGCTTACCGGTATGGCGGATTATCACCGAACCGGTGTGGATCCAAAAACGTCCTGCAGAACGTGAGCGCCGTATGCTTGCTGAAGATTTGGCGCGACAAGTGGGAATTCGTCCTGAATATCTCGACCGCCTGCCGCATGCGTTTTCCGGTGGACAGCGCCAGCGTATTGCCATCGCCCGGGCGTTGTCATCAGAGCCGGACGTGATTGTGCTCGATGAACCTACTTCGGCGCTGGATATCTCCGTGCAGGCGCAAATTCTCAATCTGCTGGTGTCATTGCAGGCGCGCAGAAACCTGACCTACGTGCTGATCTCGCACAACGTGTCGGTGGTCCGCCATATGAGCGACCGCGTGGCGGTGATGTACCTCGGGCAAATTGTTGAGCTGGGCGATGCGCAGCAGGTACTCACGCAGCCCGCCCATCCCTACACGCGATTATTGCTGGATTCGGTCCCTAAAACGGGAGCACCGCTGGCGGAGGATTTGGTGTTACGGAAAACCGAACTACCGGGGAACCGAACGCTGCCCCAGGGTTGTTTTTTCCGTGACAGGTGCCCACTGGCAACCAGCGGCTGTGAGAAGAAACAGGCATTGCTGAAAAGTGATAGTGGTGGTGAAGTTCGCTGCTGGCGGGCGGTTGCATGAGCTGAACGGTTGGCGTATTGCGTGAGAGTCAGGTGCAATACGCCTTTTTCAGTGAATCCACCAGCACTTCAGAAGCGGTAGATAACTTATGATGCGCCGAACGCAAAACGCCGATCCGACGCTGGATCACCGGCGTATCCAGATCGATACAGGTTGCACCCAGCTCTGTCATTTGCGTGCGGCACAATGCGGGCACGGCGCTGCCGCCCAGTCCGCTCGCCACCAGGCGACCAACCGTCACCAGTTGATGGCTCTCCAGCGCCACTTCCAGCGTATGCCCACTTTGCACCAGCTGTTCTTCCAGCATCAGGCGCACGGCGGAAGGACGTTGCAGGGTGATAAAATCCAGCGTCAGTAATTCGCGCCACGCAATACGATCCCGGCCCGCCAGTTTGCATGTCGGCGGAACAATCGCGATAAAACGATCCACGCCGAGCGGGGTGAAATGCAGATGCCCTGAAGAGTCCGGCTCAAAGGCAATGCCCATCTCCACCCGCCCTTCACTGACCATCTCAATCACTTGTTCGTTAATCACGTCATGTACCGTTACGTTGATCCCGGAGTAGGAATCACGAAACGTTTTCAGTACCGATGGAAGGACGTTAGCGGCGAATGAGGGCATGGCGGCAATAGAGATTTTCCCGCGCTGCAGCGTAAAGCGCTGACGCATTGCCTCTTCCGTATTCTCCCAGTCCGCCAGCAGCTGTCGCCCCATGTTGAGCAGCGTTTCTCCCTCCTGCGTCAGGGTCACTTTGCGGGTGGTTCTCAACAGTAACGCCCCGCCCAGTGAATCCTCCAGTCCTTTAATCGCCAGGCTTAAAGCGGGTTGCGACATATTCAGTCTTTCACTGGCATGAGCAAAATTCAGAGTGTGAGCTACCGCTAAAAACGCGCGTAACTGTTTGATGCTCATTCCCATTTCGCATTCCTTTAACTTGTTGAATACCTTTAATTAACATTAAATTGATAAAAAAACCCAATGAGTGAGTCACAAATTTAAAATTAACAAATCATTTTTCACCCCCAATGATGTCGGCAAGGACAACAGGAGGGGCAAGTATATGGCTGGACTGGATAAACGGGTTGCCACCTATCAAGAGGCGCTGGAAGGACTGACCGATAACATGACGCTGCTGGCGGGCGGTTTTGGCTTATGTGGGATCCCTGAGAACCTGATTGCCGAAGTACGCCGTCGGGAGGTTCAGGGGCTTACGGTTGTGTCAAACAACTGCGGCGTGGATGGTTTTGGCCTTGGCGTTCTGCTGGAAACGCGCCAGGTACGCAAAGTGGTCGCATCTTATGTAGGTGAAAACGCCCTGTTTGAGCAGCAGGTTCTCAGCGGTGAACTGGAAGCTATCCTGACGCCGCAAGGCACGCTGGCTGAGCAGTTGCGCGCGGGCGGCGCGGGGATCCCGGCATTCTTTACCGCGACCGGATACGGAACCCCGGTCGCGCAAGGGAAAGAAGTTCGCGAGTTTGCCGGACGCCCTTACATCTTAGAGCAGGCGATAACCGGTGATTTTGCGTTGGTTAAAGGCTGGAAAGCCGACTGGTACGGCAACGTTATTTATCGCCACACCGCACAAAATTTTAATCCGCTGATGGCTGCCGCTGGGCGTATTACCGTCGTGGAAGTTGAAGAAATTGTCCCTCCCGGAGAGCTGGACCCCGCCGCAATTCACACCCCCGGAATTTACGTTAACCGCATTATCCAGGGGCAGTTTGAAAAACGTATTGAACAACGCACCCTGCGCCAGAAAGGAGCCTGACCATGTTAACGCGTGAACAAATGGCGATGCGTGTCGCCCGCGAACTGCGAGACGGTTATTACGTCAACCTCGGGATTGGTATTCCTACTCTGGTGGCGAACTACATTCCTGAAGGCATGGACGTAATGCTGCAATCGGAAAACGGTTTGCTGGGTATGGGCCCGTTTCCCACGGAAGACGAAATTGATGCTGACATGATCAACGCCGGGAAACAGACCGTGACGGCGCGCAAAGGCGCGGCAATCTTCGACTCGGCGCAATCCTTCGCCATGATCCGCGGCGGTCACGTCGACCTGACGGTGCTCGGCGCGTTTGAAGTGGATGTTAACGGCAATATCGCCTCATGGATGATCCCCGGAAAAATGGTGAAAGGCATGGGCGGCGCGATGGATTTGGTTGCCGGAGCCGACAACATCATCGTGGTGATGACGCATGCCTCTAAAAGCGGCGAGTCGAAACTGCTTCCCGCCTGCACCCTGCCGCTGACCGGCGTGGCCTGTATTAAACGTGTGCTTACCGATCTGGCGCTGCTGGAGATTGCCGACGGGGCGTTCATTCTGCGCGAGCGAGCGCCGGGCATCAGCGTCGATGAGATTGTCGCCAGAACCGCCGGCAAGCTGATCGTTCCCGAAAATGTCCCCGAAATGCACTTTAGCTGAGGAGCTGACCATGCAGGATGTTGTTATTGTCGCGGCAACGCGCACCCCAATTGGCAGTTTTCATGGCGCGCTGGCACCGCTTTCCGCGGTTGAACTAGGTTCAGTGGTGATCCGTTCGCTGCTGGAAAAAACCGCCGTGGCACCTGAGCAAATTGATGAAGTGATCTTCGGCCAGGTTCTGACGGCAGGCTGCGGCCAGAACCCTGCCAGGCAAACAGCGTTACGCGCAGGACTGCCGGTCACCACGCCCGCGTTAACCCTGAATCTGGTGTGCGGCTCGGGCATGAAGGCGGTGCATCAGGCGGTCCAGGCGATTCGCTGCGGCGATGCGCAAATTGTGATTGCCGGTGGGCAGGAGAGCATGAGCAATGCGCCCTATTTCCTCGACGGCGCCCGGGCGGGACTGCGGCTCGGTCATGCCAGCATGAAAGACAGCGTGGTGCATGACGGTCTGTGGGATGCGTTTAACGACTATCACATGGGAATTACCGCGGAAAATCTGGCGGATAAGTTCGTGATCGGTCGCGAGCAGCAGGACGCCTTTGCCCTGCGCTCACAGCAAAAAGCGGCCGCCGCCATTGAAGCCGGTCGTTTTAGCGCGGAAATCACGCCAGTCAGCGTCCCGCAGGGCAAAAAACCGCCGCGTGTCGTGGATCGTGACGAACAGCCTCGTCCGGATACGCAGGCTGAAAAGCTGGCGCAGCTCAAACCAGCGTTTCGCCCAGGTAACGGCACGGTGACCGCCGGGAATGCCTCTTCAATCAACGATGGCGCCGCCGCAGTGATGTTGATGAGCGCCGCCAAAGCAGCAGAACTCAATCTGCCGGTTCTTGCCAGAGTGGCGGGCTACGCTGTCTCCGGCGTCGACCCTGCGATTATGGGTATTGGGCCGGTAGAGGCATCACTTCAGTGCCTGAAGCGAGCTGGCTGGACGTTGAATGATGTCGATCTCATTGAAGCCAACGAAGCCTTTGCCGCGCAAGCGCTGGCGGTTGGCGAATCCCTGAACTGGGACAGCAATCGGGTGAACGTAAACGGCGGCGCGATTGCGCTGGGCCATCCCATTGGCGCGTCAGGTTGCCGAATTCTGGTGACTTTGCTGCACGAAATGGCCCGCCGTAACGCCGCCAAAGGGCTGGCTACGCTGTGCGTAGGCGGCGGTCAGGGGGTGGCGCTGGCGGTTGAGCGCCCGCAGGAGGTATCTCATGAAAACTAAGCATATCTGCGTACTGGGCGCGGGTTTAATGGGTGTCGGTATTGCCACCCACTTCGTCCGTTATGGTCACGATGTCTGGCTGTACGACACCGATAGCAACCGTATTGCAGATATTGGCGCAGTTGCCAGCGGTATTCTGGATGAACTGATTGCCACCGAACAGTTTCCTAAAAACGACAAAGAACAGGCTGTGAGTCGTCTGCATGGCACTACCTCGCTGCACGATATCGCCGCGTGCGGGTTACTGATCGAAGCCATCCCGGAGCGACTCGAACTCAAGCACGCGTTGTATGCACAACTGGAAGCACTGATCGCGCCTGAGGCCGTCATTGCCAGTAACACCAGCGGCCTGCCGCCGGATGCGCTGGCAGAGAAGCTCGCCCATCCTGAGCGGTTGTTAATCGCCCATTTCTGGCACCCGCCGCATTTTATTCCACTGGTTGAGATTGTACCCGGCACGGCCACGAAGCCGGAATATCTGCAGGAACTGCAACAGCTGCTGCTTTCGATGCAGCTGGAAGCCGTCGTGCTCGACCGCGCCGCGCCGGGGTTTGTCGGTAATCGCCTGCAGTTCGCTCTGCTGCGTGAAGCGTTGCATATCGTAAAAAGCGGGATCGCCAGCGCAGAGGTGGTGGATCAGGTAATGCGCGCCTCGCTCGGTCGCCGCTATGCGATGGTCGGTCCGCTGGAGGCGGCGGATATGACCGGACTTTCTACGGTACAGGACATTTGTCGGCATCTGCTACCGGAGCTGGCAACCGGGAGCGATATGATGTCTCTGGTCGCTGACAAGGTGGCTAACGGTGATACCGGTTTGCGCAGCGGTCAGGGATTTTATCGCTGGGATGATTCGCGCAAGGAATATATCCAGCAACGCAGAGAGCATCAGCTGCGCTTTGCCCTGAAACCGTAACTTCTCTTTCTGTACCCCACTATAACAATGATATTGAGGAGTCATGATGAGTGTATTAATCGCCCTGGCAGCGTTGGGCCTGCTGATGCTGGCAGCCTATCGCGGATATAGCGTCATCCTGTTTGCCCCCATCGCGGCATTAGGTGCTGTATTGCTCACCGAACCCAGCGCCGTCGGCCCTGCCTTCACCGGCCTGTTTATGGAAAAAATGGTCGGTTTTGTGAAGCTTTACTTCCCGGTGTTCTTACTGGGCGCTGTGTTTGGCAAGTTAATCGAGTTATCGGGTTTTTCTCGATCCATCGTTGCCGCCGCCATCAACATTCTCGGGCGTCGTCACGCCATCCCTGTGATTGTGCTGGTGTGTGCACTGTTGACCTACGGCGGCGTATCGCTGTTCGTGGTGGCATTTGCGGTGTATCCATTTGCGGCGGAGCTGTTCCGTCAGAGTAATATTCCGAAGCGCCTGATCCCGGCCACCGTTGCGCTGGGCGCGTTTTCCTTCACCATGGACGCTCTGCCAGGCACGCCGCAGATCCAGAACATTATTCCGACCAGCTTCTTTGGAACTAACGCCTGGGCCGCGCCCTGGCTGGGTTTGATCGGCTCTCTGTATATCATCGTTGTCGGTCTGGTTTATCTCGAGCGCCAGCGTCGTAAAGCGCAGGCAAAGAATGAAGGATATGGCACTGAACTGTTAAACGAGCCGGAAACGCCGGATAACATTAACCTGCCGAACCCGATAATTGCTATCTCTCCGCTGATCCTGGTTGGCGTTTTTAACCTACTATTTACCCACTGGATCCCGCAATGGTATGGCGCTACGCATCAACTGGAACTTCCGGGCCTTGCCAAACCGATTACCACCGAAGTCGGTAAAATCACCGCTATCTGGGCGGTAGAAGCGGCGCTGATTTCTGGGATCCTGCTGGTGGTGCTCTTCGGCTATCGCAACATTAAAGGTCGCCTGGCGGAAGGGAGCCGAACGGCGGTTGGCGGCGCGATCCTCGCAGCCATGAACACCGCATCAGAATACGGTTTTGGCGCAGTGATCGCCGCCCTGCCAGGTTTCCTCGTGCTGTCAAAAGCGCTGGCGGCCATTCCCGACCCGCTGCTCAATGAAGCTATCAGCATCACCACGCTTGCCGGGATCACCAGCTCGGCGTCTGGCGGGATGAGTATTGCCCTCGCCGCCATGTCTGACACTTTTATTGCTGCCGCCCATGCCGCCAATATTCCCCTCGAGGTCTTCCACCGCGTGGCGTCAATGGCCAGTGGTGGTATGGATACCCTGCCGCATAACGGTGCGGTCATTACCCTGCTGGCCATCACCGGTCTTAGCCATCGTCAGGCGTACGGCGGGATATTCGCCATTACCGTAATTAAAAGTCTGGCCGTGCTGTTTGTTATCGGCGTCTTCTACACCACCGGAATTGTTTAAGGAGAATCATCATGAACTTAACGGGAAAAACCGCTCTGGTTACCGGCTCTACCAGCGGTATTGGATTAGGCATCGCACAGGTGCTGGCGCAAGCGGGCGCTACCCTGATCCTTAACGGATTTGGTGATGTGGAAGCCGCCAAAGATGCCATTGCACAATATGGCAAAACGCCGGGCTATCATGGCGCGGACCTGAGCAATGAAGCGCAAATTGCCGACATGATGCGCTATGCCGATAGCGAATTTGGCGGTGTGGATATTCTGGTCAACAATGCCGGGATCCAGCATGTTTCACCGGTGGAGACCTTCCCGGTTGATAAATGGAACGCGATTATCGCCATTAACCTCTCTTCTGTCTTTCACACCACGCGCCTGGCGCTTCCCGGCATGCGTACGCGTAACTGGGGACGCATTATCAATATCGCTTCTGTTCATGGCCTGGTGGCCTCAAAAGAGAAATCCGCCTATGTGGCGGCGAAGCACGGCGTGGTGGGATTAACCAAAACCATTGCGCTGGAGACCGCGCAGACGGGTATTACCTGCAATGCGCTGTGCCCCGGTTGGGTGCTTACGCCGTTGGTCCAGCAGCAAATCGATAAACGTATTGCCGAAGGCGCTGAGCCTGACGCCGCGCGTGACGCCCTGCTGGCGGAAAAACAGCCGTCGCGCGAATTCGTCACGCCGCAACAGTTGGGTGAGCTTGCGCTATTTTTGTGCTCAGACGGGGCGTCGCAGGTGCGTGGTGTGGCGTGGAATATGGATGGCGGCTGGGTGGCACAATAAAGATATCTGGTGCCGGATAAGACCCCGTCGCATCCGGCACACCTTCTTTACGATTTTAACTGATAATCCAGCGTAATTTCCGCGTTCAGTACCTGTGATACCGGGCAGCCGGCTTTTGCTTTCTGGATGATGCCGTCAAACGTGGCGGCATCTATCCCCGGGACGCTCACCTGACTGTGTAGCGCGACTTTGGTGATGGCAAATCCGGCATCCACTTTATCCAGAGAAACATCGGCAGTGGTATCAATGGCATCTGGGGTAAAACCCGCTTCGCCCAGCATGAGCGAAAGCGCCATTGAGAAGCAGGCTGCATGCGCCGCGCCAATCAACTCTTCAGGATTGGTGCCTTTCGCCCCTTCAAATCGGGTGTTAAACCCATAGGGTTGCTGATTCAACACCCCACTTTCGGTCGATACGGTACCTTTACCGTGCTTAATGTCGCCTTCCCAGTGTGCCTGACCTTTCTTATGGATAGTCATTACCGTTCTCCTGTGTTGTCGTTGGAGTTACAAGTATAGGACGGCTGAGAAAAAGCATGGCACATACGGGATAGTTCTCATTTGCCGCTTAAGCATTGACCTTTCAGCTTAAATGACCGACCATCCAGAAAGCCGCTATTTTCAACATCGGCTTTCTATCAGGTTGTATTTCGTCCGTTCTCATACGGACTCGCCCTTGAAACCAGTAACAGGATTAAGGAGTTAGAATGAAATCGAACCGTCAGGCCCGTCATATTCTCGGACTGGACCACAAAATCTCAAATCAACGTAAAGTCGTGACCGAAGGTGACAAAACCAACGTGGTCAATAATCCTACCGGAAGAAAGCGCCGCGCTGACGCCAAATAGCCTTTCGCACGTCTGACTGAATAACGAGATAAAAACCATTGCAACCGCAGTGGTGTTTTTGCTTATAAAACCCCTTAACCCATTCACAATGCTTTATACTTCGGCCGTTTCCCTGGCGGACAGGCCACATACGATCATAAAGAGTGCCAGGGACGGTTATTCAAAAAAGAGTGAGTGACATGGAAAACGAAACTAAAAAACTGCGTTCCCTTTACATCCCCTACGCTGGCCCGGTTCTGCTGGAATTCCCTTTACTGAATAAAGGGAGTGCTTTCAGTGCGGAAGAACGCCGTAACTTCAACCTGCTGGGGTTACTGCCGGAAGTGGTCGAGACGATTGAAGAACAGGCTGAACGCGCCTGGATCCAATATCAGGGATTCAAAACCGAAATCGATAAACATATTTACCTGCGCAACATCCAGGACACCAACGAAACCCTGTTTTACCGCCTGGTGCATAATCACCTTGATGAGATGATGCCGGTTATCTATACCCCAACGGTCGGCGCGGCCTGTGAGCGTTTCTCCGAGATTTATCGTCGCGCGCGCGGCGTGTTTATTTCTTATCAGAACCGCCACAATATGGACGATATCCTGCAAAACGTTCCTAACCACAATATCAAGGTCATCGTTGTCACCGATGGGGAACGTATTTTGGGTCTTGGCGATCAGGGGATCGGCGGGATGGGTATTCCAATCGGTAAACTGTCGCTGTATACCGCGTGTGGTGGGATCAGCCCGGCCTACACCCTGCCGGTGGTACTGGACGTCGGAACCAACAACCAGCAACTGCTCAACGATCCGCTGTATATGGGCTGGCGTAATCCGCGTATCACCGATGATGAATACTACGAATTTGTCGATGAATTCATCCAGGCCGTGAAGCATCGCTGGCCGGACGTGCTGTTGCAGTTTGAAGACTTCGCACAGAAAAACGCCATGCCACTGTTGACCCGCTATCGCGATGAAATTTGCTCGTTTAACGACGATATTCAGGGTACCGCTGCGGTAACCGTTGGCACGCTGATTGCGGCCAGCCGTGCGGCCGGTAGCCAGTTAAGCGAACAGAACATTGTCTTCCTCGGGGCAGGTTCCGCCGGTTGCGGAATTGCCGAGCAGATCATCGCGCAAATCCAGCGTGAAGGTTTAAGCGAAGAAGCGGCGCGTCAACGCGTGTTTATGGTCGATCGCTTCGGCCTGTTAACCGATAAGATGCCGAACCTGCTCTCTTTCCAGACCAAACTGGTGCAAAAACGCGAAAATCTGCAGCACTGGGATACGCAAGAAGATGTGCTGTCGTTACTCGATGTGGTACGCAACGTTAAGCCGGACATCCTGATTGGTGTTTCCGGACAGACCGGCCTGTTTACCGAAGAGATCATTCGCGAAATGCATAAGCATTGCCCGCGTCCGATCGTCATGCCGCTGTCTAACCCGACTTCCCGCGTAGAAGCCACGCCACAGGATATTATCGCCTGGACCGAGGGTAACGCGCTGGTTGCGACCGGTAGCCCGTTCGCACCGGTACTGTGGAAAGAGAAAATCTATCCCATTGCCCAATGTAACAACGCCTATATCTTCCCGGGTATTGGTCTGGGGGTAATTGCTTCTGGCGCATCGCGTATCACCGATGAAATGCTGATGTCGGCCAGTGAAACGCTGGCGCAGTATTCACCGCTGGTGCTTAACGGCGAAGGACTGGTGTTACCTGAGCTGAAAGATATTCAGACCGTTTCCCGCGC
The DNA here is from genome assembly GCF_030334745.1 of Citrobacter sp. Cb080. NCBI lineage: Bacteria > Pseudomonadati > Pseudomonadota > Gammaproteobacteria > Enterobacterales > Enterobacteriaceae > Citrobacter > Citrobacter sp. Cb080. The sequence continues at coordinate 9,474 of NZ_JAOWDG010000081.1, read as the reverse complement.
CATCGCGTTTGCCGTCGGTAAAATGGCCCAGCAGCAAGGCGTGGCGGTGAAAACCTCCGCCGAAGCGCTGCAACAGGCGATTGACGATAATTTCTGGCAGGCAGAATACCGCGACTACCGTCGTACCTCTATCTGACGGTTTGCCCGGCGGCACTCTGCTGCCGGGCGCTCAGAACTTGCGCGACTGCGTGACTTACGATTACACTTTCGCTACCGATTAACATTCTGAAAAACAAAAGGAGGATACTTATGCTGTACTGTGAACGTTTTATCGTTTCACATGCTTTTGGCGATCGCCAGTGCTCAAGCGTTATCGGTATCGTGCTGCGATAACTTCTGCTTGAGCGAAGCTAACTTCTAAATCCCCTTCTCTCGGGCTTACCGGGTTATCGTCAGCGATGTTTGACGAGGCGTTTTTACGCCTGTAACTCTTGAGTAAGCAACAATGAGCACATTACTAACCGCACAATCCTTACACGTTGATACGGCATTCGGCACGCTATTCGACGATCTTTCCTTTACCCTGAAAAAAGGCGACCGCATCGGGCTTATCGGTTACAACGGCTGCGGCAAAAGCACGCTGTTAAAACTGCTCGATGGCACAATTTCGCCGACCAGTGGGGTTATCGCGCAGGCAAATCACTGCCATCTCGCCCGTGTAGAACAACATCTGCCTGACGAAATATTGCCGCTCACGCTGCAGGAAGCCGTTCTGGCTCAACTGCCCGAGCATGAACGCGCAGGTCAGCAGTGGCGAGTTGAAGCACTGCTCGCCGAAATGGGGTTCACGCCGGAGAATTTATCTCTGACAGCACACACGCTGAGCGGCGGCCAACACACGCGTCTGTTATTGGCGCGGGCGCTGATGCGAAACCCTGACCTGCTGCTGCTGGATGAGCCGGGTAACCACCTGGACTTGCCAACATTACTGTGGCTGGAACAGTTCTTACAAAACTGGTCTGGCAGTTTTGTGGTGGTGTCCCACGACCCGCAGCTGTTAGACGCGGTGACTCACGGAACCTGGATCCTGCGCGATCGAACTCTTCATGCCTTCGATCTGCCCTGTAGCGCGGCGCGTCAGGCTCTGGCAGAAAGAGACATCAGCGATGCTCTGCGCCATAAGGCTGAGCAAAAGGAGATAGACCGGGTGACCGCCAGCGCCAAACGGCTGGCTACCTGGGGGCGGGTCTACGACAACGAAGATCTTTCCCGCAAGGCCAAGCAGATGGAAAAGCAGGTACAGCGCCTGAAAGAGGTACAGACTGAAGTGACGTCAGGAAGTCAGTGGACACTAACATTGCAGGGAGATGCCCTGCGTGCGGATCGTTTGCTGGAGATGACTAATCTGTCCGTAGCCCCTGCTCCCGACGCCGATACGCTGTTTTCCATTGCCGGTCTCCGGTTAAAAAGCGGCGATCGCGTGGCGATTGTCGGGCGCAACGGTTGCGGGAAATCATCGTTGTTAAGGCTTATCTGGCAACAGTTTCACTCACAACTGGCATCACCTTCACTGGTGTTGCACCCGCGCGTTACGTTGGGGTATTACGACCAGACGCTGCACCAACTCGCAGATAACGATTCGTTATTTGACGCGCTGGAGCCGTTTGCTCCGCAGCCCGATATCCGCAAAATGGCGCTGATTAGCGCGGGTTTTCCGTGGGTTCGTCACGCGCAGCGGATCAGTTCCCTAAGCGGCGGTGAGCGCTCCCGGCTGCTGTTTGTTGGGCTAACGCTTGCGCGCTACAGCCTGCTGATGCTCGATGAACCGACCAACCATCTGGATCTGGAAGGTAAAGAGGCGTTGGCAGAAACGCTGCAAAGCTATAACGGCGGCGTGTTGTTGGTCAGTCACGACCGTCAGCTTATCAGCCAAAGCTGTAACCGGTTTTGGTTGATCGACAAGGGTGAACTCAGTGAATGGCACGATCTGGACGCGGTCAATGCGCGTATTCGGGAAACATCCTCGGAGATAACCGTTCCCAAAACGGTGGTCGATGCAAGAGCCGAAATAAGCGGTGACAGCGATGGATTGCTGGAACAACTTCTTGAGCTGGAGCAGCGTCTGGCTGACGATCTTGCCCGCAAGCCGAAACATCAAAAGCCGCTGTTACAGGCGCAATGGCGTGAGGAGATTGAGCGCCTGAACTCACAACTGGAGTAAACCGTATTGCCGGATGGCAGCCTACATCAGCAAAATGCGCGTGTAGGCCCGTCATCCGGCTTATCTTTTGTTATTGCGGTTTTTTCTCTTTCCAGGCATCCCAGGCCTGCTTGATCTCTTGCTTTGCCGTAGCGGCGTCATTGAAACCGTTTAATTCGACCTTCTTGCGCCCTTCCGGCAGATCTTTGTATACGCGGAAGAAAGATTCCAGACGTTGAACTTCAATCTTGGGCAGGTCGCTTAACTCTTTGATGTTGTCATAAGTGGGGTCAATTTTGCTGGCCGGAACGGCGACAATTTTATCGTCCTTTTCACCGCCGTCGATCATCTTCAGTACGCCTATAGCCCGCAACTTAATCAACGTTCCCGGGGCCAGCGGCGCACGGGTATAAAAGATAACATCCAGCGGATCGCCGTCACCGGCTAAAGACTGGGTTAGTGAACCGTAGTTGGCGGGATAGGCAACCGGCATTGACTGGAAGCGATCGGCCACGATAAAACCGGTTTTGGCGTCGGTTTCATATTTAATCATTCCACCTGCCGGGATTTCGGTTACGGCATAAAACTCTTCCGGGTTATTTACGGCTGAGGAAATTCGAGGATGTTCTGCGCCTGAGCGGACGCACAAAGAAACACGCTGACTGCGAGTAATTTTTTCACCAGATGCATTGTCTTTTAACTCTTCTATTATTGGAAAGACAATACCTTACGTTCAGCAGATGACAAAAACATGACGTTTTTTTGGCAAAAAAATGGCGCTACTGGTGTAGCGCCATTACGATCAGGGCACGTCAGGAGTTAGTTAACCCCTTCCTCGCTCTCTTTTTTCGCTTCTTGTCGTTCAACTTCGCGATACCAGCGTGGGTGATGTTTCTTCGCCCAGCGACGGCTCACTTTCCCTTCGACCATGCCTTTAATCGATCCTTTCACCCAGAATGCCATATACATGTGGATGAGGATGGCGTGCATCAGGATAATCCCCGCAGCCGCATGGATAAGCAGGCTATAGCGCACGACCTGCATCGGGAAGAACTGCGCAAAGTACGGACGCCAGATAATGATGCCGGTGATCAGCAGCACGAAAATCATGCTCATGATCGACCAGAACATCATTTTCTGTCCGGCATTGTACTTACCCACGTCCGCCACTTTGTGTTCATTGCCTTTCAGCACTTCCACAATGTTTTTCAGCCACGGGATATCTTTTTTATCCGGGATGTTGTGGTGAACAAAGCGTACAAACATGAACATCAGCGCCACGAAGATCAGCAGTCCGAAGAACGGGTGCAAAATGCGCCCCATCTGCGGTGTACCGAAGGTCTGCGTCAGCCATTGCAGAGTCGGGAAGAAAAACGAAATCCCCGACAACGCCACCAGGAAGAAGCAGATCACCACCGTCCAGTGACAGGCGCGGTCGATAAACTTCGTGCGCACAATCATTTTCGACTTACTCATGATGATCCTCCTCGTCGTCGTCCACTTCCTTATTCGGACCGATACCAATGTAGTGGTAAATCAGTCCGGCGAAGGTGGCGATAAATCCGGCAGCGGCCAGCGGTTTCAGCGCCCCTTTCCACAGATTGATAGAGGTATCGATCTGCGGTTCTTTCGGCAGGCCGTGATACAGCTCCGGCTGGTTGGCATGATGCAGAACGTACATCACGTGCGTGCCACCCACACCTTCCGGGTTGTAGACACCGGCATGTTCATAACCACGTGCTTTCAGTTTTGCCACACGCTGTTCGCCCATTTCCAGCATTTCCTGCTTGGTACCGAAATGGATTGCCCCGGTCGGACAGGTCTTCACGCAGGCAGGTTCCTGCCCGACGCTGACGCGGTCCACACACAGCGTACATTTATACACGCGGTTATCCTCTTTATTGAGGCGCGGAATATTAAATGGACACCCGGCAATACAGTAGCCGCAGCCAATACAGTGCTCTGACTGAAAATCAACAATCCCGTTGGCGTACTGGATGATAGCCCCGGCAGACGGGCATGCCTTCAGGCAGCCCGGATCTTCACAGTGCATACAGCCGTCTTTACGAATCAACCACTCGAGCTTGCCGTTCTGTTCGGTTTCGGTAAACCGCATCACCGTCCAGGACTTGGCGCTAAGATCGGCAGGGTTGTCATACACCCCGACGCAGTGGCCGACTTCATCGCGGATATCATTCCACTCTGAACATGCCACCTGACAGGCCTTACAGCCTATGCAGGTGGAAACGTCGATCAGCTTCGCGACCTCAGCTTTGTAATCACGGGCCTGAGGCGGCGGCGTGATGGCGTTTGTTGCGGACCGTTTGATGATGTCCTGCGTTTCCATAGACATATGTTCGCCTCCCTTACGCCTTCTCGATGTTAACTAAAAACGCTTTGTATTCCGGCGTTTGCGAGTTTGCATCACCGACATTCGGCGTCAGGGTGTTGGCGATATAGCCTTTACGCGCGACTCCTTCAAAGCCCCAGTGGATCGGGATCCCAACCGTTTCAACCTGCTGACCGTTGACGTGCAGAGTACGCAGACGACGGGTAACCACGGCAACTGCGCGAATAAATCCACGCTTGCTGCTAACTTTGACGTGATCGCCGTTGGAGATCCCCTTCGCTGCCGCCAGCGTTTCGCTGATTTCCACAAACTGCTCTGGCTGGGCAATCGCATTCAGCAATGCGTGCTTGGTCCAGGTATGGAAATGTTCGGTCAGACGATAGGTCGTCCCGACGTATGGGAAGTCCTGTTTCGTGCCCATGCGTAACTTATCCGCTTCGTACAGACGCGCTGCCGGGTTGGAGATCACGTTCGGATGCAGCGGGTTCGTACCCAGCGGCGTTTCCATCGGCTCGTAGTGTTCCGGGAACGGACCTTCCGCCATCTTATCGATAGCGAACAGACGACCCAGCCCTTCCGGCTGCATAATAAACGGATTGGTGCCACTGCCCGGTGCTGCGGTGTTGAAGTCCGGGATATCGTTCCCGGTCCACTTCGTGCCGTTCCACTGGATCAGCATGCGTTTTGGATCCCATGGCTTACCTTGCGGGTCCGCCGAAGCGCGGTTATACAGCACGCGACGGTTTAACGGCCATGCCCAGGCCCAGCCCAGCGTATTACCGAGACCTGACGGGTCGGCGTTATCGCGATTGGCCATCTGGTTGCCCTGCTCGGTCCAGCTACCGGTATAAATCCAGCAGGACGATGACGTAGACCCATCATCGCGCAGAAGCGCAAAGCTGCTGAGTAACTGGCCTTTCTTCGCAACCAGCACACCGTTGGCATCATAGAGATCTTCCAGCGCATAGCCGTTGTTCTCTTTTGCCACTTCCTCGGAGTGCGGTTCATCCGGCTGCTTATAGTTCCAGCTCATTTTCAGCACGGGTTCTACGGCTTTACCGCCTTCAGTGCGATACATGTCGCGCAGACGGTGATAAATACCGGCCAGAATTTCGCCGTCGTTGCGGGCTTCACCCGGGGCATCCTGACCTTTCCAGTGCCACTGCAGCCAGCGACCGGAGTTGGCGATGGAGCCGTCCTCTTCCGCAAAGCAGGTGGATGGCAAACGGAAGACTTCGGTCTGAATAGAAGCCGGATCAACGTCGTTTGATTCACCGTGGTTCTGCCAGAACGTAGAGGTTTCGGTCACCAGCGGATCGATAATCACCAGATACTTCAGTTTGCTCAGGCACTGCACCACTTTGTTTTTGTCCGGGAAGGACGCGACCGGGTTAAAGCCCTGACAGATGTAGCCGGTGACTTTCCCGCTATCCATCATGTTGAAGTATTTGATGACGTCGTAGGACTGATCCCACTTCGGCAGCCACTCAAAGCCCCAGTCGTTTTCTTTCTGCGCCGCATTGCCGTAGAAAGATTTCATCAGGCTGACGAAGAATTTCGGGTAGTTGCCCCAGTAGTTCACCTGATCGGCCAACGTCGCTTTTGGCGTGTTAGCAGCCAGATAGGTTTGCAGATCGGCCTGTTTCTCTGACGGCAGCGTCAGGTAGCCTGGCAGACTGGTAGAGAGCAGCCCTAAGTCGGTTAAACCCTGAATGTTGGAGTGGCCGCGTAAAGCGTTGACCCCGCCACCTGCCATCCCCATGTTGCCGAGCAGCAACTGGATCATGGCCATGGTACGGATGTTCTGCGCCCCGACGGTATGCTGTGTCCAGCCCAGTGCATACAGGAACGTGGTGGTGCGATCCGCTGCGCTGGTGGAAGCCAGCACTTCGCAGACTTTCAGGAAGTCTTCTTTTGGCGTACCGCAGATGTTTTCCACCACATCCGGCGTGTAGCGGGAAACGTGCTGTTTTAGCAGATTCCAGACACAGCGAGGATGGCTTAACGTTTCATCGCGTTTCGCGTAGCCGTTTTCATCGAACTGGTAGTTCCAGGACGATTTATCGTATTGGCGTTTTTTCGCGTCGTAACCGCTGAACAGACCGTCTTCAAAAGCAAAATCATCCCGCACCAGCAGGCTGGCGTTGGTGTAATGCTTAACGTATTCAGCGTTGATTTTGTTGTTTTCAATCAGATACAGCAAGACGCCGGACAGGAACGTAATGTCCGTGCCGGAACGAATTGGCGCGTAAATATCCGCTACCGAGGCTGTACGTGTAAAACGGGGGTCAACAACAATTAGCGTGGCATCATTGTTGTTTTTAGCTTCCATCGCCCAGCGGAATCCCACCGGATGTGCTTCAGCGGCGTTACCGCCCATCACCATCACGACGTTGGCGTTTTTAATATCAACCCAGTGGTTGGTCATCGCACCGCGACCAAATGTTGGAGCAAGACTTGCTACCGTTGGTCCGTGTCAGACGCGCGCCTGGTTGTCTACTGCCAGCATGCCGAGTGAGCGCACAAATTTTTGCGTCAGCATGCCAGTTTCATTACTTGCCGCAGATGCACACAGCATCCCGGTAGAAAGCCAGCGGTTTACCGTTACGCCCTGCTCATTCTTCTCAATAAAGTTGGCGTCGCGGTCAGTTTTCATCAGCTTCGCGATACGGGTGAAAGCCTCATCCCAGCTGATACGCTGCCATTTGTCGGAGCCTGGAGCGCGATATTCCGGGTAACGCAGACGGTTTTCACTGTGCACGTAATCCAGTAATCCTGCACCCTTAGGGCATAATGCCCCACGGCTCACCGGATGATCCGGATCCCCTTCAATATGGTAAATCGACTCTTTGGCGTTTTTTGCTCCATCTCCCAGGCTATACATTAATAGCCCGCAACCTACGGAACAGTATGTGCAGGTGTTTCGGATCTCTTTGGCGCGCAACAGCTTATAGTTTCGCGCCTGAGCCAGTGCCATTTTGGGTGCAAAACCCAGAGCGGCTACTGTTGTTCCCGCCATACCGCCCGCGCAGATTTTAAAAAATTGTCTGCGGCTGACGTCCATTGCTTTCCTCTTTTTTGCAGGGATTCGTACAGGAAATCTCTCAAATTGCGCCAGCGCGGCATGATTGAAAGATGACATGTACAACTTCGCGACGAAACTATCAGCTATATCCATATTTTTTTTGCGTCAAATCAATAACGAAACGGTTCCGCTACTAAATAGTGCACTTCGCTTAACCTTTGTACCCATAAGGGAGTAGACAAAAGGGAATTAATTAGCGCGCTACGGTGTAAAGGTGCTATACATTTCAGCTTAATTTTTGCCAGTACCATGGACAGACAATCAGCATGACAAAACAAAAAGCAACGTTAATTGGGCTTATTGCCATCGTGCTCTGGAGCACGATGGTCGGGCTTATTCGTGGGGTAAGCGAAGGACTGGGGCCGGCAGGCGGCGCGGCGATGATTTTTACATTAAGCGGCCTGTTGCTGATATTTACCGTCGGATTCCCAAATATCAGAAAAATTCCTGTGCGATATTTAATCGCCGGTAGCGTGCTTTTTGTTAGCTATGAAATATGCTTAGCGCTGGCCCTGGGCTATGCCGCCACTCGTCACCAGGCTATTGAAGTCGGTATGGTCAATTATCTCTGGCCAAGTCTGACAATATTATTCGCCATCTTATTTAATGGCCAAAAAACAACCTGGTTGGTGATTCCCGGATTAATCATCGCATTGACCGGGGTTTGTTGGGTGTTGGGGGGCGAAAACGGCCTGAATCCTGGGGAAGGTGCGAACAAGTTCCTGATATGAGATCATCATATTCATCCGGAGCGCATCCCAGAGGGACATCATGAGCCATCAACTCACCTTCGCCGATAGTGAATTCAGCACTAAGCGCCGTCAGACCCGAAAAGAGATTTTCCTCTCCCGCATGGAGCAGATTCTGCCATGGCAGAATATGACCGCTGTCATCGAGCCGTTTTATCCCAAGGCGGGCAATGGCCGACGGCCCTATCCGCTGGAGACCATGCTGCGTATTCACTGCATGCAGCATTGGTACAACCTGAGCGACGGTGCCATGGAAGATGCCCTGTACGAAATCGCCTCCATGCGCCTGTTTGCCCGATTATCCCTGGATAGCGCCCTGCCGGATCGCACCACCATCATGAATTTCCGCCACCTGCTCGAGCAGCATCAACTGGCCCGTCAATTGTTCAAGACCATCAATCGCTGGCTGGCCGAAGCAGGCGTCATGATGACCCAAGGCACTTTGGTGGATGCCACCATCATTGAGGCACCCAGCTCTACCAAGAACAAAGAGCAGCAACGCGATCCGGAGATGCATCAGACCAAGAAAGGCAATCAGTGGCACTTTGGCATGAAGGCCCACATTGGTGTCGATGCCAAGAGTGGCCTGACCCACAGCCTGGTCACCACCGCGGCCAACGAGCATGACCTCAATCAGCTGGGTAATCTGCTTCATGGAGAGGAGCAATTTGTCTCAGCCGATGCCGGCTACCAAGGAGCGCCACAGCGCGAGGAGCTGGCCGAGGTGGATGTGGACTGGCTGATCGCCGAGCGTCCCGGCAGGGTAAAAACCTTGAAGCAGCATCCGCGCAAGAACAAAACGGCCATCAACATCGAATACATGAAAGCCAGCATCCGTGCCAGGGTGGAGCACCCGTTTCGCATCATCAAGCGGCAGTTCGGCTTCGTGAAAGCCAGATACAAGGGGCTGCTGAAAAACGATAACCAACTGGCGATGTTATTCACCCTGGCCAACCTGTTTCGGGTGGACCAAATGATACGTCAGTGGGAGAGATCTCAGTAAAAACCGGAAATAACGCCAGAAATGGTGGAAAAAATAGCCTAAATAGGCTGATTCGATGTGTTTGCGGGAAAAAAATCGGCCCAGATCCGCGAAATTTTAATCAGCGAGTCAGCTTGGGAAGAAATGACCTGCTTATTCGCACCTTCC
>NZ_JAOWDG010000080.1:0-248589 GCF_030334745.1 Citrobacter sp. Cb080 | reverse complement strand
ATTATCCCTTCCCTGAAATGTGAACGCGATGCCCGCATGAAATAAGTCGCTGCGGGTTGGCTGATTAGCTGCTGATCGAGGGAGATTCGTGTTTCAACATAATCTGCCGCAGGTGAAGGAAAGCCCATGTTTACGCCCTCTCTTGAATACCGGATAAAAACACAGTATAAATACTGTATATACATCCAGTAAAGAGGAAATGAGCAATGTTCGTGGAACTCGTTTATGACAAAAGGAATTTTGATGGGCTGCCTGGTGCAAAAGATATCATTCTGGGCGAATTGACCAAGAGAGTGCACCGGATTTTCCCGGATGCTGATGTTCGGGTTAAACCGATGATGACACTGCCGGCGATCAACACTGACGCCAGCAAGCATGAGAAGGAACAGATAAGCCGTACTGTTCAGGAAATGTTTGAAGAGGCTGATATGTGGCTGGTTTCAGATTAAACGCCTTGAACCGTCATATTGCTGAAGTACAATCCACCGTGACTGGCAATCATTCAATACTCGCACTATCGGACGTTCGCCAGTTGGCCGCAGCCATGCTCATGCACATGGTATGGTTGCGGCACTGTTATTTCGCTTTATGACATTGCACGTTGATGGTCCAGAGCAGAATTATCTGGCGGTGAGCTATTCAACAATTTTCTTCAGCGCCTCCACGTCTGCTTTCAGTTGATTGATTTCTTTCTGCTGCGCTTCGTTTTCATCCATCAGAGAAATAATGGTTGCGTGGTGAACAGCGGCCAGTACGCCGGAATCGCCAGCCTGTACAGATAAGGCATCCTTAACAACAGTTCCGTCCCGCAGTTCGATATCACCGGCAGTGACTTTCGCCTCCGGGTATGCCTCATACAGTCCTTCAGCCAGAACACCGATGCCAAAACGTCCGTCAGCATTTTTTGTTTTCAGTCGCCAGGTACATGCGCGGATTATCCGCATCGTTTCGCGTGGATTCTGGATGTCCTCGACTTTCTCCTTAATTTTGACGGTCGAGCCGCCGTTAACCCAGTTTCCGGTAGCGGTGGCGTTTCCGTTGCTGGCATTAAACCGCCACATGTGCGGCGTGGTTCCCGCCTCCGTTGTCCAGGAGAGGGCATACTCGGGGTTCATGTCGTTTGCCCATGCAGACCACGTAAACACCCCAGCATATTTGCCAGGCCAGAACATCTTGAAACTCATGTGCGGATACAGATAGCCTGCACCGAGAACATTCATCTGCTCCTGGTAGAGACCGTAGTTGCGGTTTCCGGCATAGAGGGAGTCAAAGTTCCCCGGCAATGCGTTGACCTTGCCAAACGGGCTGGTTATCTGGCCTCCGGATTTGCCGCCGATAGTGTTAAGGCGGTTATCATTCCCCTCACAGAATGAACCTGCCCCTGTACCGAAGGGACTGGATAACCCTGTCCCGCCCTGCGCTTTTGACACCACGCCGCTGACCAGGTCTGCCTTACCGTCAAGCGCTGTCTTATCTGCCTTACCGTCAAGCGCTGTCTTATCTGCCTTACCGTCAACGCTATTGATGAGTTTCTTTGCTGACGGTCCTGTGGTCTGACTGGTATCCGGTAATTTAATAGTTACATCACCTTCGGCTGTAAAAAACTGCTGCCAGTTCTGCTTGTCGTAGTTCAGGCCGAGAAGCGCCTGGGTATTCTGAACGACCATTGCGGCAGTGACCATATTCAGCGCCACGCGGGGAACGGCAGACCAGGCGGCTCCTGTCGCTCGCGGCCCGGTGTAATTACTGACCAGCGTCAGCCGTGTATTGCTGTTAACTTCCAGTACGGGAAGTGTGAAAGGCACACCACCCACGACAACCACAATAAAATCACCTGCAGCTAACTCAGTGGTGAAAGTGGTGTTAGTTCCGGCAACCGAGGCTGAGTTATTGTTAAGGGTTAACGTTCCTGCTGACATGGATATCTCCTGAATTCAGATAATAAAAAACCCACCGGAGCGGGTTATTTTTTGTAGGTTTAATTCGAACAGTTCGAACTGGTGAAATTATTCTTATTCACCCATCGCCAGTTAAATGGATAACCGGCCTGATATTGTGTCTGGTTTACAATTTTACGTATCCCGTAAATGAGCACGTCTGTTTCCTGATTGCCGATCATCGCCGTTGCTGTACATAAGGGTAATTTCTTTTCGAGAGTGCCGGAACATGCAGTTAATGATAAAAATGCAAGAACGATTAATATAATTTTCATATTGTTACTCGCTGTAGTTATTCATATTCAAAATATCAATAGCGGACAACAATAGATAATAGATTTAACAGATCATTTAAAATACATTGATCGTTTAAAACGATCGTACAGGCATTCAATATTTTGACACTTCAACTGCAATAACTGTATTACCTGCATTTACAGGGGCCATTGGCTGCGCGCTACCAGATGGAATTGCCTGAGTGGCAGCGGTATAAATTCGGGTGCTGGCCCCGTTATATACAGCTGTAAAAGTAACCGGAACAGGCCAGAGCTGACCGCCCGGTCCACCGCCAGATATTCGCCATACCTGCTGACCTGCAACATCCGGGATAATTGCCCATTTACCCGCTCTGCTCTCGTCAATATAAATGCCTCCATTTGCCCCGATTGTTCCGACAGTTACCACGTCCGTCAGGATTTTCGATTCATGAGTAATAACCAGATTCCCCGTCTGGTCGTCCCAGACAGCCAGCCCATACGGAGGATTTGGCATGGGCTGAGGGAATATAGTGAATAAATAGACTGTCAGGGTAAATGCGGTATTTAGTATCTCATAGGCCCGTACAGCCAGTTGTCCGTTTGATTCAATCCAGACAGCACACGCGGCCTGACGGGATGTCAGAACAAACGGGATAACAGGTTGTGTTGCATCAGGTATATTAACCAGTTGCTCAATATAATGTAGAGCACCATTCGATACTGACGAAAACGTCTGCTTTGAATACAGACAAACAGGTACTGACTGGGGGGTGATAAATGTTTCGCCGCTTTTCAACGATAATAACGCACCATATCTGTTAGCCATTATGCATTTTCCAGAAAAACAAAAACATAGCTCTCATTTGCCTGAGGCTGGTTCAGAGAGTTATCAGTGCCTGCGCCAATTACAATACTATTGCCTGAAACGGCTATTGTTCGGCGCCCCTCTACATACGCTATAGTTTTTGCCAGACCCAGCATATATCCGAGCCTCTTCCCTGCCGGCACGTTGAACGAATATGCACCTGACGTCTGGCCGGCACTCAGCTTTATCGTTCCAATGATTGATATTGGTTTAATACCAAAGTTTGCTGATGATCCGTCCTCATGCCAGCAATCAAAACCAAAATCAGACATTAGGCGCTACTCCGGTAATATGCCCCAGCTGTACCAGCAGTCGCCCGCTGGGCCCAGTAAATGACAGGTTGTTATCAGCCTTAGACAGACACCAACCGCCCTGATTTGCAATTTTATAGCCCGTAGACCAGAATGCGCCTGAGATTTTGCCGTTAGTAATCGCAGCATCCGCAATTTTCGCACTGGTGATACTGGCGTTCTGAATAAACGCATCGCTAATAAATACCTGACCATTAACAACAGCAAACGGAGAATACTGCGTATCACCACTGCCACTCATCAGGACAAACTGGTTGGCGTTAAACCCGACGCGAGTGACTACCGGCTTACCCGCCTCCGCCAGCACCGCGATCGACATCCCGGCGTTATACATCACACCGTTTATTCGAACCCCGGTTTTAAGGGTGTAAATTGCAGATGCACCGGTAGCATCAACCACGGCGGTGAGCTTATCTTCCAGTGCAGCAGTCACGTCATTGAACTGCGCCTGTACCTGCGTAGACAGCTCAGCCATCGCCTTATCCACACTGGCAACCGTCGTTTTAATTACCAGAATATCCGCGCGGACTTCACCATACTGCGCCCACTGATGTTCAGCCGTTGCGTGGTTGGCCAGCGCGTTCTGTAATGCGGCTTCGAGGTTGGTATCAATATCGCTTGTCAGGCGGTCACCGTCGGCAGACGTCAGGAAGTCACCAGCAATATCTCCCAGGTAGTCGTCAGCATTCGCATTAGATTCGCCACGAACCCAGTCGGTCCAGCCTGATTCATTACCCGTTCGGTCTACCAGCTGCGCGCGGTACCAGAATTCCTGCCCCGCCTTCAACCCTAGTTGGGTGTATTCGGCAGACGGATAAGGCACATCCGACAGTAAAAGAGGATTTGAGAAATCACTGTTCGCGGTGTACTGAATTTCCGTTTTCAGCGTGTCCCCGGTATTAGCCGGGAATCCCCAGTTCAGGCGAATCCCCCAGTTGATCGGCGTTGTCGCAAAGCCGACAGGTTTTGGCGGATTTCCCACCTTACCCGTCAGCGTTTTTTCTTCGGAATAGCCCCAGCCAGAGGAAATTTCAGCGGCATTAATGGCACGCACACGCACGAGGTAGCGCCCTGCATAAATACCCGATACATCAAATGAGTTGGTGGAGCTGCGCGGCACGTTTACCCAGTTACCATCATTGCGGCGCCACTGTGCCTCGTAGGCGATGGCGTTCTGCGCCTGGTCCCAGCTCACCCGCATGGTCTCAACGCTGATATTCTGCTGAACCACTGAAAACGAGCTGATCACAATGTTAGCCGGCGGCGACTGGTTACCCGGCGGGATCACACTCACCGGCCGCTGGTCAATGATGGCTCCGGTATCGATACGGGCATATTTATCCGGGTCGTGCCATGCGCCGGTAATCGAGAAGGTACCATCATTGTTATCGGAGACACTGACAACACGATACTGCTGGGCGTAGAGTTCATCTGACTCAACCACCCATACAGCTTCGGCCTGTGGTGTCTCACTGTATGCCGTGGTGACTGTGACTGATTCCCCGTTAACCGCCTGAATAGTCCTGCTCTGTGACGCACCGGAGGGAAGATTGAGAATTAGGCGATCGCCTGCTGCTGCATCAGCTACGCGGTCAAGTTTAATCACGCGACCGTTAACAGCACTGATACGGCCGCCCATAACTTTGCCGGACAGAAGCTCGTCTGACACGGCGATGATGTATCCCGGCTGCGGAATGTTTCCGTCCAGGCCAACATCAAACGAAACAACGCGATCCTTATTGTTGGTGAGAATACCCCAGCGCCCCTTTCGGTTCGCTTCTGACTGCCGGGTGCAGCCGATGGCTGTCATTTCCAGCTGATTAAATCCGTACCGGGCCACCAGAGGCTGCTCAAATACCGGCTCCATCGCATCCGCATAGGCGTTACCCGGATCAGACCAGGATACCAGCGCCGTGGTATACCGCGTTTTTGTTGTACTGCTGGAATAGGTAAAGCGTCCGTCGATAACGTTAGCGCGGGTGTAAGCGTAATCCACATCTCTCGGCATATCCGCAAGCGCAACAATCTGATCACCGCCCCAGTACGTCATACCCCGGAATATAGCCGCAAAGTCACGCAGCACAGTGTAAGCGTCATTCCTCTCCTGAACATAGACGTTACAGGTATAGCGTGGCTCTGTCCCGCTTCCACCCTTTCCATCCGGTACCGGCTGATCGCAATACTGCGATACCTGGTACAACGTCCATTTATCGATGTTGGCTGCACTCAGGCGATTACCCAGACCAAAGCGATCGGTAATAACCAGATCGTAAAATATCCACGCCGGGTTATCGGTCCAGGCCCACTTGAACGCGCCCTGCCACGTGCCACTATAACTCCGCGTATCGGGGTCATAGTTATCAGGCACGCGGATCACCCGGCCACGTGGTTCACAGGATATCTGTGGAATTGAACCGTTAAACTGACTCGAGTCGAACTCGATGTACAGCAGCGCGGTGTTCGGATAGCGCAGCTTGGCATCAATCACTTCCGTGAAGCTTTGCAGCGTCATCGTGTCGCCGATCTTGGCGCTGTTTGCGTCAGCGGTAATCTTACGCAGTCGGATTGTCCAGGTGCTGCCAGCCTGCGGTAAATCAATACGGTGGCTGCGCTCATAACCAGACGTCGTTTTGCCGGTTGCGCTGGTATTATGCACGGTTTGCCAGGTCCCACCATCAGTTTGCAGGTCTATTGCATAATTGATGGAATACCCTACCAGATCGCCGTTGTCCTCTTGCTTAAACAGAGAAGGCCATTTCAGTCGCAGGCGAACGGCTGATAGTTGGGTGTTGGTGAAGGTACGCGTCCAGGCTGTTGCGCTTGATACTTCTGTTCCAACGTTGATTTCGTTTTCGGTACCCGGAATGCCCTGAATATAATTTTGTGCCTGAGCTCCCGCGCGAAACTCCCACGACACGCCGCTAAAGTTTTGGGAGCCATCAGAGTTTTCCAGCGCCGTACCGTCCAGGTAGATATTTTTTCCGGTTAATTGCCCTGCAAATTCCCCTTCCCCAAGCGCAACGAGGATTTTGGCCTTCGCTACAGATTGCAGATCATCAGGCTGTTCGGTAGGGGTTCGTGAACTGGAACTGCCGCCCTTGCGGCCTTTTATCGGGGTTGCTGTAGCCATATTGCGCCCATAAAAAAAGCCACCATAAGGTAGCCTGAAAGGAAGATTATTTTGTTATTGCTGGTCTTCGACGTATATACCAGCAGAGATGATCGCCCCACCAATACGCCTGCACCCGTATAGAAGTGGAACTGGATTACCCTGAGCAGCAGTGTTAGTTACACCACCGAATGCATACGATGCCCGATTTTCGGCATCCTGTTTGCTGGCAAGCCCTGCTGGCTGTGGCGAAAGCATTTGGATTACGCCTCCAGCCATTAATGCAACACCGGGTGCGACCAATGCCATACTTGCACCGCCAGTAAAACCTGACAAAGCGTAGCCAGCTACAACAAGGACGGCACCTAATATGGTTTGTAACAGGCCAGCTTTTTTACTACCAATAACTACTGGCACGATCCGGATCACTTCACCTGTCGCCGGAAAGCCTAAATCATCTTCCCCAATATTTTTCTTTCCTCGAAAAACTGCATATGTCAGACCGCGCTGTTTACTTGAATTCATGAAGACCTCAAACCCTTTCACTGTTGCAGCTAGGGCTCGACAAGCTTCTCGGGTTGAGCTAATTAAACGATGATGCGTCTTACCAAAGGTTTTGCCAAGAATCCCGCTCAGTTCAATTTGGGTCATAACTTCTTGCTGCATACTATTCTCCAATAAAAAAGCCACCCGGAGGTGGCCATTTATAAAATGACTCGAACTATATGGTTGATGCTCTGATATCAAGTCCGGAATTAGTATCTCCGGTGATGCGGAATTTTTGATGTTCACGAGCATTGATCTGCGTGGCAGTCTCTTTGAGTGGTTGTCCGACCTGCATTCCACATAATCCTTTACCTTTTGAATCGCCAGATATTCCTAGAATATGTCGGCCGGATGTAACATTGATATCGATCGTTTCTCCCGTATCAATTCTTGCATAGGATTTTCCATCAATAGTTACTTCTACAAAGCATCCACCTCCAGCAAACCATCCTTGATCTCGTGTAATTGTTATCACCGAGTCACCAGCCCCCTTCAGCAATACACGTTCAGATGGTACTTGTTTTGCAACGGTAGAATTCACCGCCGTGGTTGAACACCCAGCAACGCTAAGCGCAATTAGAAGCAGCAAAGTCTTTTTCATATCCCTATCACCTTTGATCAATTTGCCAAAAGAGTAGCAGGGATCCGGTAACGACAAAACCCGCAGTTAAGCGGGTTGGGATAGCAAAAACATTTTAACTGCTTTGAAATTTATGCCACATCAGCACCATGAATCAGATGGCGCAACGCATCAATTCCGTTAGTGTTGTACCGGAACGCTTCAACCTGTTTACTTGAGTAGGCCGACTTGTCCAGAAAGAACTTGCCATGCGCTTCTGTCTTCAGCTTGTGTGTGTTAGCAACGCGTCCAATTTTCTGAGCAGAAACCCCCAGCATCTCCCCCACCTCACTCGCAGTGTGGTAATGCTCCTCGATAACAGGCAAAGGGATGGCGTCATAACCAATAAGCGGATTAATCAACGATGCCGTGAGCACCTGATGTGCCATCGGATCCAATCTAGGAAGCAGAGTAATGATTTCCCGCGCGCTCGCGATATTCTTCTCCAATGCCTGGGCTTTCAACTGTTCTGCCTTAGCCAATCGGTACTCAGTGATACCTGTGTTGCTTTTTGGCATCGCTGGTAATACCTGCATATCTTCCAGCTTATCAACCAGAGAACGTCGAACAGCTTTCGATTCACGAGCGGCTACTCGGAGGGCTTGCTTGATAGACATTGTAATTACTTCAATGTCTTGACCATTTTTACGACCTACACTTTTTGTGTAGGTCTCCCCTTCAAGCTCATCCACAACCTTCTCAATGAACTTGTTATTTCGGACAGCCGGCTCACCACATTGCTTTCGCGCAGCATTCACCATCTCCAGCAAGTACTGGCTATCAATGGTTTTCTCGGTGACATTAGCGCTATTTACTGCTAAATTTAATGAAGTCATTGGTTGGACCCTTATGACAGATTTATGGATAGCCGATAGCTCTAACTATCGGCTTTTCTATTTGCAGCATTGCAAATTCAGTATATTCTTGGCCTTTCTCCTTCCTGAAGCTGTAGTTCAGCATGGGTCTTAATCATGTACATAAACGCGGCCCCATCATTGAAACGATCGTGAAGACGGCCTGCGAGCGGAGACTCAATCGCCCTCAGCGCTGGTTCTATCTGGTTAAACCATGCTTCACACATAATCTCGAAATAATCGAACATTGCGTTTGCATTGTGGGCGTGTATTTCTCGATCGCTGAGCATCTTCGATGCTGGAATGTTTATAGACACCTCACGATCCAGAATATCTAACACCCAGCGTCGGAATTCTTTAGCAACCGGAGTTCTGGCAAACATAGCGACCATGTGTGCGCCACGTAGAGAAAAAACCCTAGTTTCCTGATGCCCACCAGGGGTGGTCAAGTTGACCACCCTTGTCATTTTTTCTGTAAACTCATCAATATGACGAGCAAAAATTCGCTGAACAGCTTTATCGTCTGCATATTGAAGCGCGTAACCAATCTGATTAGCGGTCAGCCAGATGCCATCGATATCAGGAGCTGGCTGCAGAGAAATGCCATGGAAGTTCAGCTCTTCTTTCGTTACACTGTTCATGTCGATATTTCCTGCCAAGGATTTCTTCGATAAGAAGCCCAGGGTGTTCGCGCACTCCTGGGTTTCACTGTTTTTATGCTTGTTCACTCTTCCCCCCTTCTAATCCGTACGCTTTCCTCAACTGATAGATGAGCTCAGTATTGAACTGACGGCACTCATCTTCCCCATTTCTCTCTATCGCCAACCGGACATCTTCAGGAAATCGAACCTTTCGCTGGTACATATCTTTAGCTTTTTCCATAACCCCTCCAATTATGCCCCACGGTGGGACACTTAAAGTGTCACACCGTGCGTCATTGATGTCAACCCCACCGTGGGGCATAATTTACATAATGTGAACTTTTTGAGTGAGGCAACCAAATGAGCAGAGAAGATCCTCAACTAAGAATAAGATTACCAATTGAATTAAAAGAAAAAATTGAAGATGCAGCAAAATCCAATAACCGCTCTATGAATGCTGAAATAGTTCAACGTCTCGACAACAGCTTCCTTAGCGAATTACGTGAAGATGAAGTAATTTCTGCTCAAGATGCAATTCAACTTGTTGAAAAAGCGAGGGATGAACTCTCTGAAATAATATTCAAAAGGACTTTTTCAGAGATCAACAAAAAGGTACGGATTGGTCATTCCACATTCCATATTCATCTCAGCGATCTTGAGTTGGACGGACTTAGTGACGATGATTTCAACACTGTTTTCAAAAAAACTTTTAGTCGCCTAAAAGAGTTAGGTTACGAAGTTTGGGAAAAGACTTGGGATGCGGATGGTTTTGGGGTGGAAATTCCAGGGGAACAATCCACCTAAATGGGCTTAAGCTAGAGTCTTATAGCGAAGTACCTTCATTGTTCTTTCTTGCCAGTAGCCGCCGTATGGCACACGTTGGCTGAGGTGCCCATACAGGTGATGCAACAGCATGTTACCTTCCAGTAGAATTCCCGCGTGATTCCACTTATTAGCCTGGACCTGCATGATGACCATGTCACCTGGCTGAGGCACACCGCTGAATTCACGGAATCCGCATTCATACCAGCAATCGTGGTAGAAGTTTTCGGGGTAACTGTCTTCCCACCAGGGGTAATCGACGCGGTAGTCCTTCAGTTCAATACCATGCGTTTGCCGGAAGTAACTCATTACCAGTCCCCAGCAGTCAAAATGACCAAGAACAAACGGGCGCTCCAGCAGCGGCAGCTCGCCCCGCGGCTGAATGGTGCGTAAATCCCCTTCTGGCCAACTGACGATATGCCACGGAAGCAGTGTAGCGTCGCACTGAGCCTTATCCAGCTCACTTGGCTGAGTCGTGGCATCCGGGTGGCTGTGGACAATGGCAATCACTGTTCCCCAGTCTTCGGCAGCGGCATAATCTTCCGGCGACAGGTGGAAATGCTCTGTCGGATCGGTTGCCAGATTACGGCAGGGAATGTACCGCTGCACCCTGCTTTTTTGCACCACTACGCCGCAGCATTCGCGCGGATATTCAGCAGCAGCATGCGCCATAATGGCGTCGATAATTTTCTGACGCATATCAGCTCCTGAGCAGGGATGTGCCTGGGAAACCACCGAACGGCAACTCGTTCCCCTCGCCATGCCTCAACTTGCACGCAGTGAGCGTACCGGGACATTCATCGAGTGACGGATCGTTAACCGGGTTGTTGTACTTGTCGAAATAACGGGTTCCGGCGTAGTCACATCCATCACCTGAGCGGTATTTGTTCCGGATACACCAGGTACAAAGCGAATGTAGCTGGCGCGTCGGGATCATCAGCCCCTGCAGGTCCATTGGACTGGACAACGTAAACGCCACCACCTCGTTGGTTTCAGTGCTCTTGGCGTCAATGTAAAACACCTTCAGCTTTTCCTGCTGCGGATCCGCAGACGGGTTGCCCTCCGGATAGTTTTTCGCATCCAGATACTGCGCCAGCGTGTCATGAATCGTGACCTTTGCCTGCAGCAGGTCATCATAAGCAAGACACAGCGCCGTAATGGAACTGTCCAGGTTAGCGACCGACAGCGTCGGCTGCGCGCTGGTCCCGTCGGTCGCCGTCTCAATACCCTCGATCTGGCAGGGCCAGGCTTTATATTCCTGCCCCTGCCACCAGATCGATTTCGCCGGTAGCTTATTGTCATCTCCACCAGCAGCGGCAATTTCATCGGGAGTGTGGGCAATGTTGTAGGCGTGGAAGCGGAGAACGTCGGAAACACCAAATGCGGTGCCATCGACATCAAAAAGCCGGACAACATTGCCCGGCTCAAGTTTCTGATAATCACTGTTTAAGCTCATGGTGCAAACGCCTGTTCAAAGGTGGCTGATACGGTTTCCACCGTTTTACTTTTGGTGACGCGCTGCAGGCTGTCTGCCTCAACACGCCACAGCGCAAGATCACCGCCTGGCGGGGTAAACGAAAATGATTTCGTCTTATGGCGCCGCAGGAAAACATAGATATCCTTGACGGTTCCCGGTTCGCCGGTAAATGAAAACTCATAGCTGAGCGTTTCATCATTCAGCCCGGCACCTGACACTTGCTTATAGCCATCACCAAACTGTGCCGTGCGGACGGTATCCTTACTTTTCAGGGTCGGCTGGCTGGATGCTTTAATCCGCCATGCAAAATGCTCGATCGCCATTGCTTACCTCTGTTTTGTTGCATTCCAGATGATGCCACCTGGCCGGACTTCTCTGGTGATACCTTCCCTGATGGAGCTGTTGATCACCTGCTGATAGGCTTTCCCCAGCGCATCGCCGCTTCCTTTCTGTTGACCGGAATCCCCCTGGCCTGTTGTAACCGAAACCGGCGCATACACGCTGACACCAAAAGGAGAAGCAACGCCACCGACACTCCCCCCGACCAGACCACCAGTCGCATAACCGCGCATCATGCGATAAAGGTTGCCGACACCTATTCGGTTGGTGGCCTCCTGCGTAAAGACAAACTCGCCACGGTGCACCACACCTGCTGGCTCATACTTGCCGCCGGATCCGGTATAACCACCGCCAGCAAAACCCAGCGCTGACGTGGCAGAACTGACCAGGCCAGCCATGGCCTGCTTCATCAGGATCTGCGTCAGCATCGACAACGTGGAACGGGTGAAATCAGCCCAGTTTGCTTTCCCTGTCGTCAGCATATCGGCCATATTCTGGCTGATACCATCGAATGTGGCTGAAGCAGCGGACTTCATCGAACCATAGGCATCAGCTGCTGAATCGGCATAGTCAGCCCACGCTGATTTCGCCCCAGCCTGCCAGTTGCCGCGGAGCTCGTCCTGTGCGGCATAATATTTCTTCAGTGCATCCAGTTCGTTCTGATAACCCTGATCGGTGTCCTTACCACCGGCATTCATCCAGCCCTGCCGCAGCTGTGCCTCTTCGTTTTGCCGCTGCGCGCCGCGGCTACTCATGCTGCCACCGGCCACCAGCGCCCGGGTCTTCTCCCCAATCTGGGTAACGTACTTCTGCGAGCTGTCCTGCAGGCGGTTTAACCGTTCCTGGGCAACAATCTGATCGCCCAGCCGGGCATTCACTTCGGCCCGCGCCAGTACCTCGTCTTTGTTCGCCAGCACCGATTTTTCATCGGCGGTCAGCGCGCGCTTTTTGGCGGCCTCTTCCAGCACCGAAAAGCGGGATTGTTGTTTCCACAATTCCTGCCGCTGCTGGCTGATGGTATCAGTGATGCTCTTATGCTCCTGCAGAGTGCGTAACTGCGCCTCCAGCTCCAGCGTCTGCGCGCTGGCAGTATCGACACTTTTCACGCCTGCTGGCGTTTTCACTGCTGACGGTTTTTTAGGCTTCTTCAGCGAGTCGTCGTATTCCTTCTTAGCGGCTGCCATCAGAATGTTGTAATCAGCCTGGAGGATACGTCCGTCTTTGATGGCCTGATTATATTCTTTCTGTTTTGCCGTAAATTTATCCAAAGCTGATTCGGTCTTTGAATATGCAGCCTGCGCCTGCGCGGCATACTTCTGGCGGTCAGATTCAATCACTGCCTCGCGGGCGGCGTTATCCTCAGTTGCCTTTGCCACACTGGCCTGCTGCTGAGCCATTTCCAGTGCAAGGCGGGCAGACTCCCGATCGTTCCAGTAGCTGGCGCGCGCATCATCATTGACATAACCATCACCTTTACGCAGATTCCAGATTTCATCCGCCCGCTTAAAGGCCGCTTCCGCTTTGGCAACCATCTCCTGCGTGGTGTCAGGCCGCCCAATATCGAGCGCCGCATCCCACATCGATTTAAAGGCACGCTTCAGGCTGTCGGCAGCAGTCTCAATCGACCCCATATTGTCGCGCAGGCTCTTTGTCTGCTCGCGAAAACCGTTCGTCGCCGCATCATTGGCTGCCTGCAGCGCCCCGGCTTCATCCCCGGCACGCTGCAACTGCGCCACATAAGCAATCTGTTCCGCGGTAACGTTGTGGAACTGTTGCGCCATAGCAATAAGGCCTGAAGTCGGATCATTCGTCAGTTTGCCAAATGCCGCTGCCACCTTGTCGACCGGCACGCCCGACGCATCGGTGAACTTCGCTACCGCCTGACTCATCTCATCGAACCGGGCACCGGCACGCACTCCGGCGTTGACCAGCTCCGTCAGCGCGCTGCTGGTCTGGTTAAACGTGAGTCCCGCCTGCTCGCCGGATTTCGCCAGCACCAGCATGCGGTTTGAGGTCAGCCCGGCAGTGTTACCGGACAGGACCAGCGTTTTGTTGAAATCAGACAGCGTGGACGAGCCCTGATACCAGGCGTAAACCACCGCGCCAGTGGCGGCAGCCAGCGCGCCAACACCTACCATCACCGGCGATATGGTGCCCAGCAACGCCCGGAAGGTCGGAATAATACCGCCGAAGGAGTCTTTCACCTGACCGCCCTGCTGCAGCAGGATGAGCCATGGACTCTGCCCACCGGCCAGCTGGGTGGCGATATCCGTAAACTGTGCAGGCAGCATACGCATCGCGGCGTTGTACTGACCTACAGAAATACCGGCCTTCTTCGCGGCGCTCTCCTGGCGGGTAAATGACTGCTGCACCTTCAGCGCAGAGTCATTCGCTGCGTCCCCCGTCTGCTTAAACTGCCTTTTTACGTACTCCATCTGCTCGTTGAACTTTGACGAATTAACGTCAAGGTTAACGACCAGGTCACCCACTGCCGTCTGGGCCATAGCGAACACCTCCTGAAATGCCCTCGGCCTTTGCCATCAGCACAGCGTCACCGGGTTCATCGTCGGCAATATCCTCCGCAGAAGGTGAAAGAAGGCTGAAGCTGGCAGGGGTTGATGTGGTTTTGGGGTCAAGCGCGGTAATGACGATATGCATCAGCGAGGAAAAATGTGCATCCAGTTGCACATCATTAAAAAAATTGTCCTGGTAGAACGTTCGCCAGTCGGCATATTCCGTTGACGACATACCAGCAAGCATGGCGCGCCAGTCCGGGCGGCGAAATTCACGCGCCAGTTTCAGGACGAAGGTCAGCTCACTGGCGAGGACTTTTCCAGACTGACCGGCTCAGTTACAGCAACATCCTCTGGATCATTCGCTTCCTGCAGCGGCACCATGCCAGACAGCAGCTTCACGCTGTACTCTGCAGCGGAAACAATCTCCAGCGGCCAGGTCATCAGCACTTCATTCTGGATCTGCTCAACGTCTTCTTTCGGCGTTTTGTGCGTCCCTTTCAGAGCGTGTCCATGCCATAAAGACATAGCCACCAGCAGTGCGCCGGATTTAATCGTCATATCCATCGCCGTCTGCATGTCGGCATCAGAGATACTTTCCAGCGACTTCAGGTGTTCAAGATGCTCAATACGCTGTAGCGCCGACAGTTCGTAGAGCGTGACTGTATTACCGTTACGTTCGAACGGTTCACTTTTTAAAAACATGCATTACTCCAGAAAGCGGGGCCACAGCCCCGGAAGTCAGGAAACGGTGACTTTACAGGTCGCGACAAAAAGCCCGTCGTTGGTCATCACGATAATGTCGGCGGTTCCGGCGGCAATGCCGGTTACCGTCAGCACTGTACCAGCGACAGTCACCGTGGCTTTACCTGCATCCGTGGTGGTGGCCCGGAAAGATGGATCGCTTGCGCTGGCTGGCGCCACGGTGACATTCAGCGTGGTGGTGGCAGCAACCGCAACGGTGGTGGTCGATTTATCCAGGCTGACGCCGGTTACGTCAATCACTGCAGCAGCGCTGTCTTCAGCAAGACCTGGTTTGCCGTTGTTGCTGATTTTGACAGAACGGGTAATGGTGTCTTTTGCCGTCACCGTTTTACCCAGGCTGCTTACCCAGCCACGGAACACATCGATGGCGCCATTCGGGTATTTGATTTTGTACGCCAGCACGGTACCGTCATCAAACCAGCGAACCAGATCCTGCTGCCCGCTCTCGGCAGGTTTCCAGGCCAGCGTAAAACTGGCCTCCCCCGCCGATTTCTGCCCCTGTGCGGTAGCAGTCCAGTCGGCGTCTTCGTCATCCAGGTAAGTATCATCGTTTGATTCGGCAGTCAGTTCGCCGGGCTGCAGGTCTTTAATCTTCGCCAGGCGCGTCCAGTCAACATCCGATAATGGGTTGGCAAATGGGTTGCCCGATCCGGAATAAATCCAGAGCGTGGTGGTGGCACCCTTTACCGGCGCCAGTGGGTTTGGTGTTGTCATTACGTCCTCACATTTCGTAAGTAATGGAATATTTCAGATCAGCCGAACTCCACAGCCCAAGATCATCATCGCGCTGGTAGTCATACCCCTGTTGCACCATGTTAGTGATCAACGTGGAAAGTCCTGACACATTGCCAAGCACCGGATAAATACGTGACTCCATCCAGTCATCGAGTTCGGAATCGGGTACCTGCGCAGGTAAAAAGATTTCGATATGCAGCGTGGCCTGCCAGATATCAGCATCCAGTTCTTCGCCGGTATACCCGGCATCCGTCAGGAAGACAGCGACCGCCGGGAAATCCCCCTCCTCCAGTACCGCTGGACGCCCGTCAAAATAGAGCGCGTCTTTACCAATATGGCTCTCCAGCGCATCAATAATGGCCTTTCTAATATCAGTGTGTTTCATCGTTTCAGAATCAGCCTGAGTTGGTTTTTAAGGGATGCCCGAAGTTCTTTGGGCATATCCGATTCCATGAGCTTCGGCAGCTCATCTTTAAATGCGGTCGTCAGTGGCGCTGCCAGTGGAATGCTGACCACTTCAATCGGGTAGCGGGGTCTGGATGTCCGTCGCATCACATGCCATCGGCCATTCTTCAGTTGCTGAATAAAACCACCAGGGAAACGAAAAGGGCCAATTCGCAACACGCTATTGGCCCCTTTTTTGTCCCGTTTTCTGCGGGATAACCGTACGCTGGGGGTACCGAGCTTTATCGCGGGCAGGTTGCCCCGGTTCACGCGAATCATTGCCATCGGCTTTTTCGCCGTGGCGCGTTTTATCCTCGCGCGTTGTTTTACCAGCTTGCGTGGCACCCGCGTATCTTTCGAGACAACGGCAACGCTTCTACTGACTGCCCGGGTGGCGACACGGTTAACAGCCTGCGCTGAGGCACGCGGAACCGCCGAATTGCTGATGCTGTTCAGGTTTGCTATGGCCTGTTCAAGCCCTTTTAAAGACATAGTTTCCCCTTAACGGCGTCGGGTTGCTGCGGGAGGAGAACCCGTACCGAGCCAGACATGGCAGGATCCGCAGTCATCAGGGCCAATACGATCAACCCAGAAAGGTTTTCCGTTAATATCCAGCGTATCCAGCCGCGCCAGCTGCACAATCGTTGCTGATTTCACAAACAACGATGGGCTGGTCCCCTCGACACGGATGCCGGGTGTGGCGTAACCGATATTTTCCGGATCATCGAAAACACCACTCAACGTGACGCCAGAAATCGCGCCGGACGTTACCCTTGCAGAAGTCCCCATAACCTGCCGAATAGTGTCATCGGCCTGTGTTATTGCAGCATCAAAAAGGTTATCGAAATCAGCCACACAGCCCCCTGCTAGTGCTCGCGGACCAGTCCAAGTGAAACCAGGCTGTCCGCATCCGCTTCTGTCACGCGGATCACGGTCCCCGCCTCCACAATAGATACCCGTTCCTCACGGGTCGCTTGCAGCGCCTCAATGTGCAGCGTGGCCAGCGTTTCGACTGCCATCAGCGCGTCATCTGTTCTACCGCTTAATACAGTATCCACTGGCGGCACGGGTTCTGCGGCGCCGATGGACGCGCTACCATCACTCACGCCACCATTTTCAACACTATCGGTATCAGTGCCGTCATTCAGTTCTTCCTCCAGCTCTGGAATGCGCATAGAAAGCTCCTGAATAGTGCCACTGGTATTCACTTCCCGACCAAGCTGCGCGCCAAGCTCATTAAGTCGCGCAATCAACTTTTCTTTTTCAGTCATAAGAACAACTCCGGAACAGGGCCCCGCAGGGCCACAGAATAGACATCAGGCGAGTTTGACTGACACAAACGCATCCGGGTCAGCCAGCAGCATCAGCGGTGCAGACTGGATCATGGTGAACTCACGCGCCGAATCGCCAGTCTGTACCCAGTTTTTCGGATAACGCGTGGAAGCGTTAATGCCTTCACGCTGGGCATCCACATCCTGAATGCAGCCGTAGGTGCGCAAGCCGCGGGCCTGGGTATTACCCAGCACCATGCTCAAATCCGGCAGGTAGTTCTTTTTGGTGTCGTCTTCAATGTATTGCCCGGAATAGACGACAATGGCCACATCACCATACATTCCCTTATAGGAGACCGCTTCACCCAGATCCTTCAGCGCCGTTTCCAGTTCAGAGTTAGAACCCCGACGGGTGTCGAGCTTCTCTTTTACCGCTTTGAATGAACGGAACAACGCCCAGCCCTTAGGATCAAAGACGATAATATTGACCACACCGCTGGCGTTCAGCGCATAGGTTTCAATATCGTCAGTAGGGTCATAAGTTTCTTTGTCGCGGGTGCTCCAGGCCGCAGCACCTGCCTGGATGATGTTGTTTCCGGCACTGCGTCCCATATCCACCTCAACCGGTTCAAACGCTTCGCCGGTCATGGTGCATTTACCGTTGAGGACAGCAGCCACCGCCTGTTTCTCTTCCACCTGGGCAATCGCCAGCTCCTCATCCTTCATGTTCTGCAGGATAATACGACGGCGGCGGTAGGCCGGGTCAGCCAGATTTTGCGGATCTTCATCCGGCAGGCGACGCAGCGTCATCTGCGGGTTTACCTCGTGCTTGGGTTTGACGTATCCCGGCGTAAACTCTGACGTTGCGCCGCCGCGGGAGCGGATAACCTTGCCGGAAATAACAGGCGAGACATACAGCGCCATGTTGACCATGCCCGGGATTTGCGACAGATACACCTTCTCGGTGCTGAAGGGATAGCTTTCACGGAAGAAGATACGCAGGAAAAGCGGATCGAACTTGAATTTCTTCTCATTGACCGCCAGCAGTTGGGCAGTTGTGTAAATTGACATAGATTTTTCCCGTAAAAAAAGCCGCGATGGCGGCTTCTGTGGATGATGGTTACTGTTAAGTCGGGTGTCAGACGATGCTGATAGCTGTACCCGTGAACGCGTTGCGCTTGATGTGTTCATCCGTCACCGCATCCGGCCAGAGCACATTTTCAATACGGAAAGAGCCGGACTTATAGAATGCCAGCTCTGTGTTGCTCTGGTCCGCGGAAACAGCCAGAATGCCACAGGCAGCCCCAGCATGCTGGCCATCCCAGACGGTCAGCTTGCCGGAAGTGGCATCCAGCATCAGAGGCGTCATCGCCGGTACTGCTTTCGTCAGTTCACCGGGTGCATAACCGGTATGCGCCGGAT
Organism: Citrobacter sp. Cb080; assembly: GCF_030334745.1. NCBI lineage: Bacteria > Pseudomonadati > Pseudomonadota > Gammaproteobacteria > Enterobacterales > Enterobacteriaceae > Citrobacter > Citrobacter sp. Cb080. The sequence continues at coordinate 229,662 of NZ_JAOWDG010000080.1, read as the reverse complement.
CACTGTTCCCGAGGGGCTGATTGTGCGTAAATTGTTCAGTGTTAGACATGTTGACCTCTTAAACAGGCGTATTTAACAAATCGTCACCCGCTTCGGCAGAAGCGCTACCTGCCGTTACGGTGCCGGGTGCGGTTTTCATCAGACGATCCAGCGCGGTATCCGTGCGCGCCAGAGCACTCTGAGGTGCTGCAGCAAGAATGCGCTGGGCACTTTCCACGGTCATTCCCGGCGTTTCTGCCAGCGCACGCGCCTGTGATTCACGCCCTTTCGCTTCTTCACAGTTCAGGATCCCCATAATGCGACCGTTTTCGGCTGCGACCGCCGCTGCCACCTGGCTGCTGATATCAACAGTTGCGCCCGCGGCAGGGTCAGTAACGACCACAGCAGGCGCGTCAACGGTGGTCACGGTCTGGTCAGCAGATGCTGCTGGTTGAGTGGTATCTGCTGATGCAGTAGTACCTTTCATGCTTCCTCCTCGGGAAATCATCGTTCGTTTATTAATTGCATCGCGCATAACGTTCAGCGCATCCATGTTGTTGACCAGTTGCTCCGCCAGGCCGTTGTCTACTGATTCCTGGCCTGAAAACACAGCCGCTTCAGTATCAAGAACGGCCTGAACCGACATGCCGGTATAACCCGCCACCTTTTCAGCGAACATCTGCCGGGTAGCGTCAATACGCGCCTGAAAATCTGCACGTACCTCTTTGGGTAATTTCTCGTAGGGGTTCCCGTCCACCTTGTGATCGCCGCTGTAAATCAACGTGACCTCAACACCGCTGGTTTTAAGGGCGGCGCCGTAATTGCTGTGGGCCATCATGACCCCGATGGATCCCGTTCTGGCCGTCTGGGTCACAAGCCGACGTGATGCCGCACTGGCAATCAGCTGGCCAGCGCTGCAGTTCATATCGTTGGCTAACGCCCAGATGGGTTTGATATCCCGCATGCGGGCGATGATGTCCGCACAGTCAAAGGCACCCGCCACCATTCCACCTGGCGTATCCATATCCAGAAGAATGCCGTCTACACCCGGATCGCTGATGGCCTGCTGGAGGCGGGCGATGATGCCGTTGTACCCCGTCATCCCCGAATACGGCTGGAGTGAGCGGGTTTTACTGACCAGCGTCCCGGAAACAGGCAGCACCGCGATACCATCAGTGACCTGGTAGCTTCGCGCCGGCTTTGGCCCCATTTCCTCATCATCACCAAAGAGTGCCAGCGGTTCAGCCATCTGCTCTGCGCCAAGCGTAACGCCCGACACGGTGTCGGTCAGACGGGTGATACCTAACTGACCAGCGAGCGCGCAAAAGAAAACCCGCGCATAGGCGGGTTCAAGTAAAAGCGGCTCATTGAAGGCCATACTGGCAATGTGCGGGAGATTACGCAGCTCTGGCGTCATCGGTCCCCTCCTCATTCGATTTTTTCAGTCCAGACTCAAAGGCCGAAGCCGCCCACGCTGGCGGTTTAAGTCCCGCTGCGCGGCGCTCCATCGTTTCGCGAACCTGCTGGGCAAAGATTTCCTGATAGTCTTCCCCACGTTTGGCGCATTCCTTCTCATAGGTGCTCAGCCCCGCCTCAATGAGCATGACGGCCTCCTGCACCTCCTTCAGTCCGTCAATGGCCATTCGCCCGGAGCCGATCCAGTCAGCATTTCCCCAGGCGCTTCTCGCCTCCTGAAAGCTGAACCGGGCTTTAGACGGTAATGTCACCACCCGGCGAACAATGGCCTCTTCCAGCCAGCATAAAAACATCTGACAGGCCTGGCGGGAGGCAACAAATTTGCGACGCCCCATAAAGTACGCCCAGGACTCGTTAGCACTGGCGCGGGCGGTGGAATAACTCATCTGCGAATAGTTGCGAGAGAGTTGCTCATACGACACACCCAGCCCTGCAGCAATGTAGCGCAGCAGAGATTGTTCAAACGTCGAATAGCCGTTATCAGTATCCTGCGCTGACTGAAGATTCAGGGAGTCGCCCGGCATCAGATGCGGCACCTTCGCGCCGCCGAGACGAACCGGCGCCGCGGTATAGTACGAGGCCATCTCCCCCAGCCAGCCAGTCATCTTGCTTTGCTGCTCTTTACTGTCTGAGCCGAGAATAAAGTCCATCGCAGTTTGCGTATCCAGCTCACTTTCAATCGTAGCGGCATACATCGCCTTGACAATCGCACTCTGGAGCTGCGTATTCTGCAGTGTATCGAGCATTTTCATTTGCTCCATGACGCTGTAAAACACGTTAGCACCGCGTGTCTGCCCATCTTCCAGGGGTTCAAATACGTGGATAAAGGAAGGCCGGCCGCCGGGCAGTTCACGCGGGATGTAGGTCCACTTCTGCGCCATCCACCCTGGATAGCCATCCTCGCTGACGTAATATCCCAGCGCGGCGCCACTGTCATTTGTTCTGACACCTGCCCGACAGTTTCGCGTGTCTCCGGCATTATTGGGGTTGCTGATGCGTTTTGGGCTCACCATCTTGAACTGTGTGCGGAAAAGACGCGTGGAATCACTGTCCCAGGTGGCCTGTGCACATAACTCACCGTTAAACGCATGCATGGAAACACCCTCGCGGATCATCATGGTGAATGTACGCTTACGTTCCGCATCAATGCAGCAGCAATCGTCCTCCGCAAATTCTTTCCAGGCCGCCTCAACTTCACGGGAGAACGCCCGGGCATCTTCCTCTCCAATGCCCAGAAAACGCCAGCTGGGGCGATAACTGAGCCGGAAAAATGACCCGACAATGTGATCCTGATGGAGCTGTACCGCGTTTGCCGCATAGCCGTTATTGCGGACCAGGTCGTCAGCGCGCGCGTTACCACGGGAAAAATTAGGCAATAACGCAGCATCTGCGCTTTCACTCGGTGGGTTCCAGGCGCGGAGCTGACCGCCAAAGCCACCAGCACCGCCATGATATCCGGCATAATCCCGCAGAGCGGTTTTACCGTCCGGTCCTAACAAAGCAGGTGTTTTCATGCGTAAAATCCTGCCGGTCCCCGGCGTCGTGGAGTGGTGCCAACCTGTGACTCAAGTTCGGCAATGTATTTTTTCAGGTCACTGACGGAGGTCGCGGTGAACTCAACCCGCCGGCCGTCTTTTTGCACCGTTGCCACCCGCTTTCCCATCATGAGATCGTGCAACGCAGCGCGGGCGGCATCCAGATCAGTCTGTGTCGCCATTATTCATCTCCAGATAATGCCCTGGCATAATCAGCCAGGGTTTTGTTATTGGTCCGGTTCCCCTCTTCCTCCAGCAGGCTCGCGAGCAGTGAATCAAGATTCAGTTGCCATCGCGAAATACTGATCCGCAGGGCCGCCAGCGCGTACACGAAGCAGTCCAGCGCCTCATTTCGTCGCTTTTTGCTGTCCCAGACGATTTTCTTACGCCCGTCCACCCATTTTTCAACCTGCTCCTCAGCAGTAAGCTGCTGTGCCTCAGCCAGATCGTAAATTTCGGGGTTATTGGGGAAATGCACGGCACCGGCAAGAGGATCACTCCCTTCCGGCTGAAGTGTGAAGCGGTTATAAATCTGCTCCTTTGCGGTATCAGTCCCCACTTCCGTCAGATAAACGCCGTTCTTGTTGCGTTTGCGCGGCATATTCGCCACAGGCTTGCCGTAAACGGAAGCCCCTTTAATTGGGATCACGCGAAACAGACCATGTTTTTTTGAGCGATTGTAGACAATGGTGGGGTCAATACCGCCGATATCCCAGCAGATACGGGATACCGACATTTCCACGCCATTCTTTCGGAGATAGGTTTTGTTAATCGCCTCGTCCACCCTGACGAGGGTCGCTTCATCATCATGACGGCCCATAATGATCTGCCGGTCAATCAGCCAGCTTTCCTCACCGGGCCCCCATCCCCAGACGCGCATTTCATATCGATCCAGTTGGGAGTCGATCCCGGCTGTCAGATAAGCAACACGCTCCGGTACGGATGCCCCGAAGAACTCTTTGCGTTCGGCCATGAGCTCCGCGTCAGGCCGTTCACCAATTTTAGGCTCCCATGTTTCGCCCAGAGTGGTGTTCACGAAGGTTTTACGCTTTCCTGTATCCCCTTTCGTTTTTAGCCAGTCTTTAACGATCTGAACCCAGGTGGTAAACGGGCTGTATGCCGTCCAGATGTGAAACGTCACGCTGTCTGGCGGGTCGATTTCGGTGCCTGTTGATGAAAACCAGGATAAACCGTCGCGCGTCCAGATCCCGGTGGTGTCGCAGATGTAACGAGCTTCAGTGAAATCCAGCTCCTGCTGCTTAATGACGCAGGCATTATGTTCACACAGGTAAAAGACGCTGGAGGGTTCGCCCGGTGTCCATTTCAGCCCGAACGGGGTCTCTTTGTCGCCGAATTTAAGGTACTGCTCTTCACCACAGTGCGGACAGGCAACATGAAAACGCATGAAATGCCCGGACTCGCTGGCAGCACGCTCAATCTGGCAGGTCCCCTTTGTTTTTGGCGTTGATCCGCGAATAGATTTGGGCCAGACAGACCCCTCAATACGTTTATCACCCAGGAACGTCGGGGATCCCTCTTTCTCAATATCTTCATCGAATGCCGCCAGTTCATCGTAACCGGCAACATCGACCGATTTCTCACGATAGTTTTTCGCCGCTTTACCACCCAGACACCAGAACCCGCGACCGTTGGAGAAGCGTTTCATACTGAGCGTATTGTCCCGGTGCTTTTTTCCATACCAGGGGGCCAGCGCCAGAAGTGACGGAATATCGCGAATCGTCGGCTCAACATGCGACTTCATAAAGTTTTCGGCGTCACCATCAGTAGGCAGCCAGATAAGGGAATTTCGCTGCTTGTGCTGAATAAAATACGCATAAACACCCAGCAACATTTTTGAATAGCCAACACGGGCAGACTTAACAACGTTGACCTCACGTATGTAATCGTTACCCATCGCATTCATGATCGCGCGTTGAAACGGCAACGTTTCCCAGCGCCCTTCCTGGTAGGCCGACTCTTTGGGGAGATAGTAATTATCGTCTGCCCATTCAACCGCCGTTTGCGGCTCAGGTCGGTACAGCGAAAGTAGACCCGCGCGCGCAGAGTGCTGCAGCCCCTTAACCTGACTGTTCGATATATTCACTCAGCAACCCCGGTATTATTTCATCCAGCGCAGCTGCTTTGTTCATGGCTTTAATGATGTCCTTCTTGAGGAAATCAATATGTCGGTTTTCCAGCTCCGGGAAGCGCCGCTGAACCGACAGAGGAACTCCATCAAGAATGCTGGCTACTTCTCCGGCCATCCGCGACAGCACGAACGTGCAGAATGCGGTTTCCACCACCTCAGCGGAATCTTTTGCATTTTTTAGTTCCTGGGCATCTGCCTGCGCTCGGGTGAGGCGGTGACGCTCATAGTCAATCGTACCAGGCTGAAGGTCGGATTCCGATGCAAGACGAAGGTCTTCCACCTCCTTCCGTAATTTCTCATTCTCAATCGCCGCGTCGCGTGCGGAATACCATTCGATAGCCGCGGAAGATTCATAGAGGACCTCATTACCTTTTCCACCGCCACGTGCTACAGGCATTCCCTGATCCTGCCAGTTCTGAATGGTTCGCACGCTGACCCCAAATATTTCAGAAAGACGCTTTTTGTTGACCTCCATAGCTCACTCCATACACAAAAACAGAGAAAGGAAACGCCCTCTGGCTATTTAGCCGTTTTTAAGGCTTATCATTTCCTTTCTTTTCAGGGGGTGTTTACAGTTAAAACAATGAATTAGCGAGAAGAAGAACGGAAACGGCAAATGCCTGAAAATTTTCATAAATAGCGAGAATCTGCGAGGACGCCGCCCCGTAACAGGCCGGATCGCCGGAAAGGACCCATTAAATGATAATGATTATCATTTTCTTGTTATACTCCAGATCAATCCTCCTGGCTTGCAATTAAGCTGGATACTCTCTTTAATCCACTCATCCAACAAGATCTTGAGCTCTCGTCGGTCAACGGATGCCGCCATCAAACGTTTATCCATTGCTTTCTTGTCTGCTGCCACTTGCTTTGCTGCGTCCAGAGCCGCGCTCTCAGCAGCATTTTCAAGTGCTGTTTCAAGATTGGCATCATCACTGCGAACACCAAAGCCGATGTTGTAAATATTGATCACCGGGTGAGATGTTTCTATTGCCGCTGCATGGATAGCATCACTGGTGATAGTGGCGTCCCTGATGAATGGCACTCCATTGCGAATAAGTTCGAAGGAGACGGTGTCACGAATACGCTGGTCCAGCTCGTCGATTGCCTTCTGTGCAGCGGAGGTATCAATATCAATGCCAAGCGTCACCGAAGCGCAATATTGCTGTTCACCAAAGCGCGTATTGACCAGGTGTTCAACGGCAAATTTCTGCCCTTCTGATGTCAGAAAGGTAAAGTGATTTTCTTTCTGGTATTCAGTTGCTGTATGTCTGGTTTCAGCAAAACCAAGCTCGCGCAATTCGGCTGTGCCAGATTTAGAAGGCAGATCACCAGACAGCAACGCGCCACGGAAAAACAGCGCATAAAGCACTTCATTAGCAGCGCCAGATAGCGTAATAATTTTCTCAGCCATATTCACTCCCTTTTAAGCGCGGCATAACTGTTTGAAGGTAGAAGGACGACCACCACGTAAGGCATGTTTATCATCACCGAGCACACCGATAATGATGCGTGCTCTTCCCTTTTTATCGCTGACGATCATTCCGTCATTGCGAATAAACACCCTCAATCCTGACTTTGATTTTTTGCCAAATTGCATAGCTATTTCCTTTTAGACGTGAGCCTATCGCACGGCAAAGCCGCCGAAAGTTTACGGTTTGCCCAGGCTCACAGCTGAAAGACTTTCTTTGATGTGCGCGTGCGACACGCATAAAAACATCGTATTATCGAATGGTTTAGAGGTTAATGTGGTAAATCTGTCGGATTGATTACAGGTTTTTTCAGTAACTCTCTCGCGAAATTCTTTTACCATATGTTTAGATCACCCACAGCAAAAAGCTCAAAGAGGATTTATGAACGCCTTCACATTCAAAAATTGTTCTTTCATTGATAACGGCATTGGCATATCAGCCCCTGCTGATGTTGCCATTAAAGCCGAAGGCACCACATTTACTAATAACGGAAAAGCAGTAGAAATAAGAGATAAGTTGCCTCCAGAAATTTCGTCACTTTTTTCTGAGGGTGTTAGTAAGAAAAAGCTACTTGAGTTGATAGAAAATGTCCGTAAGGACGAAAATCCAGAGCCTGACTCTGTTGCTCGTCGTCTTAAAAAATTGGGATTAAGTAAATGGATTGCAAATGGCGCAAATGTAGTAACTGTTGGGACAGCTATAGTCCAAATAATTAGCAAGCTTTACAATAATAATTAATAATACTACCATCCTAACATCGAAGCATATTTCTGATACATCCTCGAAATGAGCTAGAAAGCCCACTGATGTGTGGGCATTCTAGCAATAGTTTTCAACTCTATTTTTACTTTCCACAATTCGACATATATGCTTTGTTATGCACCAAGATGTCTTTCTTCGTCTGGCGATCCATTACCTCAATGTCGTGCTCGGTTAGGTAGATGATGTTCACCCAGTCACAGGCAGTGTCCGTTACTTCAGGTTTTACGGGTAAATTTTTCGCGCAACTCACGGTCAACATCGTCATCAGGAAGATGATTAACAGTCTGCTGTACATCCCTGGCTCCTTTTGTTGTCTCTATCCGGCGTTCTGCAACGGCTTCAGTAGCTGCTGCACGTTCTTCAGTGCGTTGCTGGTCCGCTTTTGTCTCAGCGATGTTAGTACCGCGTGATTTACCCAGACCAAAAGCACCTGCAATTGCAGCCAGCACAGCAACAGCCAGGCCGATAATCATTTCAAGTCCCATTGCGACCTCATACCAGTGCAGTTTTTGCTTTGGCGTAGCGTGCACGGCGGTCGTTAATGCCGTTCTGTCCACCATTGATAATCTGAGTGATGCGGACCAGATCGCCGGAGTAGCTCAGGCATCCGCTGGTGGCGTAGAACCATGCAGCTGATCGAGCGGCGTTGATGTCCTTTTCCAGCAACTCAGGATTACTGACTAAATCCAGTTTTAATCCCGTTCCGCATCGGCGGTAATTATCAAGACCGGTAATCTGAATCAGCCCACGGCCACGATATTTCCACCCATCGCCTGATGCTTTGTTACCGAGGCGATTGCTGTACACCAGATTTGCAATGGCTGGCTGATTGGCTACCTGCCCTTTTTCTTTGTTACGCCCAAGCATATATGCCTGATAGTTCGTAATGCGGCGTCCAAAGGTGGTCAGCAGAGCGGCAGGGGTGTAATTGAAGCTCTCCACCAGCGCAGAGAATCCCGCTGATTCATGTCCTGACTGAGCAATAAACATTGCCTGGTCTTCAGGCTTAACAATGCCGAACTCTTTCAGTACCGCGTCAATGTGCGGAAACCAGCGCGAAGCTAACCCGGCGCTTACACCAGCCGCCTGTTGAAATTGTGATTGGTTCATATGTGTACCGGATTAAACAACTAATAATGGTAGGGATTAGAATTCACCTAAGATGATGAAATTCAATTTAATTTAAGTCACAATGAGACTTAAGATAAATCCTAATGATTCTATCTACTTTGCGGGTTGTAGCGATGTCGTTGCGACTCGCATTTTTTATTTGTAAACAGCATCAATAAGCCGCGCCACATTGCCTCTGACGGCGACCAGCACAGACAGGAAAATAACGTTGGCCCCGATAGTGGCCCACGATGAGTAAGGGTAGATACCGCACAGATACGCCAACGGAACGGCGCTGTAGATGACCGTAAGCAGCCACGCTAAGCGAGATATCCACGGTCGATGTCGTGAGTCGCCGCGACGATAAAACATCAAGGTCAGCACTACCCCAGCACAAAGCAATGCATTAAAAGTTGCCGATGGGTCATTTAGTACCACCTGAACCTCCCCGGCGCGTTATCAGCGCCACCAGCGAGCCAACATCCTGGTTATTCAGAAACGTCAGGATTTTGACAGCTAAAGCAGAAACGATTACGGCTCCGATAGCGTCCAGAGGCTTATCACTGTAACCAGTCCAGTCAGCCAGCTTTGAACCAACCAGCCCTGAGCAGATGATCCCGGCGATGTAGGACACGACAAAATACGCCAGCCGACGTGCTGAGCTAAGGTCCGCAGCCGTTGCAATGTAAAATACAGCCCCGGCAAAGGAGCCGAACACCACGCCGTAATCGGTTCCGGAAAGAAATCCATAGACACTGGCCCCCGTCAGGACACCACCAGCCAGCCCAGTACCGGAAATCGGATCGGACATTTAGCCCCCTCTTTATTGCTGTGAGTCCTCTCAGAACGAGGGGAAATAAAAAGGGCCACCAATTGGCAGCCCTGAATACGACAAAACCCCGCTGCGGCGAGGTTTTTAAATGATGTTAAGTACGTGTCTAAGTGACCACTCTTAACACAATAATCCACAAAATGCGGACCGCGTTAGTGCTTTTTATCTGTTTTTCCATTATTTTCTTGCTACACAGCTAAAAAATAAAAGAAAAGCAGGCGTTGCCAAACCTCACGGTGACAGTTGGCTTAGAATGAGGACATACTTTTGGATAAGTTTGATGAGATTCATGTGGATATTGAATCTGAGCAGCAAGCCTTCGATTTGCTTGAAAGCTATCTTGATGGTTATGGTTTACCTGACAGCTTAAGTTTCAATGGATGGCCAAACCTTACCATCAAATTAACCGGTGATAAATTTAACAGATCCCTTACACCTTCAGTCATGAAGGGTTTTGTTGAAATGCAGGCTCAAATCAACAAATCATATGCCCTTGCCAAGTACGGTGTCCCTGACGTCCGCAAACTGACCAAAGAAGAACTTGACGCTCTGGAAATTGAAGTTACGGTAGAGCAAGGTTCTTCAATAGTAGAAATTAACATTGATGGTTTTTTAACCAAACTCACACAGGAACTTGTTGGTAAAATGAACGCAACTGAGATCATGTTTACTGTTCTCGGCGCAGCAGTCATCTGGGGCGGAGTAACAGTATTTAAACGGTTCTTGGACAACCGCAAAGATACTCGCCTTGCAGAAATTGCTAAGGATGGAGAGAAAGAACATCTCCGGACTATGCAGATCATGAGCGAGCAAGAAACTAAACGCCTGCGGGTCATTTCGGAAATGGTTGCGGAAAAGCCGCTTCTCGATAACATGGACCGTATGTCGTATGACGCTAAAACCCAGATGGTTAAATCCTTTGTGCGTTCAGATAGCGCCCAAATTGATGGCGTTACTATTGATTCTGAAATGGCGAAAGAGTTAGTTACTAATGCTCGTAGACGCTCATCAGAAATGAGAATCGATGGTATTTACCGGATTGAAGAAGTTAATAACACTGATCCAGAGAGCTTCAAAGTTAAGGTTCGTCGTGTCGATACCGACCAACGCCTAACCTGCGTAGTTCAGGATGTATTCCTTGATGAATCCGGAAATAAAGAAGCGTTGCAGCGAGCTGAATGGGAAAGAAAACCTGTTCATCTGAGTATTAACGCAAAACACGTCGATGGTGACATTAAATCAGCAGTAATTCTCTATGTTCGAGACGTGGAGAAAAAGCCCGAGTAATCGGGCTTCAAGCATCAATCTTTGACTTCCGGGTCCATCTCTAAACGAATTTCCAGCATCGAGAGGCAGCCATCAATAAACCCCTCGGCCATCTGTATCTCGATGCGTATCAGTTTCTCATCCTTCTTTCGCGCTTTAGCTATCTTCCGCTTCGAGATACCGTACAGGTAATGAGCGACTAGAAGTGAATGCTCGTATGGTTTTCGGCTTTTCAGTCGTGCCAGGCACCCTTCAATGATAAGCGCATCATCATCAGTACATGACAATCTGGTTTTGCTTGTCTGCGGTAAAAGTCCCTTGAATCCTGCCGCGATCGGGGAGTAATCCACACCAGAATTATCGCTTGATGCCCAACCGCCCCATCGCTCTAATACCATCTGAATATCTCGCATGTTATCTCCACTGTTCATGCAAGCACGCCGATTGCCAGCGCACGATCTATAACCCGAAACACCAGGACCAGTTGGTCGCCGTATTTCGCTTCAAATGCCACAGGATCAGCATGCAACTCGTCGTGATGCTCTCTGCACAGAGGAATCACAAACAGGTCGTGTGCTTTTGTACCCATTCCACCCTGCCCGTGGCCAATCAGGTGGTGGGGGTCGTCAGCTTGCTTGTTACAGCAGACGCACGGCTGGGCCTTAACCCATCTAGTGTATTTCTCATTCACCCAGCGGCGACGCTTGGGTTTAAGCATGAAGGATTCCGGCGTCTCTGGGTCAACCTTCATTGCCACTATCTTTTTCGCTTTCTCCTGTACCAGTTGTTTGGCGGGTAATGCCGGAACAATATCGCTTTCACGTGTTACCGACTGGTGGGACTCTTTCTTCAGACGAAGAGCTTTATGTGCTACGGCTTCAGGTATCTCATCAGCCAGGTCGCTCCTGACCATCCACCAGCAAAACTCCGGCAGCGTCAGAATGTGATCCTCACTGAAACCTAATTGGCCGTTTACAACCTTCAGTAGCCAGGATACCAGGTTTTCACGGGCTATACCCGCCAGACCTTCAGTGAACTGATCACGAATTTTTAAGTCACAGCCCCAGCACGTGCGGATTGAGCCAGGAGCATGCCGGGTGATGGTGTAATTGCGATCGTGCCACTCGCTGTGTGGGTACTGACATTCCAGTTTTCTTTCGAGCCAGGCATCCAGTGAATTGAGTCCACCAGCACTATGTATGACCTTCTGATTTTCAAAGACATCACGCATCAATGGATCGTTATGAAGCTCCTGAGCAGTCTCCGGCAGCATGCCAGAGGGTAACTCAGCCATTGACTCTGCCTGTGGCTCGATAAGAACACGCCCATGTCTGAACAGATGCATCAGTTCACTGCCTGGGCGAAATATCACTACCCCGGTCATCGGTGCAACTTCAGGTGTAAGTAGAGCTCTCACTGTTACCTCAGGCTACGATGTCGATTATTTTTAGTAGTTCACTAAACTTAGATTCGAAGAAATGTGGCTGTGTTTCTCTTGGGTTGGCTGGACTGGTGATGTTCTTCCCGTACATGCAACCTTTCGCAGTTAGCGACCAGAACTTTTTAACACCATTGACACCGGTGCGACTGTGGCGCTCTTTTTGCTCAACAATGCCAAGCCTGGACATCATGTGATAAACCTGATTCGCTGTGATGCGGATATTTTTTGCTTTGAGGAGAGCACTTAGTGACTGTGTCGGGCGACTGGAACCGTCCAGGGCTCCTGCGGGAGCATCAATAGCATAATGCGGCATTAGATCCGGTAAACCTGCTACCTGCTGGAGCTTTTGATAAGCGCCAAGTTTAGATGAGTTCGAAAGATTGAGCAGTTTTGCAGCAGATTCAAGCAAGATTACCCCAGCCTGAACACGATCGGATGCACCTGCAGATTTTCCTGATGTTTGAATGGCATCAAACGTCCTGATCACTTTCAGATTGAATGCTGCGCTAATCCACATTGCGTATGAGTAAACTAATTCACGGCAAACATATGTACCCTGCAATTTTCCGCCTCTAATAACACTTACTGGCTCAGGTACATCCGAGTTGCAAATTTGCAACTCGGTTATTAATTGCTCCGTTTGTTCATTTCGAAGCCAGAAAGCTGGCTTATGTTTATCAAGTCCACCTGCTGCTCGGTGAAGATCATTGAGGCTATAACGACCAACAACGTCACGACTTACGGATACACCATCAATTACCATCAACTGATTCATAACCTTCTCCACTTATTGAAATGCGAAGCGGACTGCACCCCACTACGCCGGTTTTCGTATTTTACAGACTTCGAAATGTGCTTGCATTGTCACCTGTATGTTTGAACAGTTATTTATAGTGATTAATATTGATTTCTACTCTTCCGGGTTTTGCTACCGGTCCCCACTCGATAGCCATCCGTTTAACCTGACTATCGTCTTCCCAGACTCTGGCATTCGTCAGTGCGTCGAACAGCGCTTTGTTGTAGTTATCCAGATCCCGCCGTCTGTTATCTGGCGGGAAAAGAACTATGTTTACCTCAACGTTGACGTTAACTGGCTTAGGTATGCCGCCGTACTGCTGCACAACAGAGGCATAAACATTCTTCTTGAACTTCCTCCCCATCTCACTTATCAGATGCTTACCCTTTAACGCACCACGGTCAGGGGACCGGTAATAGGTGTTAACTGTTGGCGGGAATGGCAACGTTAATTTCATTGCTGAACACCTCTCGCTTCCAGCCATGACAAGGCGCGTTCTCTTGAATCGCTATCACCGTTAATGAGTGACTTGATGATCGATATCGCGTCTACCTCATCGTTTGCTGAAATAACGGTAATCCCTCTGGAAACTCCAGGCGCAACTGAGATATATCCCTTCTTTGCTATGGCCTTCACATGCTCCGCTGCAGTGTTCGGTGATGAGCAACCAATCAGCCCAGCCAGTTCACATATCGTTGGAGGGAATCCGAACCGGCGCTGATAGTTCACGATCGAACCAAGTACTTCACTTTGTCTCACGGTAAGTTTGTTCACTTCAGCGCTCCTTAATCCGCTTGTTCAGAATCCCGACTTCGAGATACAAATGAGATGGCGTAAAGCCAAGTTGCTTAACCATCCCCATGGCACCGTTAAAAATTGGCCTGGCTATTTCGTCACAATTCATACTAGGGTTCGCCTTGCGTTTAGCGGTTATTTCCTCGTTGCATCTTCTGGCGATGTTACGAAGCGCGTTACGTGCTTCAACGTCCTGCATAAGCCACCTCCAGCAGCGCATCAGGCTTACCAACGTAACCAGGTGACATGATTACATCAGGATTTTCTGCCTGATTTCCCCAGTGATGCCAGCCGGGAGCCGAACAGCGGCTGAACAACTCAATGCGTGATACATCGCCATATAACTGCTCCAGACGGTAACGAGCTTCTGCTGGCTTCTGGCTGTGCTCGCCAAGTGGGCTGTAGATAACCTGTTTTATGCTTGCGTTCTGACGCTCAAGACCTTTCCCTCTGGTAGCAATTAGCAAATCCTCGGTATTGGCGCGAGTATGGTTACCACCGTTCATTCGGGTCTGAGCGTTCAACAGGTCGAGGAAGTCGTAAAAGTCCTCTACTCCACCAGCCTGAAGCGCTTTATTGATATGCTGTTCTGCCAGTGCGTTAAGCTTCACCCAGGTGAATCCCTTCATGGTCCGAACCTTAAAACCCCATGCCTCAGCAAGTTCGATCGCTTCACGGGTATGTGTACCGGTGAACCACATGGCCAGAACGGAATCTTCCGCAGCCAGCTCCCAGACGGGCAGACGTTTTATGTCGATGAGTTTCATCGTGCCGTAATGGTTTTCCGCTGCGCCATTGCTGATAGTGTTCCCGTATTCCCATGGTGGATCAGCGTAAATCAGTGAATAGTTCATTAACGGCCTCCCGAAAATCGACCAGCCAGATAACATCCGTCTTCGGCAATAACTGCTGGCTTAGCCAGGCCAAGACAGCGCTGACGTTCTGCCAGTATTGCTGCTCGCTCTGATTCAATGGCTGATACGCTGAACGCCTCCATGTAAATCGTCGCAGCACGGTGAAAGAGACCTTTCGACTCCAGACCTTTCGCCGTTTCCATCAGGGCGCTGACTTCAGGAGTAGGTTCAAACACTTCGAAGTGGCAATCTGCTGGCGGTTCCGCGTAGTAACGGAATTGACGGCCATCACGTTTACGTGTTGCCAGTTCTGAACCATAAAGTCGGCAAACAGTGAGTTGAAGTTGGTCCTGGCTGTATTGGGTCAGACCTTCGATGATGTCCCTGGTCGTGGAGCCGGGGTTCATGGCAATAAACATCTGTACCGTTTTCAGAATGCTCATCGTCACCCCCTGAACCCTGGTGGAATAGCGCTGTAATCAGTGTTCTTGAAGCTGGGTTTGAAGATGCCATCTTCACGGGCCCATTCCCCATTCACTCGTTCTGGTCGGCCAGCTTTGTCCCAGTTATTTGCAGACTTAAGATATCCAGGGAACTTGGACGGCTGGAAAAGCGTCTGTGGTCGCAGGTAATCAGACATCTTCAGGTCATCGCCCCACTTCGCGTTGCAGTAATCCACCACCAGCGACAACTCTTCAACGGTGAACCCTTCACCGATTCGTGCTCGGATGTTTTGCATTGACGTGGTTGAAACCTGGTAGCGTGAGTTCGTGACCTGGTTCAGGTGAGATAACACCGATTTGGCCTGGTCAGTGATCAACACTTCACGGTCTGGTTGCGCCGCAACCGGACAAGAAGGTTTATTAGTCTGTATGTCTAAGTCTGGTTTAACGTCTGTATAGAGATAGGATTCCGCACTTTCGCGATTTCCATGATTCCCGTTATTCGCGGTTTTGTTTTCGCGGCTTCGCGGAATGGTTCCCGCACTTTCACGCTTTCCATTCCGTACTTTCACGGTCTCAGATTTCTCAGGAAAAATTAGAGAAATAAGCAGGTCACCATCCATTCGATAATGCTTAGTTGGGGTGCCATTTACTTTCTTAGAGCACGTTTCAAATACGCCAGGAAGGTATTTAGTAATAATCTTTTTGACCAGTCGCTCTGTTTGATCCTCAGTTAGCTCACCCGCTTCTTGGCCAAGTTCCTTATGGGTTTTATAGAACCATCCATCTTCTGAACCAAACGCTGACCAGAAAACAAGGTTGTTAAGAACGGCTGCGAGCGCATGGGCCTGCTGGTCATCCTTGAAAAACAGCAAGTATGGCCTTGGAAGAACAATAACGTTCTTCTGACCAGACATAGACTGGACGATGTCAAATATTCTGCTCATGGTCGTCCTTTAACTCTGTAAATTTGCGCTGGAATTGCTCAAGAGGGCTGAAGCACTCATGCTCGTACCCTTCTCGAAGGTATATAACGCGCTGTGTATCTGGCTCCCAGCGGACAACTCTGACGGGAACTCCGTAGTGATCTCTGAACCGCCGGTTAACTTCAGCCATTCCTCGCGCCCCTTCTCGTTCATCTGAACAAATGCTTCTACCATCAAGTCTGCTGGCTGGTAGTTGCCTCCATCAGCCGCGTTATTTATGATTTCCACATAGCCGAACTGGGCATCTTTACCCACCAGCGGCAAACATCTGAATTGCTTAGCTGGTCTGAATCGGTTTACACTGTTCATGCGTTAGTTTCTCCACTGAATACGACACGCCACGACGCCAGGAGCTGCACACTCGCTGGCGTCACTTCTTTTGACGGCGGCTGAATAAGGCCACAATCGCGCGGATTTCTTCTTCACGCGCTGCCAGATGACGGCGGTGATGTTCCTGAATCTCTTCGGCTTCATACTTTTCAATCACTCCATCCTCAAGCGCCTTCTGGATAATCTGATCAACCTGCCCTCTTGCAGCTGCTGTACGCATTGCACGACTGAACAAGTCAACACGGTCCAGATCTTCCAGGCTTGGTACGTCCACCAGCAGTGCGCCGCGACGCTTGGCAAAGTAGTCAGCAACAAATGACGTGTTGGAAATGTCCTCCATCGCTTCCAACTCGGTGACTTCAAAGAAACGACAACCGTTTTTCTCGTACAGGTTGTTGTTGAATTGAGTTTCTGACATGCCCAATGCACCAGCCATAGCCTGACGGCCTCCGGGGTACGCCTTGCACATCGCTTTCACCACTTCTTTCAGGGTTTGCTCTACCATCTTGCTTTTCCTTTGGTAGTTATGTTTAAGCTGCTGTGTCTGTAGACTTTTGGTAAAGGCTGGCATCGTATTTAAGCTTGCCTTTAGTGATACGTTCGATAACAAAAGCTTGCTTCTGAGGGATCACATCACCCCATCGGCACACTGCAGGATGGGAAATTCCCAAAACACTCGCGGTTTTTGATACCCCTCCGAAGTGTTCTATGACGTCAGTTTTAAGCATGGTTCCTCCTGGTTAACTCACGCCTTAAAGGTAACAAAAGGTACATTAAATAGCAAACAACAGTTACAAGGAATCAATGTAACATTGGTTACATGAAAACAGAGATGAAAGACCGAATAAGATCCCGGCGAGTCCAGCTCGATATAACTCAGCAGACCCTGGCTAAACGCCTTGGGGTGAGTAGAGTGTCCGTTACCAAATGGGAGAACGGTACAACTAAGCCTGACGGAGAAAACCTTCACCAACTTGCGATGGCTTTACAGACCACTCCTGAATGGATTCTTTACGGCAAGGGGGATGAGACTCAAGATGACACCAAAGTTATCCCATACCTGAAGCCACCTACCGCCGTTCCTATTATCTCTGCTGTTCAGGCCGGGGTATGGACTGATACCTATGCATGCTCAAGGCTTACTGATGTGATTTCATGGACTCAAACCACAGCAAACGTTTCTGATGAAGTTTTCGGATTGGTAGTTCGTGGTGAGTCAATGACTAACCCACATGGACTTCCATCAATTCCGGAGGGCTCAATCGTTATTGTTGAGCCACATTACGGACAACTTGATGACCTGTATGGGAAAATTGTCGTAGCAATACTTGATGGTTCAGCAGAAGCGACTGTGAAGAAACTTGTTTGGGATAGCCCTTACTCCTATCTCATGCCGCTTAATCCCGCCTTTAAGCCGATCCCCATTGATGGCAATTGCCGCATTGTAGGCAAAGTTGTTCAGATAACGCAGAACATCTAAGTAACTCATTTCTAATGCCAGATATCATTCTGGCATTTTTTTCACCTCCAAGGTAACAAAAAGTACATTAACTTACTTGACCGTCATAGTAACTAAAGGTACATTTAAAACACACCAGACGAACCCATAGTTACATTCATCTGGTGAAGCCTCGGTATCCTGTAATGGCTGTCACTTCCCACACTTTGTGGCAGCCATCTTTTTAGGGAGCATAAGGCGGTCCCGGTAAGCATCTCGCAGGGTTCTTACCGGGACTGGAAGAGTTACCACTTGGAGACGGTCCTTTTAAATGTCCTGGACAGTGGCGCTTTGGTCGCGATAACAACCACTCCAGTTGATCCTGGGAGTTATCAGGTCAGTGAGATGCCAGCACTCTCGACGGCAGTGACAGCCGGAAGTAGACGGCGCAGCCCAGACGATATCTGAGTGGCTATAAAAACAGATGGACGTCGGTGGAATCCCGACAAATGGGTTTCATGTACCGAATGAACACATGATGACGCGGGGAAAGAACCGTGACAGGAGGGAAGTAGACCCCGCGAACACAACAGGTAAGAGCATTTGTATGTTGGCTGTGATTGTTAAGTCTGTCGCAACGCCAAGATTGAAAAGAATGCAGTGCTCTTACCGTTGTGGCATTAGCTCAGTTGGATAGAGCAACGGCCTTCTAAGCCGTGGGTCGCAGGTTCGAATCCTGCATGCTGCACCAGAATCACGTAGCCAGTGTGGTACCAGGAAGTAAGAAAGCTGTGTGGAGTCTTGGCGGTACCAGTACCAACCTTTGAGATCCCTGGTACCGCCCTTTTTACTCAACTGAAAGCGCGTTCTGTCCCTTGTCATTAAGTGCCAGTTCGTTAAATCCAAAACCAGCGGAACGCGCTTTCAATTGAGTGGAGAAACTAAGCGGCGATTGCAGTCGCCCGTTTCACTAAGTGCCTCTTGATGGGGCATTTACTGAAACGAACCTAAAACTTTTATTCGCCTTTTGGCGAGGGATTCGTGCAACCAAAATTCAGCGCCGTGCAGGGCGCATATAACACGGAGAAACTAAGCATGACGACCACACAGAACGTCACTGAGTTACAACCACGTATGACCAGAGAACAACTGATCGATGCAGCCCGTAAAGCTGCCCCTCTCCTTCCGGTTGCTTACCGCGGGATCATGACCGAACTGGCTAACCGTCTTGATATCGTCAGCGTGGCGCTTTGCGAGTCAATGGAACAGCGTAAAGCTCTTGCCATCGAGAACACCGTTTTACGCGACGATGTTAACTGCTGGGCTAAAGAGTGCGACCGCATCGTTGAACGTCACACCAAATCACCGACAAATATGCATATGCTTGAAGACCAAAAAGAACTTCGTGAATTAGCACCGGCAACAGAAATTGTTATTGCTGAAATTAGGCAAAACGCAATTCCTGAAGGATGGAAGCTCGTGCCCGAACAAATGTATCTGGATGCGTCAGACATTGAATCTATCTGTGGCAGTTGCGGTAATGGTGATGGGCTATACGGTGATTTCACTGACGGAATTCTGTGGGTTGGTGAGCTCAGCAACGATGGTGTAATAAAATATGGCCTAAATATCGCGAGCGCTGATTACCCTGATGATGGGTCAGTAACTATCCACGAGTTCAAAGATGTCGTCGGTAAGGGATCACTCTGATGGCTAACTCATTCAAACAAATGTCCCGTGACGGGACCATCAAGCGCACCGATACCGGGATGTTTATCAGCCTTGACCATATCCACGTGCGTGAAGGTTTCAACAAGCGTGAAGACGACGAACGCACCCGCCAGGCAGATGATGACCTGTTTAACTATCTGATGAACGGTGGCACGGTTCCTCCACTGGAGGTTATCGCACGTGATGAAGGCGGTGTGTGGGTTGTTGAAGGCCATCGCCGTCGCCGTTGCTATGCGCGTTGCGCTGAAGCTGGTAAGCCAGTAGACCGCATTCATATCATGCCGTTTAACGGTAACGATGTGCAGCGACTGGCTCGCATCATGACCAGTAATAACCAACTCCCACTTTCCGATATTGAACAGTCTGCTGTTATTCAGGAGCTTCATAACGCTTTCAACCAGACCACCAGCGAGATTGCAAAGCTGGTCAATAAGTCTGTAGCGACCGTTGAGAAGTTGCTCACTCTGAGCACCGCTAATTATGACGTTCAGCAGGAAGTTAAATCTGGTGCCGTATCTGTTGATGTTGCTGTTGACCGCGTTCGTGAGTTTGGCGAACAGGCTGGCGAAGTTCTCCAGCACGATAAAGCCGTAGCCGCCGCCCAGGGGAAAACAAAGGTTACGCGCAGCTCTATCGCGCCAGAACTCAACATTAAAAGTGCTCGCCGGTTCGTGGAGTTAATGGCCATGGCGACGATCAGCGATGAAGGCGTGTTCAATTTGCAAGGCACGGCACTGGCTGAAGCGCTGGCGATCATCGACGAACATAAAACCATTGCTGAAGCTCGCGAAACCTATCGCCTTTCACAGCCAATCCCTACTACAGAGATTATCGGGAAGGTGCTGTATGTGAAGCTGGACGGTAAGGAAATCGGCTCGGCAATAATTTATCGCGGTAAGAACGTCACGCTCGACCTAGGTGATAGAAAAATAATCGCCAGCCAGTCAAAAGCAGTGGCCCACTTCGTTAAACAACACAAACTTCAGCAGGTACATACCAATGCAAACGATCAATAACCGTATGACAGAAACTCAAATTGCTGATCTCTTCAGCCTGGCGGTTCAGTTGCAGGTTAAAGCTGAAGAATCAGATGATCGTGATACTGCAATTTTGGCCTACTCAATTCAAAACGCCTGCTCAAATTTAACGGAATCCCAGCGCGAGTTCCGGGCAGCAGACGCGACTATTCACAATCTTGAACTGAAGCTCACAGACATGGCAGTACAGCTAGCTAACTCCGAGAGCAAGTGCTGGGAGCTGGCGGCGGTAGTCGCTGAGAATGCGGCGCTTAAAAATCCAGATAACTGGCTGTCGCAAAGCGATTACGGTTATGAAGCTGCTGAGGTTGCAACTCAAAACGGAGCAACTGAAGACGAGTCACTGAGAGCGGGGATGATTGCAATTATTAATCGAATCGAAACACCAGCCACCGACGCTTTCCTGGCTGAAGTGCGGGCGCAGGAATCAGCGCCATTAGTCCGAGCTTTAACGGTTATCGCTAACTCCGAACAGCATGATGGTGAAACAGTAGTGTGTGATTTTGACACGCTAATCTCTGTTGCTGCCGGAGCGCTTAGTGAACACTACGCAGCCCAACTTCGCAAAGGAGCCGCGCTATGAGCATTGATTATTTCGAAGTGGAAGAATTACTGAGTGCCATTTACGGAATCACCGACGAACAGCGCAATGACGGTTTTGATTTTGATGAGCTTCTCTATGAGAAATTCGAAATCGGCTTTGACGAATTCATGAAGGTAATTGGCATCTTACTTCCCCTAACTCCTCTGGTTGAGTCAGCGATAACTGGCAAGAAGTATCACGCATTTATCAAAGATGGCTTAGCGCTCGTTAAGCAGGAGGCAGCCCAATGACAGCACTCAACAAACAGGAGCTGCGTGAAGCAGCAGAGAATGCGACAGCAGGGCAATGGGTTGTTGAACTCGGCGATGAGGTTTACGCCGTTGATGGCGATGACAGCGAGCAAATTGCCATGGTGTTCAGTGACAACGGACGGAGTGATGCTGCATTCATAGCCGTAGCAAGTCCCGTAGCAGTGCTGTCTCTGCTGGATGAAAACCTCCAACTACAGCGCGACAAAGATTCGCTTGAAGCAGTTGCGGTTGCTATGCGTGACGACATGCGGGATGCGCGTGAAAAGCTGGAAGCCGCAGAGAAGCGCATAGCAGAACTGGAGGCGCGGACAGTTTGCCTTCCTAAACTTCCAGTTCTCGGCTCTAACGCTGAGTGGTACGAGGGATTTGCTGCTGGCGCATCCGGTATGAGAAATGAATGCGCCGACGCAATCCGCGCTGCTGGCATTGGCGTGAAGGGGGAGTGAGATGATTCACTATCACGGCGGACCAATAACGCCGGATACGTGCGCCATGAAAGCGTGGAAAGGACGCCATGCGTTTATCAGTTTCGCGCACTCCGGGCAAATTAACCTCGCGGCTGAATACTGCCAGTCATTCGCGCTGGACAACGGTGCATTCACTGCGTGGAAAGCAGTTGGCAAAAACAAAATCGACTGGAGCGATTACTACGAGTTTGTGGCCCGCTGGAAAAATCACCCAGGCTTTGATTTCGCCATCATCCCGGATGTTATCGACGGCGGCGAGGAAGAGAACGAAGCGCTTCTTGATGAGTGGCCGCATGGGGAATTTTTCGGCGTTCCTGTCTGGCACATGAATGAAAGCGACGAACGTTTTATCAGGCTCTGCAATGAGTATCCCCGCGTTGCAATCGGTTCATGTGGCGACTATGACGTTAAGCGTCCCAACCTTGCTGTAGCCAGAATGAAAGACCTGATTCGTCATGTTGTTGATGCTCACAGCCAGCCTGTCACGAAGTTGCACGGTTTGCGCATGTTAAACCCGCTGATATTCACAAAGTTACCGTTAGCCAGCGCTGATAGTACAAATGTCGCCCGTAACATCGGCATCGATAAAGCATGGTCTGGTGCTTACGCGCCAGCTTCAAAAGAAACCCGCGCCGCGTTAATGGTAGAGCGCATTGAATCGCATAACAGCCCCGGCTCTCTTGCGTACTGCGAGCAGCGTGACCGGTTCGACATGCAACTGCAATTAGCAGTTTAAGGAATAACCCATGACAACTAACAACCACCCGGCGCACGGTCCTGTATCACTCGAGCGCCTGCATCAGATACGCGAAATACTCAGCAAAGCATCAGCACAAAGTGACGGCGGTAATCTCGGCTACGCAATGGCTGATGCTGTGAAGGTGATTGATGGGATGATTTCTCGCGAACTGGTACGCCGTGAACATGCAGCATGGTCAGATGAAACATTCGGCGATGTCGGTCCAGTTGGTCCGCTGAAGCACCTTTCCAAAGAAGCTATCGAGGCTGCTGCGGAACCAGACGAGATGAGCGAATGGGCTGACATGCAATTCCTGTTATGGGATGCGCAACGTCGTGCCGGTATCAGTGATGAGCAGATTACCCAGGCGATGGTAGAAAAGCTGGCGGTTAACAAACAGCGCAAATGGCCTGAGCCGAAAGATGGTGAGCCGCGACTGCATATCAAAGAGCAGCCTGCGCCGGTTGTGCCAGATGGTTACTGCATCATGCCTGTAGCGCTGACTGCCAAAAATGGCGCGAAATGGGCCTTGTCTGGTGAGTTCAGTACCGCACGCGAAGTTACCTGTCCTGAGTGTGAAGGTGATGGTTGCAGTGATTGCGACGGAAGAGGCGATTGGTACGAGGACCAGGCTATCGACTGGACAACTATTAAAGAAATCTACCGCAGAGCAGTTGAAGTGTGCGCGCTGCCAACTGGACAAACTCAGGATAAAATAGCATGAACAATTTAATGATCGATCTCGAATCCATGGGCAAAAAACCGAATGCCCCTATCGTCTCCATTGGTGCCGTGTTCTTCGATCCGCAAAGCGGTGAACTGGGTCAGGAGTTTTACACCGCCGTTAACCTTGAAAGCGCTATGGAGCAGGGAGCGGTGCCGGATGGTGACACTATTCTGTGGTGGTTAAGACAAAGCTCAGAAGCGCGATCAGCAATCTGTGTTGATGATGCGATGCCGATATCGTCTGCCCTATCTGAACTGAGCCATTTCATTAATCGGCATTCTGATAACCCTAAATATTTAAAAGTTTGGGGCAATGGAGCTACTTTCGACAACGTTATATTGCGCGGCGCATATGAGCGTGCCGGCCAGGTTTGCCCGTGGCAATCTTGGAATGATCACGACGTCAGAACCATCGTCACATTAGGCAGAGTTGTTGGTTTCGATCCTAAGCGAGACATGCCATTCGATGGGGTGGCACATAACGCACTGGCCGATGCGCGCCATCAGGCAAAATACGTGTCCGCGATCTGGCAGAAATTGATTCCGACCACCAGCAGCGAGCTTTAATTTCCCCTGGGTGCAGCCAGGGTAATGGATAAATAACCATGAGCAATATTTTCCAGTTAGCCCCCAACGAGTGGGTTTGTGAAAGCGTTCTTATCGCGGTTACCGGGCTCAAGCCCGGTACCATCCTACGGGCAAGAAAAGAATGCTGGATGGTCGGGAGGGAGTATATCCACGTATCGCCTGACGGGAATCCTAAACCTTCCAGTGAGTGCATGTATAACAGAAAGGCTGTAGATGCCTGGGTCGCTTCAATGAAAAGCAAGCAGCCAGGGTGATTTGATGCCATGAAAAAGGTAAGCTCGTATCGCTCTTGGGCGTCTGGAGGTAACACAAATGGATAAAGTCACATATCCAACAGGCGTCGAAAACCACGGTGGCACATTACGCATCTGGTTTAATTTTAAAGGTAAGCGTGTCAGGGAAAGTCTCGGTGTCCCTGACACCGCTAAGAACAGGAAGATAGCCGGGGAACTGCGGACATCAGTATGTTTTGCCATCCGCACAGGAACCTTTGATTATGCAACTCAGTTTCCTGACTCCCCTAACCTCAAGGCTTTTGGTGTAAGTAAAAAAGACATTACAGTGAAAGAACTTGAAGAAAAATGGCTGGATCTGAAACGGATGGAAATCTGCGCGAACGCATTCAATCGCTATGAGTCTGTCGCAAGGAATATGGTGCCGAGGATCGGAGGTAATCGCCTGGTGTCAGCAGTAACCAAAGAGGAATTGCTGTATCTCAGGAAAGATTTGCTAACTGGTTACCAGAATCCGACGAAAAACAAAGCTCCGGCAAAAGGGCGAAGCGTTGTTACTGTGAACTATTACATGACGACAATGGCCGGAATGTTTCAGTTTGCTGCAGATCACGGTTACTTAGAGGTGAACCCATTCGAGGGAATTAAACCTCTGAAAAAAGCCAGGGCAGAACCAGATCCGCTGTCTCGTGATGAATTTATTCGCCTGATAGATGCATGCCGGCATCAGCAGACGAAAAACCTGTGGTCATTAGCAGTGTACACAGGAATGCGTCACGGGGAACTGGTCTCCCTGGCCTGGGAAGATATCGACCTGAAGGCGGGAACAATTACCGTCAGGCGTAATTATACGAAACTTGGTGAGTTCACTCTACCGAAAACCGAGGCAAGCACAGATCGAGTGGTGCATCTTATCCAGCCCGCAATCAGCATCCTGAAAAATCAGGCTGAGATCACAAGGCTGGGCAGGCAACATCACATTGAAGTTCAGTTACGTGAGTACGGCCGTTCGGTGAACCATGAGTGTACATTCGTCTTTAACCCGCATGTGGTCAGACGCAGTAAGCAGGTCGGATTTATCTACCGGGTCGATTCAGTAGGCGACTCATGGGAAGCTGCACTTAAGCGCGCGGGGATCAGACACAGAAAGGCGTACCAGTCACGACATACCTATGCGTGCTGGTCATTATCTGCTGGTGCAAATCCGAGTTTTATTGCCAGTCAGATGGGACATGCGAGCGCGCAGATGGTGTTCAATGTTTACGGTGCATGGATGGCTGACAGCAGCGCAGAGCAAATAGCAATGCTCAATCAGAAGCTGGCAGATTTTGCCCCATTGATGCCCCATAGCCACGAGAGCAGTACGGGAGGATTATTAAAATCAGTAAGTTAACCCCTAACGCCCGTCATGTTAACTGTGTGGAGGGCAATACCACGCTGTACGCGCTGCCAAAAGCCGACATTGTGGCCCGCTGGCATGCGCAGACTACCGATGCGTTTCGATTTTGTTTTAAGTTTCCGGCCACCATTTCGCATCAGGCCGCGCTGCGTAATTGCGATGACCTGGTACACGAGTTTTTCACGCGCATGTCGCCACTTGAATCACGCATTGGGCAATACTGGCTGCAATTACCCGCAACTTTTGGCCCGCACGACCTGCCAGCCTTGTGGCAGTTTCTCGATGCGCTCCCCAAATCCTTTACCTACGGTGTGGAAGTTCGCCATCCGGACTTCTTTGCCAAAGGCGAAACAGAGCAGCTATTCAATCGAGGCCTACATGAGCGCAGGGTAAATCGGGTGATTCTGGACAGTCGACCGGTACATGCCGCAATACCACATACTGAAGCGATACGTGACGCCCAGCGCAAGAAGCCAAAGGTTCCGGTGCATGCAGTGGTGACGGCAAACCATCCGATGGTACGCTTTATCGGCAGCGATAATATGGCACAAAACAGCGCGCTTTTTGCCGTCTGGCTGACCAAGCTGTCGCAATGGCAACAAACCACAACGCCGTATCTGTTTTTACATACCCCGGATATCGCGCAGGCCCCTGAGCTTGTCGATACGCTATGGGCAAATTTACGCAGCGCCCTGCCAGAGATCGGATCAGCGCCGTCTATTCCACAGCAATCTTCTCTTTTCTGAAAATGCCACCTATCATAGTCAATGCCATCAGCCATTTTAAAAGGGAGTTTGTATGGTAAGCGCGCTTTATGCCGTATTGGGTGCGTTATTGTTAATTAAGTTCTCCTTTGACGTCGTTCGCCTGCGCATGCAATACCGCGTTGCATATGGTGACGGAGGTTTTAGCGAACTACAAAGCGCTATCCGCATTCACGGTAATGCGGTGGAATATATTCCCGTCGCATTGGTGCTGCTGTTATTTATGGAAATGAACGGCGCTGAAACGTGGATGGTGCATATTTGCGGGCTGATTTTGATTGCCGGACGACTGATGCATTATTACGGATTCCATCACCGGCTTTTCCGCTGGCGCCGTTCAGGCATGAGCGCGACCTGGTGTTCGCTGTTGCTAATGGTGCTGGCGAATCTTTGGTATATGCCCTGGGAGTTGGTTTTCTCCCTGCATTAGCGCACAATACGCCACTTTATTTTTCCCGGATTTTTACGTTATGTCTCACCGCGACACGCTTTTTTCTGCGCCTATCGCCAGTCTGGGTGACTGGACCTTTGATGAACGGGTAGCTGAAGTCTTCCCGGATATGATCCAGCGATCCGTTCCTGGCTATTCCAATATCATTTCTATGATTGGGATGTTGGCCGAACGTTTCGTACAACCCAACACACAGGTCTACGATCTGGGCTGTTCTCTGGGCGCGGCGACGCTCTCGGTGCGTCGCAATATTCATCACGAGAATTGCAAAATTATTGCCGTTGATAACTCCCCGGCTATGGTTGAGCGCTGCCGCCGTCATATTGACGCCTATAAAGCGCCGACACCGGTTGACGTTGTCGAAGGCGATATTCGCAACATTACTATCGAAAACGCCTCGATGGTGGTGCTGAATTTTACCCTGCAATTCCTTGAGCCACCTGAGCGCCAGGCATTGTTGGATAAGATTTATCAGGGGCTTAACCCCGGCGGCGCGCTGGTACTGTCTGAAAAATTCAGTTTCGAAGACGCTAACGTTGGCGAGCTGCTGTTCAACATGCACCACGATTTCAAACGGGCAAATGGCTATAGCGAGCTGGAAATCAGCCAAAAGCGCAGCATGCTGGAGAACGTGATGCTGACCGACTCGGTCGAAACGCACAAAGCGAGACTGCATCAGGCGGGCTTTGAACACAGCGAATTGTGGTTCCAGTGCTTTAACTTTGGTTCTCTGGTGGCACTGAAAGCTGAGGTTAGCGCATGATCGACTTTGGTAACTTTTATCAACTGATTGCCAAAAATCACCTTTCCCATTGGCTGGAAACGCTCCCGGCGCAAATCGCGACCTGGCAGCGCGATCAGCACGGCTTGTTTAAGCAGTGGTCAAATGCGGTCGAGTTTCTGCCCGAGCTGACGCCGCATCGCCTGGACTTACTGCATAGCGTTACCGCCGAAAGCGATGAGCCGCTCAGCGACGGTCAGCTCAAACGTATCGACACCCTGATGCGTAACCTGATGCCATGGCGTAAAGGGCCGTACTCGTTGTACGGCGTCAATATAGATACCGAGTGGCGCTCGGACTGGAAATGGGATCGCGTTCTGCCGCACTTGTCTGACCTCACCGGGCGCACCATTCTTGATGTCGGCTGCGGGAGTGGATATCACATGTGGCGCATGATTGGCGCGGGGGCGCATCTGGCAGTTGGTATCGATCCTACCCAACTGTTTCTGTGCCAGTTTGAGGCAGTACGTAAACTGCTGGGCAATGACCAGCGCGCTCACCTGCTGCCGCTGGGTATTGAGCAGCTTCCGGCGCTCAACGCCTTTGATACCGTATTCTCCATGGGAGTGCTTTATCACCGCCGTTCACCGCTGGAACACCTGTGGCAGTTGAAGGATCAGTTGGTGAAAGATGGCGAACTGGTACTGGAAACGCTGGTCGTCGAAGGTGATGAAAATACCGTACTGGTACCGGGCGATCGCTACGCGCAGATGCGTAACGTTTACTTTATTCCTTCTGCGCTGGCGTTAAAAAACTGGCTGGAAAAATGTGGGTTTGTTGATGTGCGCATCGCTGATGTCTGCGTCACCACCACCGAAGAGCAGCGCCGCACCGAGTGGATGATAACCGAATCACTGGCCGACTTCCTCGACCCGAACGATCACAGCAAAACGGTGGAAGGCTACCCGGCCCCATTACGCGCGGTATTGATTGCACGTAAGCCGTAATCATTTTTGCCTGATAGCACTCTTTCTGCAAAATAGTTCAACTTGCAGCAAGGCAGACAGCTCCGTTGCGGCTTGAAATATGCAGGATAAAAAAAGGCCCCTGTTGAAATTGCAGGGGCCTGGTACGAGCAAGCATCATATGGGCGACATGATGCAACGGTAAAAATCAGCTGGCCTGGTGGTGTACAATGATTGCTTTCATTTCCGCAACCGCCGCCCCGTCTACCGCATAGCGTGAATACTCATCCGCCTGTGGATCCGAAGACATCGACAACCCCGAATTGCGATAACGCATGGGGGAAGCCAACCATACTCCGGCAGAACTGTGGACTTCCTGCACTCCAGCATCAAGGAACAGGGACAAATTCGAGGCGCGAACCCCCGCTCCGGCCATAATGATTGGAGCATCCCCCTGCGCAATAAGTTCCATAATTTTTGTTAAACCTTGCGCCGCATCTGATTTTTGCCCGGAAGTCAGCACTCTGGCGATGCCCAAATCAGCTAATTTTTTTAGCGCATTGAGTGGGTTAGCGCACATGTCAAAGGCCCGATGAAAAGTGACGTGCAGCGGTCCCGCCGCGATCATTATTTTCTCCATGCGCGGCATATCGACATCACCCTCTGCATCTAAAATGCCGGTTACCAACCCTGAGAACCCCAGATCTCTTACCATCGCAATATCATCCAGCATTGCAGCGAATTCACCGTCGGTGTAACAAAAGTCGCCCCCGCGCGGGCGAATAATGGGATTGACCGGAATCGAGATATGCTGGCGAACCGAACGCAAGACGCCCAGGGACGGCGTTAAGCCCCCCTCTTTGGGCGCCGAGCAAAGCTCAATGCGATCCGCGCCGTTTTGCTGCGCCGTGCGCGCGCACTCCATGCTGTAACAGCAGATTTCCAGTAATGCCATACTCACTCCTGACGTTCGCTTGCCACAATGGCTTCAATCGACCACGGATGGAATTTTATCGTCACGCTGCCATCGCTGACCGCCAGCGTTGGATTCGGTAAACGTTCGCGCTCGCCTTTTGGCGAACTGGTTTTTACAAATATACCCGGCTGGCTCAGCCCGTGATCTGAAAGCAGCGCCAGCGCTCGTGCATTCAGCGTCTCCACCTCACCCGGCAGAACAATTTCAACATGCTCCCAGCCTTCATGCGGATAACGCTTTTCGCCCGGCCACGGCAGTTCTACGATAGTAAATTGCCAGTGTTGCACACAAACTGGCTCATCGAGTTTGAACAAGCAAATCGGTCGGCCATTGATGATATTTTCTGACAACAATTCGCCGCACTGTTCAAACCCACGACGCCAGCGCTCTGCGGTGGTATTTTGATGACAACGCAGAGAAATGTGATCGGCTTCAAGCGATGAGACATCCAGCCCAAGGCGAGTGGAAAGATCCGTTAACGCCTGAATGAAATGCGGTAAATCTGCGGAAATATCATGCAGTTCTGCAACTGTTTGCCAGTTCGCCATAATGAAAGCTCATATCCATATTCAAAGCCGCTAATTTACCCTGTTGCGCAGCCCCAACCAACTGCTGATTTTCTTAAGCGCAATATGAATAATTATACGTAATGACAATTTTTATATTTCAGGGTGCTGGAGATACTCGCAATGCTGACGGCAACGGGCATTTGCAGTATACTCCCGCCCTTAATTCTTAAACTGGTGCGGTGCATTTTAAGCCGCTTCATAAATGTAAGGTATTCCGGTGAATATTCAGGCTCTTCTCTCAGAAAAAGTCAGTCAGGCCATGATTGCTGCAGGCGCGCCTGCAGATTGCGAACCGCAGGTTCGTCAGTCAGCAAAAGTACAGTTCGGCGACTATCAGGCTAACGGCATGATGGCTGTCGCTAAAAAACTGGGTATGGCGCCGCGACAACTGGCTGAGCAGGTGCTGACTCATTTGGATCTCAACGGGATCGCCAGCAAAGTTGAAATTGCAGGCCCGGGCTTTATCAATATTTTTCTCGATCCGGCATTTCTGGCGCAGCACGTTCAGCAGGCGCTGGCTTCCGATCGTCTGGGCGTCACCCAACCGGCTAAACAAACCGTTGTGGTTGATTACTCCGCACCTAACGTAGCGAAAGAGATGCACGTTGGTCACCTGCGTTCCACCATCATCGGTGATGCTGCGGTGCGTACGCTGGAGTTCCTCGGTCACAATGTTATCCGCGCCAACCACGTCGGCGACTGGGGTACTCAGTTCGGTATGCTCATCGCATGGCTGGAAAAACAGCAGCAGGAAAATGCTGGCGAGATGGCGCTGGCTGACCTTGAAGGTTTCTACCGTGATGCGAAAAAACATTACGACGAAGATGAAGCCTTCGCGGAACGTGCCCGGAGTTATGTCGTGAAGCTGCAAGGCGGCGACGAGTACTTCCGTGAGATGTGGCGCAAACTGGTCGACATCACCATGTCGCAAAACCAGTTAACCTACGATCGCCTGAACGTCACCCTGACCCGTGACGACGTCATGGGTGAAAGCCTGTACAACCCGATGCTGCCTGGCATCGTGGCCGATCTCAAAGCTAAAGGCCTGGCTGTTGAAAGCGAAGGCGCTACCGTCGTATTCCTTGATGAGTATAAAAACAAGGAAGGTGAACCGATGGGCGTAATCATTCAGAAGAAAGATGGCGGCTATCTCTACACCACGACCGACATCGCCTGCGCCAAGTACCGTTATGAAACGCTGCATGCCGACCGCGTACTTTATTACATCGACTCCCGTCAGCATCAGCACTTAATGCAGGCCTGGACCATCGTGCGTAAAGCCGGTTATGTGCCGGATTCTGTGCCACTGGAACACCACATGTTCGGTATGATGCTGGGTAAAGACGGCAAGCCGTTCAAAACCCGTGCGGGTGGCACGGTTAAACTGGCCGATCTGCTGGATGAAGCGCTGGAACGCGCACGCCGTCTGGTAGCGGAGAAGAACCCGGACATGCCTGCCGACGAGCTGGAAAAACTGGCTAATGCGGTCGGTATCGGCGCGGTGAAATATGCCGATCTGTCCAAAAACCGTACCACCGACTACATCTTCGACTGGGACAATATGCTGGCGTTCGAAGGGAACACTGCGCCGTATATGCAGTACGCCTACACCCGCGTACTGTCCGTGTTCCGTAAAGCCGATATCGACGAAAGCGCGCTGGCAAATGCGCAGGTGATTATCAGTGAAGATCGCGAGGCTCAGCTGGCTGCGCGTCTGCTGCAGTTTGAAGAAACGCTGACCGTTGTTGCACGTGAAGGTACGCCGCACGTGATGTGTGCTTACCTGTACGACGTTGCCGGTCTGTTCTCCGGCTTCTACGAGCACTGCCCAATCCTTAGCGCTGAAAACGAAGAGATTCGTAACAGCCGCCTGAAACTGGCGCAGTTGACGGCGAAAACCCTGAAGCTGGGTCTGGATACGCTGGGTATCGAAACCGTAGAACGTATGTAAATCAGCTCACCTATCAGGCCTGACTCCGAAATTCGGACTCAGGCCTTTTTTATTTCTGTAACAGGCCATCTGTAACAACTCACAAGGAATGACACATTTCCGTAGAGATATGGAACATTTTTTGCCTGTCATCCCGTTTAAGCCTCCGTATCATGAGGCGGCGAATTAATCGGGTACGGGTCAATGACATTCAGAGATTTTGAGGCGGAGGAAAAACTCTTCCAGCGGCGTGTATTGGTGGCCTTTGGCCTGGTGGTCATCTGCTTTGGCATCCTGATTTACAATCTCTACAACTTACAAATCTGTCAGCACCAGTATTACACCACCCGCTCGAATGCAAACGACATCAAAATGCTGCCCGTGGCCCCGACGCGTGGCATGATTTACGATCGCAACGGCATCCCGCTGGTGCGCAACGTAACCTGGTACGACATTTCCGTTACGCCTTATAAAATCAGTGATATGAATGCCCTGATCAGGCAGCTCACGCCTATCATTGACCTCACTCCTGATGACATTGACCAGTTTCGCCATGCGCTGAAAGCCAGCAGCCGCTATCGCCCGGTTGTGCTAAAAAATGCGCTGACCGATGTGGAAATCGCCCGCTTCTCGGTTAACCAGTTTCATTTCAGCGGCGTCAATATCAATAGCTATGAAGACCGCCAGTACCCTTATGGCACAGCGCTGGCGCATGTCCTTGGCTATGTGTCAAAAATCAATGACAACGACCTGAAAGCGCTGGATCAAAAAGGCCTGACAGAGAACTACGCCGCCGATCACAACATCGGTAAGCAGGGTATTGAGCACTACTATGAAAATGAACTGCATGGGAAAACCGGTTATCAGGAGGTCGAAGTTGATAACCACGGACGCATCGTACGTCTGATCAAAGATGTGCCGCCCGTTGCCGGAAAAGATATCCACCTGACGCTGGACCTCCATTTACAGCAATATATTGAGAGTCTGTTGGTGGGCCAGCGGGCCGCCGTTTTGGTTGAGGATCCGCATGACGGTTCCGTGCTGGCAATGGTTTCGAACCCCAGCTATGACCCCAATCCATTTGTTAAAGGTATCAGCTATCAGGACTATAACAAGCTGCTTCAGGATAAGGACCTGCCGTTAATCAACCGCGTCACGCAGGGGTTATATCCTCCCGCCTCCACGGTCAAACCGTATATGGCGATGTCAGCGTTACTGGACGGCGTGATCACGCCGCAGACCCGTTTCTTCGGCGCCCCCACCTGGACGCTCCCCGGCACGGAGCGACATTACCGTGACTGGAAAAAAACGGGCCACGGTATGCTGGATGTCACCAAAGCAATTGAAGAATCTGCCGACACATTCTTTTATCAGGTGGCATATATGATGGGGATTGACCGTATTAACAGCATGCTCAGCCAGTTTGGCTATGGCAAGCCGACCGGCATCGATCTTGGTGAGGAGTATAACGGCCTGCTCCCGAGCCGCGAATGGAAGCAGAAAGTGCATAAAAAAGCCTGGTATCAGGGAGATACCATTTCGGTTGGCATCGGTCAGGGATACTGGATTGCCACGCCGATCCAGATGGTTAAAGCCATGGTCGCGCTGATTAACAACGGCAAGGTTATCGCCCCTCACCTGCTACGTGATGAAGAGAGCGGAAAAGTCATCACGCCGTACCAGGCTCCCGAAGCACCGTCACAAATTGCCTCTGCTTCGTCCCCCTACTGGGGGCTGGTGCGTCAAGCGATGTTCGGCATGGCGAATGAGCCAAACGGTACCGGTTATAAGTTCTTTCACACCGCGCCTTACGGCATTGCAGCGAAAAGTGGCACATCACAGGTCTTTAGCCTGAAAGAAAATCAGACCTACGATGCGAAAATGATCCCCGTGCGTCTGCGCGACCACGTGTTCTATACCGCATTTGCGCCATATAAGAACCCGAAAGTCGCCATAGCGTTAATTCTGGAAAACGGCGGCAGCGATGGCGTCACCGCCGCACCAGTCATGCGTCAAATCATGGATCATCTGTTTGCTGCGCAGGACGACGACGCACAAGCGGGTCCGATAGCCGCAACGCCATCGGACACCGATATCAAAAATACTTACGCAAGTATTCGGTAAGGCACAGCATCGCCATCGCCTGACCGTAAGGCATGGAGGTCCGGGGGATGTTGCGGTAGAAATCGAGATTGTGGCCCATCCCGGTACCAAACGAGGTATGCAGCAATTCACCTTCCGGCGAAATATGTTGCACAATGCCTCTGATGGCTTTTTCGGCTACAGCCGCATAGTCTTGTCCGACATAGCGTTTACGTACCGCTTTGAGGATCCCATAGGCAAATCCGGCGGTTGCCGAGGCTTCCAGATACGACTGCGGGTCGTCCAGCAAGGTGTGCCACAGTCCGCTTTCATCCTGGCACTTCGCCAGCGCCGCGATTTGCGCGTTCAAAACCTGCACCAGATAGCGGTGCACTGCATTGTTTTCCGGCAAATCAACTAATTCGAGGAAATCCGGGATGACTATAGTTAACCAGCTGTTGCCACGCGCCCAGCGAGCGTTGGCGAAGTTATGCTGTCCTTCATAGCTCCAGCCGTGGAACCACAGCCCCGTTTCTTTATCCATCAGGTTTTGCACGTGCAGCAGGAACTGATAGGTTGCCTCTTCAATATGCTCGGGACGGTTGAGCAACTTGCCAATCTTCGCCAGCGGTAAGACCGTCATCATCAACGTGTCATCCCACATCTGCTGGTGATTTTCTTCCGCCAGCGTAATGTGCTGCATACCGCCGAATTGGGTACGCGGCATATCATGCATTGCCCACTCAGCCCAGCTGTCGAGCCACGGCAGATACGCGGGATTACGCGTCTCTTCATAGCGATATGCCAGCGTTAAAAACGGTGCCATGGTGTTAACGTTTTTGGTCGTTGCACCTTCCGCAAAGCGATCGGCAAACCAGTTGTCGATAATATCGCGCATCGTGGCATCGCCGGTTTGCTGATAATACTGATACATCCCGTACAAGCCGATGCCGTGCGTCCACTCCCATCCCGCCCAGCCTTTGGTATCAATAACGCGTCCGTCATCCAGACGTAGCAAGAACTCACCGGTCTCGTCATGAATATTGACCAGGTTATGCGTCACCTTTTTGATCAACGCTTTTAATTCATCCCTGGCAATAAAATGTTCTGGCTGGCGCAACAATGGACTGTGTTTAACCGGATAAACAATCATTTACTTAACCTCTGTCAATGTCGAATTTAATACAGCACCCTTTTCCAGTTTCGGTGCCGCTGGTTTATTACGATTCAGGTAACCAATATTGTTGTTACCCCAAAGTGATTCATAAGGCATGCCCGATAGCATCTCTACGGTCGCGCGTCCTTTAGCGGAAAGTCCTTCCAACACGGGTTGCCCGGACTCACGCATTTTTGCTGTCTCTTCACGCAGGGTGCTGTGCGTTTGCAGGTTCAGTTTGAAGCGCAAGGAAACCAGGAAACCCAGCGCCAGAACAATCAGCGTTCCGCAGCTCAGAATTAACAGGATGGTATGGCTGACCGCCACGGGCTGTGCGCTCTGACCGGAGACAAAACCAGACAACTGCATCACAATCCCCACCAGCATCACCGCTCCCGCCTGCGACGCTTTACGCGTTAACGTCATAATGCCGGCGAAGATCCCTTCCCGACGCTGACCGGTGATCACTTCGTCAACGTCGGCAATATAGGTGTAGATATTCCAGGGAACGTAGTTGATACCACCGCGTCCCAAACCCGCAACGGCGGAAACCAATAGCAACAGAGAATAAACATCGCTTAATCCGGCGTAATACAGCCCCGCATAGGAGAGTGAACTGAGGCCAAACAGGACGACCACCATGCGATAAGACGGCGC
Organism: Citrobacter sp. Cb080; assembly: GCF_030334745.1. Lineage (NCBI taxonomy): Bacteria > Pseudomonadati > Pseudomonadota > Gammaproteobacteria > Enterobacterales > Enterobacteriaceae > Citrobacter > Citrobacter sp. Cb080. The sequence goes on along the minus strand of NZ_JAOWDG010000080.1, from coordinate 193,952 downwards.
AGGTCCGAAACGGATGCACAATGGGATCATGGCGATAACGGCAATAAACTGGAAGATAGCCATCGTACCCAGCAGGTTTGACGCCATCGATGCTTCCTGCATCAGCACAAACACCACATAGTAAGTAAAGACGGCGTTAAAGACGTCCTGGGCAATATAGCCGCCAAGATACATTCCTAAATGCTGGCGAAAGATACGGATGCGCAGTGTTGAACTCAGTTCCACAAATAAACGGTTCATACTCTGACTCAAGGTCAGGCTTTTCTTCTCTTCTTCGGCTCGCAGCGCCGCCTCAGTCCACTCTTCCCGTGGGCGTTCCCAGGTAAAGAACCAGACGAAGGTCAGCATCATTGCGCACAGCACAGAAAACACCAGGCTGGCGTAGAAAAAAGAGACGGGGTTGTCCTTGCCAAACAGCGTCAGCAGAACGCCGGGTAAGAATGAGGCCAGAATGGCAGACATTTGCGCCATCGAAATGCGCGCGCCGGAGAATTTGGTTTTCTGTTTAAAGTCATCGGTCATTTCGGGTACCAGCGTTTCGTATGGCACCAGAATCATGGTGTAGACCACGTCAAAAATCAGATAGGTGAGCAGGTAGTACCAGAACCCCATATCACCCACCCACATTAGTGAGTAGCTAAAGACACAGGGTATCCCCAACAGAATAAAAAACTTGCGTCGCCCAAAGCGTTTGCCGAGCCAGGTGGAGCCAAAGTTATCGGTTAAAAAACCCATTAATGGGCTAACAACGGCATCCAACACCCTGGCGGTAGCGAAGATAAAGGTTGCTTCGATTGGCGTCAGGCCACAGAACGTCGTGTAAAAATAGAGTAGCCAGGCCGCGGTTAACGCCGTGGTGCCTGCGCCTAAAAAATCCCCCGAACCGTAGGCAAAATAGTTAACCAACCCAATTTTACGTGTATTCATTGCCGTTACCCCTGCACATTATTGGGAGGCCCCGCAATCCTCGCTTTGACATTGGGCCTCCTTACAGGGCCACAGTAAAAGCTAACAGCAAGTGAAACCTTTCTATTTTTGCCAGGGATATTCGTGAAATGGCAACAGCACAAAGAGTCCGGCAACGTATGTCACCTATTTTATAAAACAGCGTTTCTATTTAATCAAAGAGGCGGACTAGAATTGCGAAGCAGCCAGCAGTTTCTGCTGCTGGCCGGAATGAAGGGAGGCGTTAACGATAGTTCACAATCACCTGATTGCTCTGAACTTGCAAGGCGGGGATCAGGCGACCGCCACCGGGTACTTCCCAGACAAAATGCATCGGTTCGATGGCGGGAACATTATTGAATCCGTTGGTGGTCCCGCTTTGCCCGTCCAGCTCAACACAGCGGGACTGAGAACATAAACGCACCCGTAAACCCGCGGGCGTTGGGCCATTGAGCTCATAGCGCCAGGCCACCAGCGTCATCAACCCCGAGACCGGCTGGCTGGGCGTCAGAGGTGTAGACGAGGCTGACTGGCCGCGGTGATTTAAAGTAATCCCCATGCCGCTGGCCTGCCAGGCGCCTTCTCCGGCAGCCTGCGCTACCAGAGGAAAAAACAACAACCACAGTAATTTACGCATTACTTACCTCCAATAGTCGCCGTCATACGGATATGGCGGTTGTCAGACAGCTCCATGTTCGATAACACCACCAGTTGCGGAATGCTGCGACGTAAAAAGCGAGCCAGTAACGGACGCAACGCGTGGTTGACCAGCAAGACCGGCGGCGCACCCAACATTTCCTGACGGGACAGCGCTTCCTGAGTCTGGGCCAGCAGTCGGTCTGCAAGACCTGGCTCCAGACCGCCGCCGCCCTGCAGCGCCTGCAGAAGCAAACGTTCGAGCGGGGTATCAAGGCCGATAACCTGAACCTCTTCATTACCCGGGAACCACTGCTGAGTGATGGCGCGCCCCAACGCAACACGTACCACCGCGGTAAGCTCATGCGGATCGTTTTGCAGCGGTGCATGTTCAGCCAGCGTTTCGAGAATGGTGCGCATATCGCGAATCGGTACTTTCTCATCCAGTAAGTTCTGCAGCACTTTATGCAGCGTAGTGAGCGTCACGACGCCCGGAACCAGGTCTTCTGTCAGTTTTGGCATCTCCTGCGAAACGCGGTCCAGTAGCTGTTGCGCCTCCTGACGGCCAAACAGCTCAGCAGCGAACTGCCCAATCAGGTGATTAAGGTGCGTGGCGACAACGGTACTGGCTTCAACAACCGTAAAGCCCTGAATCTGCGCCTGTTCCTTCAATGCGCTTTCAATCCAGATAGCGTCCAGACCGAAAGCCGGATCGACCGTTTTCTCGCCCGGCAGTGACCCGGCGGCAGTACCAGGGTTAATGGCCAGCCAGCGTCCCGGATAGGCGTCACCGCTGCCAATTTCCACCCCTTTCATCAAAATACGATAGCGGGCCGGCTGCAGATCCATATTGTCGCGGATATGTACCACCGGCGGCAGAAAACCCATATCCTGGGCAAATTTCTTACGAATACTGCGAATTCGCCCCAGCAACTCGCCATCTTGCTGAAAGTCCACCATTGGGATCAGGCGGTAGCCTACCTCCATCCCCAGGGAATCCTCCAGTTGTACGTCATTCCATGTTGCTTCCACCACGGAGTTGTTTTCCGGCATTTTCACCGGCTGCGGCTCATCGGGAGCTTTTTGCTCACGACCACGCATCCACCAGGCCAGACCCAGTAACGCGGCGGTAAACATCAAAAACACCAGGTTCGGCATCCCCGGAACCAGACCCAAAAGACCAAGCACCGCCGCACTAAGCAGCATGACACTAGGATTACTGAACAGTTGGGTCACCATCTGTTCGCCTACATCCTGGTCGGTACTCACGCGGGTCACGATAACCCCCGCCGCGGTGGAAATTACCAGCGCAGGAATTTGCGCCACCAGCCCGTCACCGATGGTCAGCAGGGTATAACTTTCCGCTGCGCTACCCATGCTCATACCATGCTGCAACACCCCGACTAACAGACCGCCGACCACGTTGATCACCATGATCAAAATACCGGCGATGGCATCTCCACGTACGAATTTACTCGCACCGTCCATAGAGCCGTAGAAATCCGCTTCCTGCGTCACCTCCGAGCGTCGTTTTTTGGCTTCATCTTCGCCAATCAGACCCGCATTCAAATCCGCATCAATCGCCATCTGCTTGCCGGGCATACCATCCAGCACGAAGCGCGCGCCAACCTCGGCGATACGCCCGGCACCTTTGGTGATAACCATAAAGTTGATAATGACGAGAATAACGAAGACCACGATACCGATCGCAAAGTTACCGCCCACCAGGAAGTGACCAAAAGCTTCAACCACCTTTCCCGCCGCCGCCGCGCCGGTATGCCCTTCCATTAAAATGATACGCGTCGACGCAACGTTCAGGGCGAGGCGTAATAATGTGGTAAACAGCAAAATCGTCGGGAATGCGGCAAACTCCAGCGTACGCTGGGTGAACATCGCCACCAGCAGCACCATGATCGACAGCGCAATGTTAAACGTGAACAGCAAATCGAGGACGAAAGCCGGCAACGGCAACACCATCATCGACAGGATCAGCAGGATAAGGATTGGTCCGGCAAGGATTTGCAGTTGCGTGGATTTCAGGTTGCTGGGCAAACGCAACATCGCGACCAGATTAGCCATCAGTATTCTTCTCGTTCATGAAATCCAGTGCTTCAGGCACCGGAAGGTTTTCAGGTTGTGGTGGACGCTTGCCGCCGGCGAGACGCCAGCGTTTTAGCTGCCATACCCATGCCAGCACTTCGGCAACGGCGGCATATAATTGACCCGGTATTTGTTGACCAATCTCAGCATGACGGTATAGCGCACGCGCCAGCGGCGGCGCTTCTAACGTAGGGACTCGATGTTCAGCGCCAATCTCACGAATGCGCAACGCCACCAGCCCCGCGCCTTTGGCAACAACTTTCGGCGCGCTCATTTTGTTCTCGTCATACTTCAACGCCACCGAATAGTGCGTGGGGTTGGTAACAATCACGTCTGCTTTCGGCACATCCGCCATCATGCGACGCTGCGCGGCCGCGCGCTGCATTTGGCGTATTTTGCCCTTAACGTGCGGGTCGCCTTCGCTTTGCTTAAATTCGTCACGAATATCCTGACGCGACATGCGCAGCTTTTTCAGATGGCTGTAAATCTGGAAAAAAACGTCGAACCCCACCATCGGAATAACGCCAAGCACCACCAACAGCGCGCACATACCAACTAAATCCAGGGCGTTGCCCATCGCCGTAATCGGCGATTCCGCCATCAGACGCATCATCGCCGGCCAGTTATGCCAGAGATAAAATCCGGCCACGCTCCCCACCAGCGTGGACTTCAGTATCGCTTTGAGCAGTTCCGCCCCGGTTTGCGCTGAAAACATGCGTTTAATGCCCGGCAACGGATTCAGCTTAGAGAACTTGGGCTGCAGAGATTTACCGCTGAAAATCAAGCCGCCAAGCATCACCGGGGAGATTAATGCCACCAGAACGACGCCGGTAATCAACGGTAACAGCGCAATCATCGCGTCTTTAATCAGCAGGATGATTTGGCTGAGGATCAGGTTAGGGTCATTGACCATACTGTGGTCAAAACGTAATCCGGCCGACAGCATACCGGCCAGTCTGCGGGCAAGCGACTCCCCGCCAATCCAGATAATGCACACGCCCACCAGCAAAATAAGCAGTGAGGTCAGCTCTTTGGATCGGGGGACTTGCCCTTCTTCCCGTGCTTTTTCAAGTCGGTGGGGTGTGGGGGCTTCTGTTTTGTCGTCGTCGCTTTCTTCTGCCACGGCATTACTCTCGTCGTCACGGTCACGAGTATTATCGCGACCGCAACCATTGCCAATGCGTCGAATAGCGAAACGAAAACAGAGGAATTCGAGCGTTCGTTTGCCACGACAGCGTGAACGCTGCCGTGACAACCACGCGGTTAGCGCTGCCAGATAACGCGATAATGGCCCGATCCCACCTGCGCGCTATAGCCGCCGTCTACTGGCGCGAAGTCGAGGCCATCGGTATCGAGCAGCGTTTGTGCGCCATCAAGGATCACCATTGAGTGAGTATTCGGCGGAATATCTACCTCAAGGGTGATGGACTGTAAGCCATCGCGCGCCGGTTCCTGCGTCCAGTGGACGGCAATATCACCATATACCGAGCCGTATCGCGCTTTCAGCCATGTCAGGCCACCGCCCGGAATAGGCCGCAGTACCGAAGATTTAAATCCCGGCGCGTGTTCTTCGGTATTTATTCCCGCCGCCACGCGATACAGCCATTCACCGATCGCCCCGTAGGCATAATGGTTGAAAGAGTTCATGTCCGGGCTCCACATTGTGCCGTCCGGTTTCACGCCATCCCAGTGTTCCCAAATCGTCGTCGCCCCGGCCTTTACCTGATACAACCAGCTTGGGAAGTCCTCTTTCATCAGTAATTGCCACGCCGCGTCGGCCTGCCCGTTTTCGCTCAATGCGTGACAGAAATAGGGTGTGCCGACAAACCCCGTCACCAGATGACCGTCATTTTCCGCCAGCAGTTCCAGCAGCGTTTGCACGGTGCGCTCGCGGTGCGCGTCCGGCACTAACTGGAAGTAAAGCGCCAGAATATGCGCCGTTTGCGTGCGTGCCGCCAGCCGCCCGGTGGCGGTAAAAAACTCATTGCGGAAGCTTTCGACAATCGCGGTATGCAGCGCCTGATAATGGGTGTGATCTACGTCATTTCCCAGTGCTTTGGCTGATTTCGCCAGCAGCAGCGTGGACAACGCATAGTAGGCCATGCAGGTCAGTTCATTCGGCGTTGCGCCAAAATAGCTGCCCTCTTTGGCATCCAGCGCAACCCAATCGCCAAACTGCAGTTTCCACGACCACTGGTTCTCAACAGCGTTGTCATGCATAAACTCCACCCAGGCTTTCATGCTGTCGTACTGGCGGGCCAGCGTCTGTTTATCGCCGTACATCAGGTACAGCGTCCACGGGTTAATCACCGCCGCATCGGCCCAGGCGGCGGCGGAATGGGTGCGCCCGTGGGATAAAAAGCGGTCGTTGTCGCATTTGCCGGTGAGGATATCGGGAATGACGTGCGGCACACCGCCCTCCGGCGTTTGGTCGTGCTGAAGATCGGTCAGCCATTTGGCAAAAAAAGTGCGCGTCTGCATCAGATAACTCGCGGTGCGGCAGAAAATTTGCGCATCGCCCGTCCATCCCAGACGTTCATCGCGCTGCGGGCAGTCAGTTGGGATATCGACGAAATTGCCCTTAAGCCCCCACATGATGTTGTGATGCAGTTGGTTGAGATCCGCGTTTGAGGTTTCAATGTGACCCGTCGGCGTCATCGCGGAATGCAGCACGACCGCGACAAAGTCATCCCGCGTCGGCGTGCCAGGCCAACGTTCAATCAGCACATAACGGAAACCCTGAAAGGTAAAATGCGGGTGAAAACATTCTTCACCCTCGCCGCGTAAGGTGTAATCAATGCACTGTTTGGCGGTGCGCAGGTTCGCCAGATAAACATTGCCTTCGGCATCCAGCACTTCAAAATGGCGCAGCACCACGCGCTCACCTGCCGCACCGCGCACCCGAAACTCCACCCAGCCGCTGAGGTTCTGGCCAAAATCAAGCACCGTCTCGCCTTTTGGCGTCGTGATGATTGAGCACGGCGCAAGCCGTTCTATTTCTTGTACCGGGCAGGCCGTTTGCGGTTGCAGCACCGAAGTCTCTGCCGCAAGCGTCGTCACCGCGCGCCAATGCCCGGCGCTAAACGCAGGCTCGCTCCAGCCACGCTGCTCCCGACGTGCGTCATACACTTCGCCATCATAAATTTCAGCAAACAAAATGGCGTCATCGCTGCCCTGCCAGTGTGCATCCGTGGCGATTATCCGCTGGCTACCATCGCGGAGCGTCACCACCATATGGCAAATAAACCCCGTCTGCTGGCCGTAATAGTTGCGATAGCGGTTGAAGCTCATATCCCCTTTATACCAACCCGCCCCCACCATCGCGCCAATCACGTTTTCGCCTTCTCGCAGGTGCTCGGTCACATCCCTGGTTTGATACAACAGATGGTGGTGGTAGCTCGTCCAGCCGGGCGATAACTCATCACGCCCGACTTTTTCGCCGTTGATCCACAGTTGATACAGCCCCAGCGCGCTGGCATGTACCACCGCCGAAACAATGTCATCACCGTCGGGCAAACTGAACGCATGGCGCAACAATGTGCCTTTTGAGTTGTCTTTATCCTGCGGCGTTTCAGCCGAGATAAACACCCCTTGCCACGCTCGCGCTGGCAGGCCAGTAATAAACGTTGCCGCCGGGCTCCAGCCGCTCTCTTCACCGTGGTTGTCGGTAATATGCACCCGCACAAAATAGCGCGTCGAGTGCTGGCAGGCGACGTCGGGCAATTCGATATTACTGGAGCGGTCATCGTGCATTTCGCCGCTGTCAAACAGGCATTGGGCAAAATCTTCTTGCGCCGACAGCTGCAAACGCCAGCTACGCTGCTGTACATCGCGCAAGGTGCTGGTGATTATCCAGCCGAAAACCGGCAACGTTTCGCAGCCCGTCAGCGTGGTTTCATAGTTGAGCGTAATCTTTTCTACTGCCAACATAATTTTTCCCTCAGTGGCTCATATTCAGGCTTTGGCCCGCAAAGTATCGTGCGACGCCTGTCCGTTATCAGGCGTCGCCACCATTTCTGTTTCTGCATTAAATTCATTACGTTGCTTGCCGTGGAAGCACAGCCAGCCGATAACCATGCCTATCGCCACAATCGCCGTCAGCAGGCAATAAAGAACCACCGGCCCCGCGCTCAACAGCACAGGAGTGACGAACGCCAACAAGCCGCAGGTCAGACGGGCGACACCGACAATCCCCCCTTGCGCGGTGGCGCGTAGCATGGTGGGGAATGACTCTTGCGCCCACACTTTCATGATGCCTTCGAAGGCAAATCCTGTGCCGATATTGGTAAACAGCAGGCAGCAGAACCAGGAGAGTGGCGAGAAATTAAACAGTACCGGCACGAAATAACCACCGGACATCATCACCGCGCCAAAAATAAAGAATGGAACCCGTTTTGAGGTATCAACGACGCGCATAAACATCAACCCAGACGCCACGCTCACTGGCAGAATCAACAGCCCCCACAGCGAGTGCGTGCTGACCGAAATGCCCACCACATTTACCGCTACATAAGCCCCAAACTGCCCGCCGGTATTGGCCGCCAGATTGGTGAAGGTATAAAAGATACACAGCGAGATAAACGGCCACAGGTATTTGCCTTCGAGCAGATCGCGCCAGCCGGTTTTCTGCGCCCGCACGGTGGCGATGCCACGACGCAGTTCATCCTTTGCCGCCAACCACAGCGGCGACTCTGGGATAGACCAACGCAGGATCATCAGCACAACCGCCACCAGCCCAACGTGCATATACATGATTTGCGCGCCAATCAGCCCCCAGTCGCCGACGATAGCGGAGATCCCCATCGTGGCGCCAATTCCCACCAGCCAGAGTAAATTGGACAAGCCGATAATCTTGCCGCGGTTTTCATCGTTCGCCGCTTCGGAGATAGTCGCCAGAGAGACGGGTAAATCAGCCCCTGTCGCCAGCCCCACCAAGAGTGTGCCCAGCACCAGGAACGGGAAGTTCAAACCAAAGGCCAGCGCCAGCGTGCCGATAAAAATCATCGCCATCGTAATAATAAAAACATTACGACGACCAATACGGTCTCCAAGACGACCGCCACCAAAAGCCCCAGCGGCAATACTCAGCGTTAATAATCCAGATAAAATGCCAATTTGTAGTGCAGTAATACCCATTGTTTTTTGATAAATGACTAAGGCTGTACCACTGGAAACAATAGCCGCCGAATCAATATATGATGCCATTCCAGACACCACCCCAATATACCAGGGGTTAGGTGTTTTATTTTTTGACATAACGATTCCCTTAAATTTACAGATAGTAAGGCGAGAAATAAGCGTATGGCCTACCCCCGTCACGATGGATGGTAGTAATAATTTTTTATTGTTATTAACCTAACAATTAAATCGCTATTAAAACTCGTGAATGAAGTTCACGTTCATGACTTGGAGGATAATGAAAATACCGTCGATACGATTCAGTCAACCTGATCGCATTCATAAAACCACAACGTGCCGCAATTTCACTGATGGTTTTATCCGTAGTGCGCAGTAATTCTTGAGCTTTTAATACACGATACAACATCTGGAATTTAACCGGAGTATAACCGGTCACTCGCTTAATTAAGCGATACATCGTGCGCCTGGCGACACCGTTATCATCACTCAACACATTCCAGTCCAAATGACGCAAGCTACTGGTCTTGAGCATACGGATCAGGTTGGCTCGCCCTCGCTCATCAGGGCTAAGCGCCTCGGTCTGGCGGTCGCACTGGCAAAGCGTGTTGATGATGTTCAGCAAAGCGACTTCACACAATGAAAAATAGAGCACATCATAGTTACTCTCGTTACGTGAGATTATCTCCTGGCTCAATACCTCAATACGCGCCAGCGCTCCCTGAGTTAACGCCAGCGCGGTAGGCTGTAGAAGTTTTTCTTTTATACAATCGAGCAAATTATCAATGTGCTGTAAAAAATGAAAACTGCGCGGGCGACGAATTAATATATTAATAACCGACAGATTATTAGTTGAAACATAACTATGGGTATCGTTAGCGGTCACTAAAAAAAAGTCACCCTGGCAGATAAAACGAACCAAGTCATTAATAATATGAAACCCGCTACCGCTACGGACAATCACCAGTTCATCAAAATCATGCCCGTGCACACCTTCCATTAATTGGTTATTCATCGAAAAAAGACAAAACGCATGTTGCTCTGAATGAAAAAAATCATTCTCACGTAAAATTCGCATATCTCCCCCGCCGCTATTCGAGTAAAAACACTCGGGATATCGATAAATAACCTACTGACATAATATATTGCCTTGCACTGATAACCATTTAACTGCAATTATTATGACAAGTCTATATATCGCACTGTCACTCAGGCGTAACCCGCTGTGACCTCAGCATCATTTCGGCAAATAACCGCCAAGTTATGGCATAAAAAAGAGGATATACGCCGTGCAGATGAACCCACTTCATCCAGGCATTCAACCGGGTACGAATCATAGTGCAGGGCACATTGTCCCGACTGGCGGCCCAATAACCCTGCGGGATCCACAAAAGCGCAGCGCTCGGTATGCAGCGTTCGAACCCGTTCTGGCAACATCACCGTAAAAATGGATAGTAAGTAAAGAGAACGATAGGTATCTGTAGGCCGGATAACGCGCAAGCCGTTATCGGTTAGAATGCCTGGCGGCGAGCGCCTGCCGGGCCAGCAAATAAAAACGCTACGGATCAGAACCCGAGGCTATCCAGCAGGTCGTCAACCTGATCCTGACTTGCCACCACGCCGGCTTTTGAGGTGTCAACCTGCGGGCCGTTAAGCAAGCTTTCGTTTTCACGTTTTGGACGAGCGCCCTGCTCTGGAATGTTTTCCAGCAGAACCATCAGCAACTGACGTTCAATCTCCTGGATAACATCCATCATGCGCTTGATGACCTGACCGGTGAGGTCCTGGAAATCCTGCGCCATCATGATGTCCAGCAGTTGAGCGTTAGTAAAGCTGGTATGCCCTGGCACATCACCCAGGAACTGGCGGGTATCGGTGACCAGTTCACGGGCGTCAGACAGCTCGATCGGATTTTCGAACCATTCATCCCAGCGTTTGGTCAGGTCTTTGGCCCCTTTTTCCATCGCGTCCTGGTGCGGCTGCGAAGCTTCCACACTGTTCAGCGCGCGCTCTGCCGCCTGTGCGGTCATCTGCACAACGTAATCGAGACGATCGCGGGCATCGGGAATCGCTTCTGCCGCTTCGGCAATAGCCTGATCCAGCCCCAGTTCACGCAGGCTGTCGCGCAGCATTCGGGTCAAACTGCCGATGCGCGCGATGATGTCCCCGGCTGAATGTTCGTCAGCAGGTTTAATTTGTGGTTGCATCATCATTATCACACCCTCACATGCCCAGTTTCTCAAAGATTTTATTGAGTTTCTCTTCTAGCGTCGCCGCCGTGAACGGTTTCACGACATAACCACTGGCGCCAGCCTGTGCCGCCGCAATGATATTCTCTTTCTTCGCTTCTGCCGTAACCATCAGCACCGGCAGGGCGGACATTCCGCCATCAGCACGAATGGTTTTCAGCAGTTCCAGGCCATCCATGTTCGGCATATTCCAGTCGGAAATGACAAAACCAAATCCCCCAGCCTGCAGCTTATTCAGCGCGTCCACGCCGTCTTCGGCCTCTTCAACATTGTTGAAACCCAGTTCTTTGAGCAGGTTACGCACGATGCGACGCATGGTGGAAAAGTCATCCACAACCAAAAACTTAAGCTCTTTATCCGCCATAAAAAATAAACTCCTGATTCAAATACGTATTGCCTGTCCGGCACTGATTTTCGCCAGCATTTGCTGGCTTACCTGGCTAAGATCGACCACTTCGCTTACGCCACCCATATTGATGGCCTCGCGCGGCATGCCGAACACCACACAACTTGCTTCGTTTTGCGCAATGGTCCAGGCACCCGCCTGGTTCATCGCTAACATTCCGGCGGCGCCATCGTTGCCCATACCCGTCAGGATCACTCCCACGGCATTACGCCCCGCATGTTTTGCCACCGAATGGAACAGCACATCCACTGAAGGTCGATGCCGGTTAACCGGTGGACCATCATGAATTTTGATCTGGTAGTTCGCCCCGCTGCGCGCCAGTTCCATATGCTTGTCACCAGGGGCGATATACGCATGCCCTGGAAGCACGCGCTCCCCGTCCTCAGCCTCTTTCACGGTGATCTGACACAGTTTGTTCAGACGCTCGGCGAATGAGCGGGTAAATCCTGGCGGCATATGCTGGGTAATAAGAATACCGGGACTTGAAAGCGGCAATGGCTGGAGTACATGGCGAATTGCCTCTGTTCCTCCGGTTGAGGCGCCAATCGCCAGCAGTTTTTCAGAACTGAGTAACGGCCCCGCTTTCAAGGTCACCTGTGCCGTCATGGGTTTGTGGGCCGCCAGTTTTGCCCGCGACGCGGTGCGGATCTTCTCAGCGATCATTTCGCTGTAGGCCAACATCCCTTCACGGATCCCCAACTGTGGTTTGGTGACAAAATCAATCGCCCCCAACTCCAGCGCCCGCAGCGTGACCTCAGACCCTTTACCGGTCAGCGAAGAGACCATAACCACTGGCATCGGACGCAGACGCATCAGCTTCTCAAGAAAGTCGAGGCCGTCCATGCGCGGCATTTCCACATCCAGCGTCAGGACGTCGGGATTGAATTTTTTGATTAAATCCCGGGCAACCAACGGATCCGGCGCCGTCGCCACCATTTCCATATCACTGTGGCTGTTAATAATTTCGGTCATGATTTGACGCATCAGTGCAGAATCATCAACCGATAAAACCCTGATTTTACTCATGCTTTATCCTTACCTGGCGCATGCGCATACACCGTCTGTCCACGCAAGCTAAACTCGCGCACGAGGTTGCTAAAGTTTTCTGAATGACCTGCAAACAGCAGCCCATCTGGTTTAAGAAGTGGAACAAAACGGTGCAAAATGTCCTGCTGCGTCGTTTTATCAAAATAGATCATCACGTTACGGCAAAATATGGCATCGAAGGGGCCTGGCACGTTGTACTGCTTATCCAGTAAATTCACGCTGGAAAATTCAACATGCCCCGCCAGTTCCTGCCGAACGCGTACCAGTCCTTCATGCGGTCCGGTGCCACGCATGAAATAACGCTGTAGCTGCTGCGGTGACAGCGTCTTTAGCTCATCAAGGCGGTAGATGCCGCTTCTGGCTTTTTCCAGCACTTCGGTATCAATGTCGCTGGCAAAAACACGCCAGCGGCCCGGAGCCATACCTAAGGTATCGGCGAGCGTAATCGCAATGCTGTACGGCTCTTCTCCGGTTGACGCCGCCGCGCTCCAGACACGGTATTCACCGCTGCGCCGACGAGCATGATCTGACAGCACTGGAAAATGATGCCCTTCGCGAAAAAACGCGGTCAGATTGGTAGTCAGGGAGTTAATAAAAGCCTGCCACTCAGCACTGTTCTGGTTAGCTTCCAGCATGCTGAGATAGCGACCAAAGTCATCCAGTCCCAGGGTTCGCAGACGGCGGACCAGGCGGTTATAAACCATGTCCCGCTTATGGTCGGCCAGTACGATCCCCGCACGCTGGTAGATTAATTGACATATCCGACGAAAATGCGCGTCAGACAGCGCGAGGCGCTGTGTCATCTGTAACAATAATGACGTTTGCCCAGGGGGCAGAGATGATGTCATAGCGCCTTCTCAATCACATTCAGGATACAACGGGCACAACCTGCGGCTGCGCCAATTCTTGTTTTGCTACGGTTTGCTCTTCAAGCTTAAAAAATGCGACACAAGCAGAAAGATTATCGGCCTGCATGGCAAGTTGTCCGGTGGCGGATGCGGCTTCTTCCACCAGCCCGGCGTTTTGCTGCGTCACAGAGTCCATCTGGCTGACGGCCTGCGCCACCTGCTCGATGCCTCTGCGCTGTTCATCAGAAGCAGAAGCAATCTCGCCCATGATGTCGTTAACCCGGGTAACCGAGCTGACAATTTCCGTCATGGTACGCGCTGCCATATCAACCAACTGCGAGCCCTGATGCACTCGGGTGACAGACTCCTCAATGAGCCCCTTAATTTCTTTCGCCGCCTGTGCGCTACGGCTTGCCAGATTGCGCACTTCGCCCGCAACCACGGCAAAACCACGCCCCTGCTCACCCGCGCGAGCGGCCTCAACCGCGGCATTCAGCGCGAGGATGTTGGTCTGAAAGGCAATGCTGTCAATCACGCCGATGATGTCGCCAATTTTCTGCGAGCTCGCGGAAATCTCATGCATGGTGCTGGCGACCCGGGACGTCTGTTCGCCGCCTTTATGCGCTGTATCTGCCGCACTTTTGGCAATTCCTGACGCCTGGCGCGCGTTATCCGCATTCTGTCCTACGGTGGCGGTCAGTTGTTCCATGCTGGCTGCCGTTTGCGCCAGCGCGGCCGCCTGCTGTTCAGTGCGCGAAGACAAATCGTTATTACCCATCGCGATTTCTGAAATGCTGCTATGCATGGCTGAGCTGCCCTGGCGTACTTCGCTTACCGTTTCACGCAGTGCCTGCTGCATCTTCTTCAGACTGGCAAAAATGGCTGATATCTCATTGCGCCCATAAACCGCTACCGGCCGGGCCAGATTACCCGCGGCAATGCTGTCGAAATGACTGCCCACTATCGCCAGCGGCTGGACAATCATCTTGCGCGACCAGTACAGCGCACCGCTGGTGAGCAGTGCCGCCAGTACCACCATGGTGGCGAAAATCACCCCCGACATATGGTAATTTCGCTGGCTCTGCTCTCCTGCCGTTTGCAACACGCGATCGATGTTGCTCTGCCACGCATTCACATTTGCATCAAAAGCATCCTGAGCAGCCTGCACCGGCGCGGTCAGAAAATCTGACAACTGATTGTTTTCAAGCCAGGTGGCCTGATGCGCAAGAGCGCTGTGCCATTGGCTGAAAGTTTTCTCCGTTGCGCCAAACAGCGCCTTTCCTTGTGCCGTCGTATCCGATGTCGCCATAAAGCGTTTAAACATCAATTCAGACTGCGCCAGGCTATCACGTGCGAGGGTCATCAGCGTGTTGATATCCTCTGGCGGATAGCTCAGGGCGGTCAGCGTCCCTGCCTTATTAAGGGCCGTACTGGCCTGTAATAACACAGCGCGGGTTTGGGCCAGCGCAGCGCGTTGCTGATTACTTCGTTCGACCTGATTCAGGTTCTGAAAACCGTCCCGAAATGCCCAGAAGGACAAGCCATTACTGCCAATCTGCAAAACACCGCAGAGGATTAAAATCAAAAACAGCGTGGTCGAAATTCGAATACGATTAAACATCAACGCTCCCATTGGGCGGCACTGGCCGCGGTTTAACTATCAGTCAAAATGTTTCCCAATTCGTATCTTGTTCATTGTTCTGGCGCGGATAGGATGCGGCCGCCGTTGCAGGTAATCGTGTATCGCGCGGCTTAGCCGACGCCGGACGTGACGCAAGGCGGAAAGTCGACACAGACTGCGTCAGGCGGCTGGCCTGTTCTTCAAGAGCAGCGGCAGCGGCAGCCGATTCCTGTACCAACGAGGCGTTCTGCTGCGTAACGCGATCCATCTCGGATACCGCGAGCGCCACCTGATCAATCCCCCGGCTTTGCTCGTCGGAGGCCGAGGCAATCTCGCCCATAATGTCGGTCACCCGCGTTACGGCATTTACGATGTCGTTCATCGTTTCGCCTGCGCTTTCTACCAATACGGACCCGGTATCCACTCGGGAAACAGAATCCTCAATCAACGCTTTGATCTCTTTCGCTGCCTGCGCACTGCGACTTGCCAGATTACGCACTTCGCCCGCCACCACTGCAAAGCCACGGCCTTGTTCACCGGCACGCGCCGCTTCAACCGCCGCGTTCAGTGCGAGAATGTTGGTCTGGAAAGCAATACCATCAATAACGCTGATGATGTCGGCGATTTTCTTCGAGCTATCGGCGATTTCGTGCATGGTGTTCACCACGCTATCAACCACTTTGCCGCCATGCTGTGCGGTATCGGAGGCGCTTTTCGCCAGTTGCGAGGCCTGACGCGCGTTGTCCGCATTTTGCTTCACGGTTGCGGTCAACTGTTCCATGCTGGCTGCGGTCTCTTCCAGCGCAGAGGCCTGCTGTTCAGTACGAGATGACAGGTCGGTGTTCCCGCTGGCAATTTCGCTGGTCCCGGAATAAATCGCATCAGAACCTTCACGTACCAGGGTGACGGTTTCCGTCAGCGAGCGCTGCATATGATCAACCGTACTGGCCAGCTCGCCGATTTCATTACGACCGCTGACGGCCAGGGTCGCGGTCAGGTTACCGCTGGCGATTTCCCGAATATGGGCAATGACGCGAGACAGAGGATTAAGCAGGGTATGGCGGATGCCGTACCACACCACCACCAGAATCAGCACCAGCACTACGGCCAGCACGCCAAGCTGCCATTGGGCGAAGTGGTAATCCCGCGCACTTTTATCGAATGCCTGAGCGTAAAGCTTTTCGCTAACGCTGGCGTACTTGCCCAGCGCCTCACCGAGCGCGTTTTGCATTCCCTGAGTCGGTTGCGCGAAATAGGCGTCCATATTGCCGTTCTCCAGAAACTGAACCAGTTCGGTTAAGGCCGCATGGTACTGCTGATATTTCTCCTCAACGTTGCCGCTGGCTTCTGCCATCTCGGGTAACGGTGTGATGTTTTTAAATTTTGCGTAATGTGTTTCGGCCTGCGCCAACGATGCTTTCGCATTCTTCAGCAGATCGTTTTTCGCGCTGCTTTGCTGGTTGGACGCGTCCATCATCATGCGTGCAGAAGAGCGGCTTAAATTGATACGTGTTTGCAGCATCAGATCCCATGTTGAGGTGAGTTCACTTTGCTGCTGTCGAAGATCGTTAGAAATAACAAAACTTTGCTGATTCTGCTGCAATGAAGAAAACAACAGACCACCGGAAACAAGCTGTAGCAGTGCGAAAACCCCCAGCACCATCATCAGCATTGTGACAACGCGGATACGGTTAAACATAAGGCACCTTCCTGAAAACGAGTTATCAACGTTATCGGCAGTCGCTGAGATAACTTTACGTTTGCGAAAAGGAAATCCTGAAGGGACGTGAAGCCTCGCGGAAGGAGGGGAAGACGGGTGTACGGCAACCACAAATCATTCACATAAAAACGTCACAATTATCATGTGAATAACATTCAAATTTATCTGTGGGCGCGGTCATATTGGATGAAATAGTCATTATTTCGTGACCAAGATCACAAATACATATCCTCTGCACCACAACAAAATGGATAAAAAATTAAAAAAAGTTGTATCAGCTGGCGCTTTAATTCAATTTATATGATGAATACTTAGTTACCAATTAATAAATATAAAAAATGAGTAACCGAACAATAAATGTTAAATCCTTACTGAGGGCTTTTTAGTGGCAAATGCAAACAAACTCACGTTGTTTATCGTGATCTTCATGTTGGCGGGGATCCTGTCAGGGGCGGTGATCCACTCTTATGCCGCCCCCGGCGTAGTGTCCGCCTGGGCCGATAATATTACGCTTCTCACCGACATCTTTTTGCGCCTGATTAAAATGGTGATCGCACCTTTAGTATTCAGCACCCTGACCGTCGGTATTATGCGCCTGGGGGAAACGTCCACCATCGGGCGCGTAGGCGGCAAAGCGATGATCTGGTTTATCAGCTCTTCCATACTGTCTATTCTGGTCGGTCTGTTTGTGGTTTCTCTTGAGCAACCCGGCAGCGGGCTGAACCTGGCGATCCCGCTGGAAGCCACTGATACCGGCCTGGCCGTGAGCGGCATGAGCCTGAAAGGTTTCCTGACTCACACCATCCCAACCAGCATAGCCGAGGCGATGGCCAACAATGAGATCCTGCAAATTGTGGTGTTCTCGATGTTCTTCGGTATTGGTGGCGCATCCCTTGGTGAGAAGTTCAATGCCCCGCTGGTTGCCGCGCTGGATGTGGTCTCCCACATTATGCTTAAGGTGACTGGCTACGTGATGTACGTTGCGCCGCTGGCCATTTTCGCCGCCATTTCCTCCGTTATCTCCACCCAGGGTCTGGGGATCCTGCTTAACTATGCGTCGTTCATCGGCGGCTACTATGTGGCTATTTTGCTGACCTGCCTGGTTCTGCTGGCGGTCGGTTATGTCATGCTGAAAAAAGAGGTTTTTCGTCTGGTAAGCATGCTGAAAGATCCGGTTCTGGTCGCATTTACTACCAGCAGCTCGGAAGCCGCCTATCCAAAAACGCTGGAGCAATTAACCAAATTTGGTTGCTCGCCTAACATCGTGTCATTTGTATTGCCTATCGGTTATTCATTTAACCTGGTCGGCTCGATGGTTTACTGTTCATTTGCCTCGATGTTTATCGCGCAGGCCTATAACATTCACCTCTCCTTTGCAGAAATCACCGTCCTGATGCTGACGCTGATGCTGGCGTCAAAAGGGATTGCCGGCGTGCCGCGTTCTGCGCTGGTGGTGCTGGCAGCAACCATTCCGAGCTTTAATATTCCGGTTGCCGGGATTCTGTTACTGATGGGTATTGACCACTTCCTGGATATGGGACGTTCAGCAATCAACGTATTAGGTAACGGGATTGCAACGGCGATGCTGGCACAAGATGAGGGTTTACTGGAAGAAGAACCGGAGCTGGTTGAGCGGGAAGCGTAAAGGGAAATCTGCCGGATGCGCTACGCGTATCCGGCCTACAACCGCAATCATTGTAGGCCGGATACGGTATAGCGGTTACGCGACGTGGCTGGCGGCAATATCCAGCAGCGCCATTTCTTCGCTATTGAGCAGCTTCTCAATGTTAACCAGAATCAGCATCCGGTCACCCAGCGCCCCCAGTCCCGTCAGGTATTCCGTCGACAGCGTTACGGCAAATTCCGGTGCCGGACGGATTTGATCCGTTGTCAGCGACAGCACATCCGAGACGCCATCGACCACAATCCCGACCACCCGCTGGCCCAGATTCAGCACAATCACCACGGTGTTTTCGTTGTAATCCACATCGCTCTGGCTAAACTTCACGCGCAGGTCAACAATCGGCACAATCACACCGCGCAGATTGGTGACACCTTTGATAAACGCAGGCGTGTTAGCAATACGCGTCACCTGATCGTACCCACGGATTTCCTGCACTTTCAGGATATCGATACCGTACTCTTCATCCCCCAGCGTAAACACGAGGAATTCCTGACCTGACGGTTCGCCGGCCAGTTTAGTTACATTACTCATACCGGTCATATTATTCCCTTCTCACTCAATCAGGCGGCTGTGATCGCCACACGTTGTTCGCGGTTTAATCCCTGCAATGCAGAGACATCGACAATCAGCGCGACGCTGCCGTCGCCGAGGATCGTTGCTGCAGAAATACCTGGCACTTTGCGGTAGTTGCTTTCCAGGTTTTTGACGACCACCTGGTGTTGACCAATTAACTGATCGACCAGCAGCGCGTAACGACGCCCTGCACTTTGCAAAATCACCACAATACCTTGAGTCGCTTCGGTTTTTGCGCCTTCAACTTCAAAGACTTTCCACAGCTCAACCAGCGGTAAATATTCGCCACGCACTTCCAGCACGCGCTCTCCTCCGGCCAGCGGATGGAGATCTTCTTCGCGCGGTTGCAGTGATTCCATAACGGCATTCAGCGGCAGAATAAAGACTTCGTCGGCCACGCGCACGGACATGCCGTCGAGGATCGCCAGCGTCAGCGGCAGCAGAATTCGGATAGTCGTCCCCTGTCCCTGTTTGGACTGGATCTCAACATGGCCCCCCATCTCCTGGATATTTCGCTTCACCACATCCATACCCACGCCGCGGCCAGAGACATCCGTCACCTGTTCAGCGGTCGAGAAGCCCGGGGCGAAGATCAGCATACCGACTTCGTCATCGCTCATGTTTTCGTGGATCGGCATCCCCTGGGAGATAGCTTTGGCGAGGATTCGTTCACGGTTCAGACCGGCGCCATCATCGGTGACTTCAATACAGATATTCCCGCCCTGGTGCTCCGCGGAAAGCGTCAGATTACCGATTGGGCTTTTCCCGGCTTCAAGGCGTTTTTCCGGCAGTTCAATACCGTGATCGAGGCTGTTACGCACCAGGTGCGTCAACGGATCGATGATGCGTTCAATCAGGCTCTTGTCGAGTTCGGTTGAGCTTCCCACCTGTGTCAGTTCGACCTGTTTACCCAGCTTACCGGCCAGGTCACGCACCAGACGCGGAAAACGGCTGAACACATACTCCATGGGCATCATACGAATCGACATCACCGACTCTTGCAAGTCGCGGGCGTTACGTTGTAACTGACCCATACTGGTGATGAGATCGCCATGATTGACGGGATCCAGTTCGTTAGAACGTTGTGCCAACATAGACTGGGTGATGACCAACTCACCGACCAGGTTAATGAGCTGATCGACCTTCTCAACCGCTACGCGGATACTGGTCGACTCGCTGGCGCGGGCGGGTTTGTCGCGTTCCGCGCGTCCGTTTGGCGCTTCACTGGCGGCGGCTTTTGCCGCTGGCGCAACGGCAACCGGCTGCGGCTTCGCGACAACGGCTACCGTTTCAGCTTCTGCTTCAGCTTCAGTTTCAACGGCTACCGGCGCTGCGCTGACGGTTTCGAATTCAATCTGATCAGCTTCAATCACAAAGCACAGCACCGCGATGATGTCATCTTCTGCGAGGTTGCCATCAAGCGTTGCTGACAACGTGTCGCTCCCTTTCACCACATCGGTTAAGGTCGCCAGATTCCCCAGCTCCTCTTCCAGTAAATCCACTTCATTGGCTTTCAGGCGCGTGAGAATAATGCGTTTCTTGCTCTCTTCACTTGCAGACTCAGGCTGTGCAACCGCCTCTTCCTGCATTGCAGCGCTGTCAACAACGCTCAGTTTTGCGGTGTTGACGACTGCCGGTGCGGTTTCACCTTTCGCTTCGAGCGCTAACTGTCGTAACGCATTACAAATGTACTCAAAGCTGGCGGCATCCGGCTCCTCTGAGTTTTTATAGGCGTCGAGCTGTTCCTGCATAATATCTTTCGTTTCCAAAAACAGGTTGATAATGTCGGCATTGAGCTGCATCTCGCCACGCCGCGCTTCATCCAGCAGGTTTTCCATCAGATGGGTCGTTTCCTGCAAAATGGTAAAGCCGAAGGTGCCCGCCCCGCCTTTTATCGAGTGCGCAGCACGAAAAATTGCATTCAGCTGTTCGGAATCCGGGGCTTCAGGAACCAAATCAAGCAGGTGTTGCTCCATGTCAGCCAACAGTTCGTCAGCTTCATCAAAAAATGTTTGATAAAAATCGCTTATATCCATGCTCACGCTATCACCTCGGATTGGCTGGTGGCGATATGGGAACGCTTGCCGGCGGGAGTTCCGCTGGCTGTTGTAAGACACTTACCGGCTCATTCTGGCTTTCAGCGTTTTCATGCAAAATGGCCTCTTCCGCCTGCTTATTGAGAACCAGCAGGCTAATACGGCGGTTGATAGCGTCTTCAGGACCGCGATCGCTCAGACGCATCGTGGCGGCCATACCTACCACACGTAATACTTTTCCATCATCCAGACCGCCGCTAACCAGTTCGCGACGCGACGCGTTAGCGCGATCGGCGGACAACTCCCAGTTGCTATACCCTTTTTCACCATTGGCGTAAGGGTAATCATCCGTATGGCCGGAAAGGCTGATTCGATTAGGAATGCCGTTAAGCACTGGCGCTATGGCTCGCAGGATATCGCGCATATACGGTTCCACCTCAGCGCTACCGGTTTTAAACATCGGGCGATTCTGACTGTCGATAATCTGTATCCGCAGCCCTTCCTGAACTAAATCAATTTTCAAATGCGGGCGCAGCGCACGCAGTTTGGGGTCAGATTCAATCAACTGATCGAGATCGCCGCGAAGTTTGCTCAAGCGGCTTTGTTCCATGCGTTTTCTCAGATCATCGATATTCGGCTGCTTGTTCACCTCTCCCTGCTGCTGGGTGTAATCATCCCCGCCGCCTGGAATGGGACTTTGGCTATTCGAAATACGATTTCCCCCGGTTACCGCAGTAGCCAGCGGCGTACGGAAATATTCGGCAATCTGGATCAATTCTTTAGGGCTAGAGATGGAAATGAGCCACATCACCAGAAAGAAGGCCATCATCGCGGTCATAAAATCGGCGTAGGCGATTTTCCACGAACCATGCGCCCCACCACCGTGACCTTTATGCTTGCGTCGCTTTACAACGATAATGGGATGGGCCTGATTTTTCATGCGTCCTCGGTCGTCTGCTGCGCAGTTGGATTTCTCACCGCACGAACATGCTCTTCCAGTTCGATAAACGATGGACGTTCGCTGGAATACAGAGTCTTACGACCAAATTCGACGGCAATTGGCGGCGCGTAACCATTCAGATTGGAGAGCAGAGTTATCTTCACACACTGCATCATTTTGGTGGTTTCAGCGCTTTTCTGGCGCAGAACGCTGGCAAGCGGAGAAATAAATCCATAGGCCAGTAAAATACCGAGGAATGTCCCTACCATGGCATGTGCAATCAGCGAACCCAGTTCAGCCGCCGGACGATCGGCAGAAGCCAGCGCATGGACAACCCCCATGACCGCCGCCACGATCCCGAACGCCGGTAATGAATCCCCCACCATCGCCAGACTGTTGGCCGGGACTTCGGCCTCACTTTCGTGCGTCTCAATCTCTTCATCCATCAGCGCTTCAATTTCAAACGTGTTCATGTTGCCGCTGATGATCAGACGCAGATAATCGACAATGAAATCAAGCATCACGGCATCAGCAAGAATGCGCGGATAGCTGGCGAAAATTTCACTCTCTTTGGGGTTTTCGATATCGCGTTCAAGCGAGAACATGCCCTGCTGACGTGACTTGGCCATCAGGCGATACAACAGCGCCAGCAGATCCATATACATCGCTTTGGTGTATTTTGAACGACGAAAAAGCATCGGGATGGCTTTCATCGTCCCCTTAATGGCTTTCCCGTTATTGCCGACGATGAATGCCCCAATACCCGCGCCACCGATAATCACCAGCTCAGCCGGTTGATAGAGTGCCCCAAGGTGTCCGCCGGTCATCATGTAACCGCCGAAAACTGTACCAATAACAACCAGGTAACCTAATAAGATAAGCACGACATCATCCTTTCGCAATTGACTATGACAGGATGCGCAGTCGGGCAGTTAACTCAAGGTCAGGACAAAAAAAAGCAGCGGTAATTGCTTACCGCTGCTGGAGTGTTTGTCCACACCGTATCAGTTAAACAGCCTGTTCGATCTGTTCATCCAGCAGTTGTGGAATAATATCGGCAGCATTCTGGGAAAGTTTACGTCTTTTTACGGCGCGTGATGGCGGTTGGCATAAACTGCAGGCAAAGCTGCCTGCAGGTTGGTGAGCGTGGGTAATAAAATTCCCACCGCAGCAATTGCATCGGGACAACTCCAGCAATCCGCTGTCGACAAAACGCACCAACGTCCATGCGCGAGTTAACGCCAGCAGTGGCCCTTCTTCTGGCTGCGGGCACTGCTCAAGGTATAAACGATACGCTTTGATCACGGCATCCACGCCGCTGCACAAACCAGTTTTGAGCAGGAATTGCCATGCGTTGCAAAACATCGAAGCATGAATGTTTTGTTCCCACGTCATAAACCAGTCGGTGGAGAAAGGCAGCATCCCTTTTGGCGGAGGGCTGCCGCGTAATTCTTTATACAGCTTGATAAGTCGGCCACGGCTTAATTGCGTTTCGCTTTCCAGCATTTGCAAACGGGCGCCCAATGTGATTAATTCCATCGCTAGCTGGATATCACGCGCTTCCTGAACAATGCTTTTTTCGCTCATCATCAAGCCCTTTTCTTGCGCGCTGCTTCATCGATGTCGCTTAACAGTCGCGTTGAAAGCATGATACCGGTATGAATTTGCTGAAGATCGTCAACGCGGGAGTCTTGCGTCAGGCGAGTAACGGTCTGGTGATCGTCGAAACGGAAATGACAGACCAGTTGGTTTGTTTCAGCCAGTTTGACCATTTGTGGAAGTGTTAATGTTGCCAACGTGTCCGCCATTTCTTCGCTGATACCAAGGCGAAACATCGCAGATGCTTTGTCCTGAACGATCAAACGCTGTGCAAGCAATAAATATGACAAATTGATGTCATAGATGTGTTTCAGCAACTCGGATGTATGCATTATTTGCATCCATAATAACCAACATTGTTTTCATGCGGTGAAACCGCACCCCGTGATGTCGCCGGGAAGGCCCGGTAAAAAAAAGCAAAAGGTCAAATACATAGCAGCGTGACGGCACTTACGCGTTGTCTAAACATTCCCTTTTCAGAAAGCCGCGCCCCTTACAAGCTCACATCAATTCTTACAAATGTCTAAGATTTTTCCTAATTCGACGCAACTCTACCCGCCGCCCGTTACACATACAACGTAGCTATGCTGCGAATTTGAAGAATATGTGACATAGATCACATAAACCAGCTAAACACTTAACATAAATCCATCAGCACAGCTTTTACTTTGCTTATTTTTTAATCTCAAGTTCGCCATTTCAATTCCTGACATACGAATATTCTTGCAATAAAAGCGAATAGTATTTTGTTCACAAACGTTAATATCACCTTGTGAAATAGCGAGCTTGATCACATATTTAATGTAAAACACTATTTTAATTAAATCCCTTATAAACAATGAGTTAAATATTAAGGGTGATTAATTAATACCGGGTAGTGATAACCCGTTAAATGTTAACTTATGTTAATTTTTAATTAACACATTGTTTTCATTAGCGGTGAGTTTTACTTAAGTAAGCTGAACGTATTTCCAAGTTATATGACGCAATTATTCTATTTATAAGAATAATTAATGAATAAGCATGATGACATTCACACTATCCGGGAAGGAAACGTTGCAGTATGGAGTAAGCCGAGCAATGCTGAGAAACCCTCTCATAATTCTTGAAAAAAGGAGCGAGTTATGAGCTATACACACATTCTTGTGGCCGTTGCCGCCACCCCTGAAAGCCAGCAGTTGTTAGCCAAGGCGGTTTCAATCGCTCGCCCTGTCAACGCTCGTATTAGCCTGATAACCCTGGTCTCAGACCCTGAACTGTATAATCAGTTTGCAGCACCTATGCTGGAGGACCTGCGTGAAGTGATGCAAGAGGAGACTCAGGATTTTATCGACAAGCTCAGCAAAGAAGCACAGTACCCCATTGAGCATACCTTTATTACCTATGGGGCACTGAATGAACATATTCTGGATGTATGCCGTAAACACGCGGTCGATCTGGTCATTTATGGCAACCATAACCACAGCTTCTTTTCGCGCGCATCCTGCTCATCAAAAAGCGTGATCGGTGCCAGCCACGTGGATGTTCTGCTGGTTCCACTGGCTGGAGATTGACCTGCGTTTTCTGAGCGTTACGCCAGTTTAGTGCAGGGAGAAACGTTGTCTGGCAATGGCTGTTTACTCTGACGTTGGATAACTTTTTCCAGATCGCAAATGAACCTCGCCTGCCAGTTGTCGATATCGTTTTTAATGATAGTTTCGAGCATCTCAGCGTGGCGGGAGATACGCTCAGCAAGCGGCATCGTCAGAGCCTGGTTTAATGCGCCAGCCACTTCGTCGCGGTCATAAGGATTAACAATAAGCGCGGCAGTTAGCTCATTCGCGGCCCCGGCAAATTGCGATAACACCAGCACGCCGGGGTTGGCAGGATCCTGCGCGGCCACGAATTCTTTCGCAACCAGGTTCATACCATCTCGCAGCGGCGTCACCAGCCCTACATCAGAGTAGCGGAAGATTTTCATCAGCAATTTACGATCAAAGTACTGGTTCAGATAATAGAGCGGCGTCCAGCCCAACTGCCCATATTTACCGTTAATCCTCCCCGCTTCAGTCTCCAGTTGGTGCCGAATATCCTGGTAGGCCTGCACCTCTTCACGCGAAGTTGGCGCTATCTGGGTGTAGCGAATTTTACCATGGTGCTGCGGATAGTGTTCCAGCAGAGCCTCATAGGCCTGAAAGCGCTCCGGCAAACCTTTAGAATAATCCAGACGCTCAACGGAGAAGATATTCTGCACATTTTTAAGTTCTGCTTTCAGTTGCGCCAGCTTCGGCGGCAAAGGGCCGGAAGCCTGACGGGCGATCTCATCCGGCTCAATACCGATGGGATAGACCTGGGTACGAAACGCTTTTCCCCATGCGCGGTGGTGCTGCTCGCTCTGAGTGGTTACCTGAGTCTGGGCTGCCAGACAATCCAGAAAAGCCTGACGATCGTTCTCGGTCTGGAAACCGAGTAAATCAAAATCACACATCTGCTCAAGTAGCGTCTGATGTGGGGGTAAGGCATTAAAGATTTCCGGCGTCGGAAAAGGGATATGCAGGAAAAAACCGATACGGTTATTCACGCCGCGTTTACGCAGCTCGCTGGCAAACGGCAACAGATGGTAATCATGAACCCAGATTATGTCGTCATCGCTGAGCAGCGGCAGCAGTTTATCTACCAGCAAGGCATTCACCCGCTGATAGCCCTCCCATGCAGGACGCTGAAACTGCACCAAATCGAGGCGATAATGAAATGCAGGCCATAAAACCGCATTAGAAAACTGGCAGTAATACTCTTCGTAATCCTGTTCACTCAAATTAAACGAAGCCCAGGTAATATTGCCACGCGTGACTTTTTTTAATGGTTTGTCCTCATTACCCGTGTCGCCACTCCAGCCAAACCACAGGCCACCAGCAGCCTTCAACGCGCCCAGCACGCCGACGGCAAGCCCACCTGCGCTCCCTTTGTCATCGGGTGAGGCGATACGATTAGATACTACGACTAAACGACTCATAGCCACCTCTTCTGTTATTCGTTGCTTTCGATTCTTGCTGCGAAGAGTTAATTTGTTCCAGCCAGTGCCAGACATCACTCACGCCATCCAGACGCCATGTCGCCTGCGTCGCTCCATTCCCCACCTTCACGGAAATGCCCCCTGCGCGATTAACCACGCCAAATCCTGTTTCGTCCGTCAGATCGTCACCAAAAAAAACGGGGATCCGTCCGGCAAAAGGTGCTTCCTGCATAAATGCGGCAATTGCGTCGCCTTTGTTCGTACCCTTTGGTTTTATCTCCACAACGCATTTTCCGTGCTGTAAAGCCAACTGCGGCCATCTGTGCGTGATGCGCTCAGCCAGATTAATTAGCGCCGCTTCATGTTCCGGGGCCTGGCGATAATGCAGTGCGAACGCCATCCCTTTTGCTTCAAGCGTTGTACCCGGCATCGTCGCCAAGGCGGTACTTAATAGCTCTCCTGCTTCGCGCTCTATTGCCGCAGCCAGGCGCACTATATGAGTTTGACCATTGATGTCACGGCGCTCTGCCCCATGCACTCCGGCGAGCGGAAAACGAAAGGGAGTGGTAAGCGCGTCAAGCTCAGCCATCGAGCGCCCTGAAATCAATGCCAGCGCACCCGCATTATGCGTCGCCAACTGATGTAATAACTGCAGGATTGTCTGAGGGACAACGACCTGGTCTGGATAAGGTTTGATCTCAGCCAGTGTCCCATCGAGATCAAAAAAATAAGCACAGCTTGCAGATTGTTCAGGGGGTAAGATCAGTGATGCTGTCACCCGGTTATCCTCCTCATCATGGTCTGTACGCCGCGCGGATCGCGCCGTATATATGATGTATGACGGATATAAGTATAGACAGTGTGACCATGCTCGCCATTTGGAAAAACAATCGCCAGCCGGGTAGCGGCTGGCGATGAGCTAAAGCTAGACTAAAAAGTTGGGGTTAAAATCATCAAACAGTACGCTTCGCTTTTTGCTTGTAACGGTCGAAGATCACCGCCGCCAGCAGGATCAGACCACGTACGACATACTGTGCGAACGGAGAGATGTTCAGCAGGTTCATTGCATTCTCAACCGTTCCCAGAATCAACACCCCGGCTACCACATATGAGATTTTTCCGATGCCGCCTTTAAGCGAAACGCCCCCTAACACGCACGCGGAAATCACGATCAGCTCATAGCCGATTGAGGTCATTGGCTGGCCGCTGGTCATACGAGATGCGAGGATAATCCCGGCGATGGCGGATACCAGCCCGGACAGAATAAAGATAATAATTTTGGTACGAACGACCGGAACCCCAGCCAGACGTGCCGCCTCTTCATTCCCCCCAATGGCCAGCGTGTTACGCCCAAACGTGGTTTTATTGAGCAGCAAGCCAAAAACGATGAAACAGACGACCGTGATCCAGATAGGTGCCGGCAGACCAAACCAGTTGGCGTAACCGAGAGTGAAGAAGCGCTCGTCTTCAATCCCCACCGCCTTACCGTCGGAAATAATGTAGGCCAGACCACGCACAATCTGCATCGTCGCAAGGGTCGTGATCAGGGCGTTAATTTTCAGCCGCGCAATCACGAACCCATTCACCAGACCACATAGAATACCGAGCAGTAGCCCGGCAGCCACGCCAATCCACAGGCTTTCGGTCATATTAATGACCACGGCTGTAGTGACCCCGGCGCAGGCAATCACGGAGGCAACGGACAGGTCGAAGTCACCGGATGCCAGGCAAAACAGCATCCCACACGCGACCATACCCGACATCGATACCGCCAGCCCCAGCCCCTTCATGTTGATGAAAGTGGCAAAGTTAGGCACAAAGAGGGAACAAACCAGGAACAGCGCGGCGAACACGACCAGCATCCCGTATTGATCCCAAATGCGACCAAGATTTAGCGCCGACTTTGCAGCACCTGAACCCGATGTTGAAACGGAAGACATCATTCTCTCCTTATTCAGGCTACAGCCTGGCTAACTTTTGGCATAGCAAGGCTTAACGCCTGGCGCTCATCCGCCTGTTCATGAAGTAACTCACCGGCAATTTCGCCTTCTCTCATCACCACGATACGGTCGGCGACACCGAGCACTTCAGGCAGATCGCTGGAAGCAAACAGCACGGCCACGCCGCGCGCCGCGAGGGCATAAATCACGTTATAAATTTCATGCTTGGCGCCCACATCAATACCGCGTGTAGGTTCGTCCAGCAAAATCACTTTCATCTCTTCCGATAACCAACGGCCGAGAATAGCCTTCTGTTGATTACCGCCGGAGAGGTTCATAATCAGTTGCTCCGCGCCCGGCGTTTTAATATTGAGTGAGCGAATATGATGATCAGCATTGGTCTCTTCCCAGCCGTTGTTGATCACGCATCCGCCCAGAACATGTTTACGACGGGCACTGATGTTGATGTTGTTACGTACCGAATGGACCGGAATGATCCCTTCAGCCTTGCGATCTTCCGGGCACAGCATCATCCCCGCTTCAATGGCGTGGCTCGGTTTACGGATATCAATAGGCTGTTCATCGATAAACACCTGGCCTGCCGTGATACGCGTGCCGCCAAACAGACCTTTCATTAATTCGCTACGTCCGGCGCCCACCAGTCCAAACAATCCAACAATTTCACCACTGCGCACTGATAAACTGATCGGGGTACGCACGCCTGGGGCTTTGACGTCATGCAAACGCAGGCGCTCTGCACCATAAGGTCTGGATTTCCAGCCATAAATATCACCGAGGTCGCGTCCGACCATCGCCTGCACCAGCGCGTCGTGATCGACCTGCTGCATATCCGTGAACGTTTTGACGTAATGACCATCTTTAAACACGGTGATGGCATCGCTAAGGGCAAAGATCTCCTCCATACGGTGCGAAACGTAAAGGATGATGCGCCCTTCGTTGCGTAGCTCACGGATGACGCGAAACAGATTCTCAATCTCGCGCGCTGAAAGGGAGCTGGTCGGTTCATCAAACGCGATAATTTTGGCGTTGCGCGCCAGCGCTTTCGCAATCTCCACCATCTGCCATTGACCAATGGAGAGGTATTTCAACGGCGTATCGGGATCGATATCCATGCCCAGATGCTTGAGCTGAAGCCCCGCTTCATAGTTCAGCAGCGAGCGGTTCACAATCCCGCCTTTGTGCGGCATCTGCCCTAAATAAATATTCTCGGCAACGGTCATTTCCGGGACGAGATGCAGCTCCTGGTAAATAATGGCAACACCGGCGTTCAGCGCGGCATTGGTGTCCGCAAACGAAACCTCTTGTCCACGGATCGCCAAAGATCCCGTCGTTGGCGCATAGTTGCCGCTGAGAATTTTTAATAGTGTTGATTTCCCGGCGCCATTTTCGCCCATCAGCGCATGCACCTGACCGGCATAGCAGTCGAAACTGATATCCGTGAGCGCTTTAACGCCGGGGAACGTTTTGCCAATGCCGCGAAATGAGAGATACGGGGTAGACTGTTGCATAACGTCTCCGTGAGTCAGATCTTTATGCCGGATAGCGGCTTTGCCTTATCCGGCCTACTGAGTACGCAATTCGTAGGCCGGATAAGACGCGTTGGCGTCGCATCCGGCATTTGTGTTACTTACCACCTAAGCCTTTCTTCGCCAGTTCTTCTTTAAAGTTATCGCGGGTAATCAGCACCACATCCGTCACTTCAGTAAACGCCGGTGGCTCTGCACCTTTCGTTACCCAGTTGTAGAGCATCTCACTTGATTTGTAGCCGTGAACGTCCGGGCTTGGCAGGAGTGAACCGTAGAACCCGGTCGCTTCGCCTTTGGAGAGTTCGCTCACGGCATCAACGCCGTTGATGCCGATACCAATCACATTCGGCGCTTTGAAGCCCTGCCCTTCGGTCGCACGTACGCCGCCCAGCACGGTGTTGTCGTTCATGCCAACAATCAGCCAGTGTTTGACTTCAGGGTGCTGAACCAGCATGGAGTTAGCGGCATCGAATGCCCCGGGGATGTCATTCGATTTTGTGGGGACCTGGTAGATCTGTTTTTCCGGGAAGCCTGCGGCTTTAAGCGCTTCCATTGAACCCGATGTACGGCGACGCGCGGTATCGAGTTCATTCGCGGTAATGGCCATTACCGCTGTGGATTTCACATCCCAACCGCGCTTTTGCATCTCCTTATACAGTTCCTGGCCCTGGCGCTCACCAATTTTGGTTGCAGCCATCATCACCAGCGGCACGGTATCCATCGGCTTACCTTTGGCGTTAGCAAACTGGTCGTCGACGGCAATGACTTTCATATCGTAGCCACGCGCCTTGGCCATAATGGCAGGCCCGAGTTTGGGGTCCGGCGTACAAATCACAAACCCTTTTGCGCCACTTGCAGCCAGGCTGTCGATGGCGTTAAGGGTCTTCTCACCATCCGGGACGGCAATTTTAATCACCTCAAAGCCAAGGTCTTTACCGGCTTTATCGGCAAATTTCCATTCAGTCTGGAACCACGGTTCTTCCGGTTGTTTGACCAGGAAACCGAGCTTCATGGATTCAGCGATAGCGGATTGTGACATAATGGCAGCCAGACCGATGGCAGCCAGCGCTTTAGTGAATTTGTGCATGGTTAACTCCAGCTTTAACGTTCTTTTATGTAGGGTAAAATCAGACGATTTTTTGTAATTCGGACGTAAAACAAGGCATTACCTTTTAGTGATAAGATCAATGCCAGTGCTGAGAGTAGTTTTAGCGGGAAATTGATTCTCCATAAGAGAGCGGCATCACACCACAGAATTACAGTAATTGCGTACATAAATTCAGCGGGAAATGACATAAAAAAACGCGGTTTTGTCGACGGGAAAAAAGAGGGATAGCAGATTAATCCATAACATCAGCCAACGAATCCTTGTTCCCGAATACCGAAGCATTCGGGAACATGATTACCATCGGTAATAAATGTGGTCAGCGTGATCGCGAACCGGAATGTCATCTCCCAGCAGGCGCGCCGCAAGCGTCAACGCAAAATCGAAAATATGCCCTAATCCTTTGCCGCTAATCAGATTGCCATCTTCAACAACCGGCGCATCGATATATTCCCCGTCCGTGACGTTTTGCCACAGATCTCCTGAGCAAACATAGCGACGTCCCTTCAGCAGACCATTGCCGCCCAACACGCGCGCGGCCGCAGAACATACCGGGCAAATGAGCTTTCCTGCCTGATCATGACGAGATACAAACTGGATGACCGCCTCACTGGCGGCAAGATTAACGCTGCCCTGCGGCCCGCCTGGCAATACGACGGCATCGTAGAGATATGTCTGGCGCGCGGCCAGCGTGCTATCCATCACCATCGGTACGTCATGATAACTCACCACCGCACGTGACTCTGCGCAGGCCAGGGTTTCGACTTCGATATTCAGGCGACGCAGAATATCCAGGGTAACAATCGCCTCCGCCTCTTCAAAACCGGGTGCCAGCAGCACCGCAACCTTCTTCATATGCAACTCCTTGCTTGATCCACATAAACGAAACAATTAATGACGACCAGTGCAGACTGTTAAATTTCTCAATTTGATTAAAACTGATCTGGCGCAAAAAATTAGCCATCAGATAATTTGTACTAATCCATCCCGATCGTGAAATTGCCTTTCAACTTGGGCAGATAATCATCAGATGCCAGACAATACCTTATTGTGGAATTTAATTTTGTGATATGAAACACCATTTCATTATCATGAAAATCATTTAATGACATAAATTTCAACCTCTTACATTCATGTCATCTATATGCCAAAACAACAGAAGCATGAATACTGTTATGACAATATGTAAAAAAACATAAATACGCAGATTTAAGGATTTTCTTATACCAGGGCAAACGTTATGCTGAATCTCGATCGGAGCGAATATAATTCGTGATCACTAAAGGACCGGCGGAACGGATTTATTCTGCTAACAGTTTTAATTGTACGTAGAGGTGAAGTGCAGCGGCAGCCCGCTGTACTGGCGTGAGTAACGTACATCCCCCTTTCTGGAAATAAGGATATTGATATGGCTGCAGTTGGAATTGTTCATAAACTCAATACACAAATGAATCTCGAGTTCTACGCCTCGAATCTTTACCTGCATCTCAGCGAATGGTGCTACGAGCATAGCCTGACAGGTACAGCCACGTTTCTACGCACGCAGGCGCAAGGTAACGTGACTCAAATGATGCGTATGTTCAATTTTATGAAAAGTGCCGGGGCTAATCCCATCGTCAAGGCCATGGATGTGCCGGGTGATGAACTGAGTTCCCTTGAAGAATTGTTTCAGAAAACGTTGGATGAATATCAACAGCGTTCGAGTAAACTCTCGCGTTTAACCAATGAAGCTGAAGCATTAAACGATGCGCCAACCATTGATTTTCTTCACGACCTGGAAAAAGAGCAGCAGCAGGATGGCGTGCTGTTACAGACGATTCTTGATGAAGTCCGCAGCGCCAAACGCGCGGGGTTGTGCATGGCGCAAACCGATAAGCACTTGCTCAACGTCGTTAACTACCAGCATCACTAATCTTCAGTTTTCATCGCGTTAATGCCGGATAGCGATGCAGCGCACCTTATCCGGTCAACCTCTGATTTTCCCTGGCACGCGCCTCCCATTCTGCGAGGCGCAAAAAACCTTTCTAAAATCTGAAACAACGGTTTATTTTAGTGGGATTCATTCTGCGGCGTGAATTTCAACTCGATCAAGGCAACCGCTTTTTGTATTGCGCGCATAGTGACCGGATCGGCCCCTGCAGGATGGCTGGAAAAATCGATGTTTTTCAGTTGGCTGGACATTTTTTCCCGAACTTCTACCGGGGCAATAACATCAAGAACATCCAGAATTTGCTTGATAACCAGCTGACAGGCAACAACGTCCGAGAGCAGTTCCTGATCGGCATTCAATGTTTGGGACATAGTGAGCTCCTTATAGAAAGGTCGTCATAGTACCTATTCAGCGATCGAAACGATAGCCGCGCACACATTACAAATGCGCTGAAAATAAAAAAGGTCCAGTCAGTTTCTTTTGAGATGGCAAGCACAACATGAGTGAACAGTTAGCGGTTGAGAACCAACGCGGTCTTTCCCCGGCAGCATTACTTGTTGCCGGGGCTTTCTTTATGGAATTTATTGACGGCACGGTGATTGCCACAGCCCTACCCGACATGGCCAAAAGCTTTGGCGTACAGGCGGTAGACCTGAACATTGGTATCAGCGCCTACTTGATCACCCTCGCGGTGCTTATCCCCGCCAGCGGCTGGATTGCGGATCGCTTCGGTGCCCGAAAAGTGTTTACCCTGGCGCTGGCGATTTTTACTCTCGCTTCGGTTTTATGCGGTTTGTCCGAAAGCCTTGAGAGCTTTGTAGCAATGCGAATTTTACAGGGTGTGGGTGGCGCGCTAATGGTTCCTGTTGGCCGTCTCGCGGTACTGCGCACCACGCCTAAACATCAGTTGATCACCGCCATAGCGACCCTGACCTGGCCCGCGTTAGTCGCGCCTATCATCGGGCCACCGCTTGGAGGATTCATTACCAGCTATGCTAACTGGCGTTGGATCTTCTTTATTAACGTACCGCTAGGAATTTTGGCGATCGCACTGGCGCTACGTTTTATCCCGGATATTCATGACGACGAGCGCCGTCCATTTGATATAGCGGGTTTTATCGCGACCTCAGTTGCGATGGTTAGCCTGGTGTATGCTATGGAGTTACTGGGAACCCAGCAGCCGCAAGGCTGGCTAACCGCCGGGCTGCTGGCGCTAGGAACCGTGACCTTTCTGTTTGCCCTGCATCATTTTCGTCGCACTACCTGGCCGATGATTCGTCTTGATGCCATGAGCGTCCCTACTTTTCGCGTCACCCTGTACGGCGGGTCGCTATTTCGAGCCTCTATTAGCGCTGTACCATTTCTGCTGCCGTTAATGTTCCAGGTCGGTTTTGGCATGAACGCTTTTCACGCGGGTTCGCTGGTTCTGGCGGTGTTTGTGGGCAATCTGACGATAAAACCTGCCACCACGCCGTTGATACGCTGGCTGGGCTTTAAGAAACTACTGTTAATCAACGGTGCGCTAAACGTCCTGGCGCTGTTGGCCTGTGCATTAATTACGCCGCAGACCCCGGTGTGGGTTATTTTGTTGGTGTTGTATCTGGGCGGCGTGTTCCGCTCAATTCAGTTTACCGGCATCAGCACGCTTGCCTTTGCGGACGTCCCCGGACCACAAATGAGCTACGCCAATACGCTGTTCAGTACGGCAACACAATTAGCGGTAGGCTTGGGCATTTCGTTGGCCGCTATCGGGATCCGTATCGGTGATGAGGTGAGTGAATGGCTGGCGTTAGGCAATATTCCGGGGATCAGTTTCCGGCTGGCCTTTGTCGCTATTGCGATTATTTGTCTGGTAGGTATGGTTGATACGCTGCGGCTTGCCCATGATGCTGGAAGCGCGGTATCTAGCAAGAACAAATAGCCCGGCAGGCGAACACCGCCGGGCCAACAGGATTTAGCCAACTATCTCGCGTACAAATGCTTCGATCGCTTTGTCCTGGCAGTTTTCAAAGAAGCACTGCTGGAAGCGCGGACCAGATACGGCGGTTTTTACCAGTTCAGGATCGATAGCGCGCAGAGTGTCCAGATAGTTTTCTTTTACCACCGCCGCTTTCACCTGGTTCAGGATCCCCGCGTTACGCACCTGCGGCTCTTTACGCTCTGGTGGATACCCTTCGCCGTTACGACCAGTGAATGCTTTTTCAAACATATAGCGCACATTCAGCTCAGCACCCCAGCCAAAACCTTTGGCGAATGCCAGAGAAAGCGCATTCCCGTTGTTGATCTGAGAGAACAAGAATGCGTCTGCCGGATCGAGACAGTAACCGCACACCACGCCCGGATGTATATTCAGTGACATCATTGCCCCCTGGCCCGTACCGCACCCCGTAACCACAAAATCCACGGCTTTGGAATTGAGCAGGATGCTGGCCATAATCCCTAAATGGATGTAGGTCAGATGATGGTCATTTTCGTCGCTCATCCCGACGTTATACACTGGAAAACCTTTCTCATCCGCAACGGCTTTAAGCTCGTTATGAATGATGGCATTTTTGCTTGCCTGGCTGTTTTCCATCATCAATGCAATTTTCATTCTGTAATCTCCTGAATGCGCTGCGGAGGCCCGCTGAAAGTCATAACATTCAGGCCACATTACTATTTTGCAAACTCGCTTTCAAATTTAATGAAATTTTGTTTTATAAAATAATGAGGTGCTCACATTTTTCCTGAGACAGCTCAGAATAGCCTCAATAAAATGACGTCGTTGCGATTAATCGCAGGTGATCTTCGGGCTATTCAAGCCATTGATGCGCCACCACATATGCCATGATAGCCTATCTCCGAACTTTCAGAGCGATCACATGAAGACCTTTATCCTTGCCCTTTTGCCGCTCGTGCTGACAGGATGCACTATTACTAAACAGGCGCAGGTCAGCGAAGCCAGTGCCATCACCGGCGTCGTTCGCCTGACCTACAACCAGGCCATGCTACAAACGGCGCGTACCGATGATTACGTGACCCAAGGCACAGCCACCAAAGAGTGTCAGCGCCTGGGTTATGCCAACGCAATGGCGTTTGGTCAGCCGGTATCAACCTGTAGCGTATATGCCGGTTCTCTGTGTTTAAATACCAAAATCACGCTCGCCTGGCAGTGTCACGGCGTTGCGGTATCCCAATCGCCTGCCTTCAATTATTAATATTTTCGACCAGCACATTATTGCTGGTCTTCTGCCTTTTCATTATTTATATTCCCCGCTCAATAGCGTTAATGCGTTTTATTCCCATTCGCATTTTTAATAAATAAATTTATTATTTTACCTTTTGCAAATAATTAAATAACAAATTATAGTGACGCCACGCTAATATATAATAACGTTTGTGGAGCACAACTATGCTGAAAACAGAAATGATCGACCAACTGAATGAGCAAATGAACCTTGAATTATATTCATCTCTGCTCTACCAACAGATGAGCGCGTGGTGCAGCTATCACAGCTTTGAAGGTGCCGCCGCGTTCCTGCGCCGTCACGCCCAGGAAGAGATGACGCATATGCAGCGTCTGTTTGACTACCTGACCGATACCGGCAGCTTGCCGTGTATTAACACCGTTCCTTCCCCCTTTGCTGAATATGCGTCTCTGGACGAACTGTTCCGTGTTACTTACGAACATGAGCAGTTGATCACCCAGAAAATTAATGAGCTGGCACACGCGGCAATGACCCACCAGGATTATCCGACGTTTAATTTCCTGCAATGGTATGTTGCCGAGCAGCATGAAGAAGAGAAATTATTTAAATCTGTCATTGATAAGTTATCGCTGGCAGGGAAAAGTGGCGAAGGTCTTTATTTCATCGATAAAGAACTGGCTACGCTTGATACACAGAATTAATGTTGTGGGGTAATGAAGGCAACCCGCCATCATTACCCGCTAAAATCAGTGACGGCAGATCTTGCTTTCGTGCGTAGAGAAGCCGTCTTCTTTTGCAATAAACTTCCCCTTCGCCGCTAAAAACGCCACCAGCTCAGCTGCCGACATATCCGCCGCAGAACAGGTGTGAAAACGAGCCTGCTCGCCAAACCGTGCCGTAATCGCCGCTTCAAGGCTGGCATTTGAATACTGCTCGCCAGATTCAATCATCATGTTGAGCACTTCGTGACCGTGAATAGATTCCATACTACCTCCTCAATAAAGTCCGTAGCCTAATGTGAACGGCACGGCCTTGCTTTGCGCTAACGCAGGTTTACCCGCAGATAAATATCATTTGTGATACATCTTAACGAGCCAAACATCGTAAAGATTAATTTACATTCATTGTAACGGTGATTTGACGAAAATAGCGTTTTGCCTTAACCTGCGCCGCAGATATAACCGTTGATTATCTCTGGGACAGAGGAAAGCGTGAAAAACAGAACCCTGGGTAGTATTTTTATCGTGGCGGGAACCACGATTGGTGCCGGTATGTTGGCAATGCCGCTGGCCGCGGCAGGCGTGGGGTTTAGCGTCACGCTGGTATTGTTAGTGAGTCTTTGGGCGCTAATGTGCTACACCGCGCTGTTGCTGCTTGAAGTGTATCAACACGTACCGGCAGACACCGGGTTGGGTACGCTGGCAAAACGTTATCTTGGTCGTTACGGACAATGGGTAACGGGCTTTAGCATGATGTTTTTAATGTACGCGCTGACGGCGGCGTATATCAGTGGCGCTGGTGAGTTGCTGGCTTCCAGCATCAGCGACTGGACCGGGACAACGCTCTCCCCGACAACAGGCGTACCGCTGTTCACCTTTGTTGCCGGTGGCGTGGTTTGCGTTGGCACATCTTTGGTCGATCTGTTCAACCGTCTGTTGTTCAGTGCCAAGATAATCTTCCTGGTGGTGATGCTGGCCCTGTTAATGCCGCATATCCATAAAGTAAACCTGCTTACGTTGCCGCTTCAGCAGGGGCTGGCACTTTCTGCAATCCCGGTTATCTTCACTTCGTTCGGTTTTCACGGCAGCGTCCCCAGTATCGTCAGCTATATGAACGGTAACATCCGTAAACTGCGTTGGGTGTTTATCACCGGTAGCGCCATTCCGCTAGTCGCCTATATCTTCTGGCAACTGGCCACGCTTGGCAGTATTAACTCCTCAACGTTCATGGGGCTGTTAGCCAACCACGCTGGTTTAAACGGTTTATTACAAGCATTACGTGAAGTCGTGGCTTCGCCGCACGTCGAACTGGCGGTGCATCTGTTTGCCGACCTTGCGCTGGCAACCTCTTTCCTCGGCGTCGCATTGGGATTATTTGACTACCTGGCCGACCTCTTCCAGCGCCGCAATACCGTAGCAGGAAGAATGCAAACCGGCGTGGTGACCTTCCTGCCGCCGTTGGCATTCGCGCTGTTCTATCCGCGTGGTTTCGTCATGGCCCTGGGGTATGCGGGCGTTGCCCTGGCGGTGCTGGCGCTGCTCATTCCCTCGATGCTGGCATGGCAGAGCAGAAAACAGAATCCACAGGCTAACTACCGCGTGGCAGGGGGTGCTCCGGCGCTGGCGCTGGTATTTTTGTGCGGCATTGTGGTGATAGCCGTACAGTTTTCAATTGCAGCAGGATTACTACCGGAAGTGGGTTAAAACAAAAGGGGCTTAACGCCCCTTTTTCTTAATGCAAACAGCACTGCTTATATTTTTTACCGCTACCGCACGGACAAGGGTCATTGCGCCCTACCTTGGCATCCACTTTGACCGGTACTTTAACCGGCGTTTCCTGAGGATGCGCCATCCAGTAAGCATGCAGATCCAGCGCCGCCAGGCGGATGGCATCCACGCTCTCTTCGAACGCTTCTGGCGTCATTTTCTCAACGACCGCAAAGTTTTCTTCCGTACCGTGCAGCGCAATAGCCTCGAGCGCCGGTTTTAACGAGTCTGGTAACGCGGACCAGTCCGACAGTGCGACGCCGCGCATATAACCAAAACACCACTCTTCAACGATGGTCAGTTCATGCTCGTCAATTTCACGCAAACCAAACAGCGGCTCAAACTGCTCAGGATATTCATCCAGGCGATCGGCCGTATCCGCCATATGTTGAAACGCCAGGTTCATGAAACGCGTCATTTCTTTTTCGGAGGACCAGCGAGGAACATACTGCGCGCCGCCCCAAATAGCGACCAGCCACTGCTCCGGTTCAATTTCATACGGTGAACTCAGTACCGCCGTCAGTAAACCATCCAGTTCTGACACATCCAGAATAGCCTTATCCGTATTGTACTTAGTCAGTACGTCATCCAGCCATTCCAGTTCGCTCTCGTTTAATGGTCCCGTTTTCATAACGCTTTTCCTTAGTCAAAAAATCTTGCCTGTGATCATCCTACATGGCTGGAGGGATAACAGATATAAATGGGCATATGCGGCTTACAGCAGCCGCCTGTTCAGGTTAACAGGAAAAGAGGGGAATTCCGGTAGTTAACGCACAAAAGAGAACACTAAGCCGCCGGGCATCATACCGGGAAAACACAATAAAACCACCCGCAGGTGGTTTACTGTTGTTCAATACGGTTGAGCGTTGCGGTATAGCCCGTTTTCGCTACTGCGTTAAGTAGAGTATCGGTTGGGAAACCTTCTGGCACGATGGCTTCTGCCTGCCGGGTTTTGAGAGAGGATTTTGCTTTAATCACGCCGTCAGTTTCACGTAGCGCCTGATTGACCGAAATAACGCATAACGAGCAGGTCATATTTTGTATATCCAGCACCACTTTTTGATTGGCCGCCTGAGCCCACAGCGGCAACAGCAAGCATGCAACTAACGCGAAGATCTTCATTCAAATACCTCATAAAACCAGGCAACAAGCGTTGGGTAAAATAGCACCGGCAAAATCAATGCCAGCGCGCACCAGTAGAGAACGCGCGCTTGCTTCAGAGTTAACCACCCGGAGCACCACAACCGTTTGGAAAAATAGAGCCGCCAGAAGACACGCAGTAATAATCCCAGGGACAGCAGTACCAGAGGAGTTCGCAAAAACTCAAACCGGGTGAAAACGGCGAAGCTCGCCGCCGAAATACCAAACAGCAGGTAAAGTAGCGGTCCAACACAGCATAAGCCAGCGGTGACGGCGGCCGCAGCAGCCGTCAACAGGGTAAGCCCCGCACCTTTAGCGTTGTTCTGTGGCGACATAGCTGTAGGAAAACGCTTTAGGATCATAGAAATTGATCGGGTCGCCATCGACTTCAGCGTAAGGATAACCAAAGTTATTCATGGCCCCCTGCTCCGTTGCCGGATACAACTCGAAATCACGTCCGTAGTTGAATCCAACCCAGTTCATTTCCCAGTTACCAAACAGGTAAGCGTTAACCGCCTGGACATCGGCATCCTGATGCGTTTTTTTCTCTGCCAGACGCATTTTGGTCACATCAGCAGGATCGCACGGTAACCAACCGTAACCTGCCAGATAGAACTCAGCACGGCAGTGTTGACCGCCGCTCACATTGGCAACGCCTGCACTGTCGGCTGTGCCAAAAGCACTTTTCGAGTAACGTTCGAGCTTATTGGCCTTGCCCAGACGGATGCCAAACAGTTCGCGCGCCGGAATACCGCTGGCTCGCGCCAGAGCAACAAAAACGGAACTCATGTCGGTGCATTTTCCTTTGAGCTTACCGCTTTTTAATATCTCCGCCACATCCCCCGTGCCGCAGCCAATAACGTCGTTGTCACGCTCCATATGGCTGCTGACCCATTCGTAAATCAGGCGCGCTTTTTTCAGCGGATCCTGCTCATTACCGGTGATTTTACGCGCGGTTTCCAGGACCAGTCCATCAACTGAGGTATGTGCCGTCGGCAACAGATACGGTTTTACATCCAGCGGATAAATAATCTGCTCAGGTGCCTGCCAGTTTTTCAGCGCGTCCTGCTTCAGCGGTTCCCAGTCGGCGGTTTCAATGTCGATATCAACGTTAACCAACAATTCACCCTGCGAGTCAGCCCAGGTGGCAAACAGCGTTTTCGCGCCGTAGGTATTATTGGTGGTGACGTACGCCTGCTTATAGTTTCCGCTAAAGGCAAGCGCTGTCATTTGTTGAAACGCGGTATCCACCGGTAGCGGGATCCACAGTTTCACCACGCCGCTCGATCCCTTAGGAGGATTGAGTTTATACGTTTGGGATAAGACAAAGCGTCGACGAGCTATTGTCGCAACGGATGGCTCAGCGGCACGTACCGTCTGGCTAATGACTGCAGGGCCGACTAATCCGGCGGCGGAAAGGAGAACGCTATTTTTGAGAAACTGACGACGTTGCATTGCTGTCTGTCCAGGTTGTAAGAGTTGAGCTACGGCTAAAGGGGAAACCGTACGCGATCATCACAGCAGACAGAGGCTGGCATAAAAAGGCGAGTCGATGGAGATTATTCATCAATAACAGACCTGTTAACTGTGAATGAAGTGAGAAACTGCAAGGTCGCTATTAAGCCATTTACAGCCAAAAAAGTACAGCAGCGGAGATACGTTCAGACTATATACACAGTCGTTGCCAGTTTGCGGGCTAACCCTCTTGCCCCCTCGTGCATGACCGTATTGTGATTCCAGCGAAATACAGGTGCTGCCAGCGGGGCGAGATAATTCATCCAGCGGATCGTGGTACGCACATTCCAGTCATATCTGACAATAGTCGCTGTACCATTGGGAGTAAAAGACCATACCCCTCGCCCTTCCACCGCGCCGCTGGCTTGTCCTTCAAGCAATGTGCAAGGCCGTATTTTCAACACATTGATATCAAAGGTTAAGCGATAAGGAAGCGCCCCTTTCCAGGTATAACGATGCAACGCCCCAATACCCCGTAAATCCCCTTTCCTTATCTCAACGATGCGTTCCAGACTTCCCCACCATTCAGGCCACCTGTCCGGATGGGAAAAAACATCCCATACCTCCTGAACTGAAGCCTCAACCCGCCAGATTGTGGAAAACTGATAGTCAGCCATAGTGCAGGCTCCCTCAAGGCGTGAAAAAATTGACGGGGAAACGGGTGTTAATAACCATAGCATCCAGAAGAACAGTTTCTAATCGCTGCCCATCTGGCGCATAGCTGATCACTTTGGCAGGGAGTCCGTGATTATTATCCAGCCAGATGTCGTAGCGGTGAACGCAACTCGCGGAGAAAATGAGACGCGCATAACCGCCCCCTGTATCGGTACTATCTGTAAACTGGAGTCATCATCTGTCGACTGTTTTTATTATAGTTCTTAATTGCGCGGCACTCCTCTCCCACCCCCTCAGACTCCGTACAGGCAACAGGCTTAAACTGTTCATTTTCTATTCAGATGAGATGACGACATAAGACTATACTTTAATAGCCATACTTTTAATGGGTATTAATCATGAAACTGCCACCGGTATTTTCATGCGCCGTCCTCGTATTGCTGCTGGCGTCATCGTCTGCCGCAGCCAGCGCGTTACAAAACCAGGCCGCAAGAGAGCAAGAGTTAAGCGCGGCACTTCTTGCAGGAAATGGCGTCATCATCATTGGCGGGACGGATGATTTCGCTTTCACATTCAGGACACGTAACCGAATCCACAGACATTTGGCGATTCAGGATGGCATAGGCGATCCCATCATGATGAATGGTTTTCAGGACCACAACTATAACCCCGCCCGGGATGGCTTTATCAACAACCCAGCCCGGGGAAGGTTTATGTTTAATGCACCGATTCGTCGATAGATTGATTGGCAATGGGGAGTGTGTAGCGGGCGGCTTAACGTATCTGGCAGGCTTACTTGACGCAAAATACCTATGGTTCGTCAAAAGCCGGCACAAAAAAACCACCCGTAGGTGGTTTCGCGACACTGCTTATTGCTTTGATTCTTCTATTCTTTCCCATGGTTCCGGTGTGGGATTTGCCCCCACACAGCACGAACGCCGAGCAGTTCAGAATATTTTTCAAGAAGTTAATATGTAACTTACTTCTGCGTAAACACCTTTGTTAATCAGGTATGCGGGGTCGGAAGTCCGGCAACAGAAAACTGGTGATTCGATTATTTTTAACCTGCGTGGTTAAGCTTGTTGCAGACCGTTCAAATCGTTAAGCATCCGCTTGAGACATTTGATTTTATTCTTATCGCGAACTGATTGCGAAAGCTTACTGAGTTGAAAAAACGTTTTGTCACCAAACCCGTCAATGACTTTGAAGCGATAATCCTGACGCTCGCTATCCCAGGCATAAACAATGTTTTTACAATGCAAGGAGTTAATAATGACTTTGGTGCTGACAAACCATGCTAAAAAAGCATTCAGCTTCTGCAATTTGCTGTCATCGAGTTCTTTTTTGAGAGCAAGCTGATAAAGAGTTTGAGCAAGGTTGCCATGCTCATCGCACTCCTTCACAGTGATCTGCCCTAGACCTTTATTTGTTTCAACAAGGCCTTCGATCTTTTGCATATAAAGAGAGTCTGTTTGATGACCAGGCTTGCATTCTTTGAGGTCCCGGAAGACTTCCCGTAACTTGCTTTTATAGTTCGCAATATCTGAAATAACGATTTTGATCAGCAGGTTACTATCCTGTGGATGCTGAAAGACGTAACGATCGTTACCTCGTGCAAGTAAGTCTTCATCTGTCAATACAAGCTCTTGTTTCATGATAGTTTTTGACTCTTACCCTAAGGGAAATGAAATTGCCTCAACTGACCTGCATCGGTAAGTTCTGCTAATCAAAAACTATTATGTATATATTTATTTCAATAATTGATAAACGAAATGCATTCGGAGTGAGACAAATGTCTCTTCAGGCAAGTGGGCAGGCTAATGAACCTGTTTTGATCCC
Organism: Citrobacter sp. Cb080; assembly: GCF_030334745.1. Classification (NCBI taxonomy): domain Bacteria; kingdom Pseudomonadati; phylum Pseudomonadota; class Gammaproteobacteria; order Enterobacterales; family Enterobacteriaceae; genus Citrobacter; species Citrobacter sp. Cb080. The sequence continues at coordinate 150,115 of NZ_JAOWDG010000080.1, read as the reverse complement.
CCGCAAATACGCTTCTCCAGTCGTGAACGAGGGTTATCAGCAAAGAGCAGGCACCGGTATGAAGTCAACAGGCACCCGATAATATTAAGCGGAAAGATTACTTAACCCGTTTCCCCGTTTCGTCAATGACCTTTTCGCCATCCTCTTTGGTAAAAGAGCCTTTCTGAGCTTCAGGTAAAATATCCAGCACAATTTCTGAGGGACGACAAAGACGCGTGCCAAGCGGCGTCACTACAATCGGCCGATTAATCAGGATCGGATGCTGAATCATAAAATCGATCAACTGCTCATCAGAAAACTTATCTTCATCAAGACCAAGCTGCTCATAAGGTTCAACGTTCTTCCGCAGCAATGCGCGTACTGAAATGCCCATATCTGAAATCAGTTTGGTCAGTTCATCACGAGTCGGGGGCGTATCGAGATAATAAATAATAGTTGGTTCGTTACCGCTGTTACGGATCATCTCCAGCGTGTTACGTGAGGTGCCACAGGCCGGGTTGTGATAGATGGTAATGTTGCTCATATCAATATCTCATTACAAAGTGACAGAGAGCCGCCACGCCAGCGCGGCCAGAGTGACGAATAGCACGGGCAGAGTCATGATAATGCCGGTGCGGAAGTAATATCCCCAGGTGATGGTCATATTTTTCTGTGCCAACACATGAAGCCACAGCAGAGTTGCCAGACTGCCTATCGGGGTGATTTTAGGCCCTAAATCGCAGCCAATCACATTGGCATAAATCATCGCCTCTTTGACGACGCCGGTCGCAGCACTCCCGTCAATGGACAATGCACCAATCAGCACCGTCGGCATATTGTTCATCACAGACGACAGGAAGGCAGTCAGGAAGCCGGTACCGAACGTGGCAGCCCATAAACCTTTGTCTGCCAGCATATTGAGTACAGCAGAAAGATACTCGGTGAGTCCTGCATTACGCAGGCCGTAGACGACCATATACATACCCAGCGAGAATATCACGATCTGCCAGGGCGCCCCGCGCAGCACTTTCCCGGTATTAATGGCGTGGCCACGCTTGGCTACCACGAACAGCACCGCAGCCCCAACTGCTGCTATCGCGCTTACTGGGATCCCCAGCGGCTCCAGAACAAAGAAACCGACCAGCAGGAACAGCAGAACAATCCAGCCCGCCCTGAACGTCGCCGGATCTTTAATCGCACTGGCAGGCATCTTGAGCAGTGAAACGTCATAACTGGGCGGGATGTCGCGGCGGAAGAAGAGATGGAGCATGACCAGCGTGGCAGCAATGGCCGCCAGGTTCACAGGAACCATCACGGAGGCATACTGTGTAAAGCCCAGGCCGAAGAAATCCGCCGAGACAATATTGACCAGGTTAGAGACAATCAGCGGCAGGCTGGCTGTATCTGCGATAAATCCTGCAGCCATGACAAAGGCCAGCGTCGTCGCCTGGCTGAACCCCAGGGCGAGTAGCATCGCAATCACAATCGGCGTCAGTATCAGTGCTGCACCGTCGTTAGCAAACAGCGCAGCAACAGCAGCGCCAAGCAGTATTATCCAGGTAAACAGCAGGCGACCACGCCCGTTACCCCAGCGGGAGACATGCAGCGCGGCCCATTCAAAGAAACCGGACTCATCGAGCAGCAGGCTGATGATAATCACCGCGATGAATGCCGCTGTTGCGTTCCAGACGATATTCCAGACTACGGGAATATCATCAATGTGGATGACCCCCGTCCCCAGTGCCAGTAAGGCTCCGATACTTGCGCTCCAGCCAATGCTGAGACCTCTGGGCTGCCAGATGACCAAGACCAGCGTCAGTATAAAAATACTCCCTGCCAAAAGCATTTTAGATTCCTTTATATATGATTATGCGTATGTAAAAAATTCTCTCAACAGGATGTGCAGGCTGATTTTTTCAGCCATTCACCCACATCTTTCCTCAGACACTGCCAGGACGTCGTGATCGTCTCAGCGGCCCACGCTGGCATGTGGGGAGACAGACGGTAGTGAATCCATTTGCCTTCCCGGCGGTCAAGCACCAGCTCCGCTTCTCGCAAAATAGCCATGTGGCGAGAAATTTTAGGCTGTGATTCAGAGGTCGCCGCGCATATATCGCATACGCACAGTTCGCCGGATTCCCGGAGAAGCATAACAATGGCGAGACGGGTTTCATCCGACAGGATTTTAAAAAGCTGAACAGGCTGTAGCATTTTTTACTCCGTTCCCTTTAGAATACATATATGATAAATCATATGTGTTGAATTTGAAATCACAGAACCTCCCGGAGGAGTAAAAAATGGAACACTTTCCTGCACTGAATGCTGATTGCTTCGATCAGCAGATTGCTGAACGCCTGCAGCTCCAGGAGCCGCCACGCATACTGATCCTGTATGGCTCGGTAAGAGAGCGTTCTTACAGTCGCTTTGCCGCAGAAGAAGCGGGACGCCTGCTGACGGCAATGGGGGCGGAAGTAAGACTGTTTAATCCCTCAGGTTTACCCCTGCCGGATGATGCCCCAGATACGCACCCAAAAGTCACCGAGCTGCGCGAGCTGGTCAGATGGTGTGATGGGATGGTGTGGAGTTCCCCAGAGCGGCATGGGGCAATGAGTGCGGTGATGAAGGCACAGATCGACTGGATCCCCTTAAGCGAAGGGGCCGTTCGCCCTTCACAGGGAAAAACACTGGCGGTGATGCAGGTCTGCGGCGGGTCGCAGTCTTTTAACGCCGTGAACCAGATGCGTATCCTTGGGCGCTGGATGAGGATGTTCACGATCCCTAACCAGTCCTCAGTAGCCAAAGCCTGGCAAGAATTCGATGAGAACGGGCGAATGAAACCTTCGTCCTGGTATGATCGTATCGTCGATGTCGCCGAGGAGTTGTTTAAAATCACGCTGCTGCTCAAGGGGCAAACCGATTACCTTGCCGATCGCTACAGCGAACGAAAAGAGAGCCATCAGGAGCTTTCATCCCGCGTCAATCAGGCAAAAATATAGCGTCCTTTTTTCCTGAGCTCACAAACGTCCGCTTTTTGCTGGGCGTTCAACCACTGGATGCAACAATGTTAATTCTTTGCTGGCTGCGAACCGATAAGCCAGCTCCTTTTGGAAAATACTGTCTGAGCAATCTTTTCGTATTTTTATTTGAACCACGCAGCCAGGAAGATTGAGGATTACAGAATTAAATTTGGGAAGCCGCCCTTATCATCAGGCTCTTTGCGATACCTTTTCTTTATATTTACATATCCAAAACATCATAAAGTTAAGATTTTTTGGACGAATTAGGGTATGGTTGAAGTTCATCCACTCAAGGAAAAGCCTATGTCAGAACGTAAAGACTCTAAATCACGCCGCAACTATCTTGTCAAATGCACCTGCCCAAACTGTACCCAACAATCTGAACACAGTTTTTCAAGAGTACAAAAAGGTTCTCTTTTAATCTGTCCTCATTGCAATAAAGTATTCCAGACAAACCAAAAAGAAGCAGCCTGAATCCGTTTTAGACTCTATTTCTGGAACAGAATCACCACATCTGTATTTTAAGATTTATCAAGCTACAGATAACAGAAAACCCGCTGGCTGCGGGTTTAGTATTTTCATATTTAAAAAATAAAAATTATGGTGATATCTGGGAAAAGCTATCCCCTTGCGTACGTTGCCGTACAAAGCAAGCGGTTAGACTTTTTGTGCAGTGAACCTACACGTACTCACAATCGTCAGCATACTCTCTCATGCAAAAGAGAGATGAAATATGCTGACCGTTGCCCTGAATACCGGATCAGTAACATTTCATCTCTACTGACCCAACAATACATCCATTGCTTCTGTCAGTATGTCTACTCAGGCTTTAGCCTTCTTCGTTATCGCATACAGACAAAAAAAGGATTTACTCTGTAATAACTACATTGCCAGCAACCGGACCTTTAGTACCATTCTCAATGGAGTAAGAGACTTTTTGCCCTTCAAACAAGGTGCGGAAATTATCGCTCTGGATAGCAGAAAAATGTACAAATAAATCTTTACTACCGTCAACAGGAGAAATAAAACCGAATCCCTTATCGGCATTAAACCATTTTACTAAACCATTCATCTTTTTTGACATTTTGTATTCCTTAATTTGGCCTTCCGGCGAACATGGTTTTATTACAGAAACTACTTAGTGCTTAGTGGGGAGACTCAAAGAAGGGATAAATATAAAACACCTGAAATGAGAACTGCTTTAGTAAACTACTTTGTATTTTGTCTGTTCTTCAAACCGACGCGACCATTAACGCACGGGCGTATATAATAATCAATGTTTATTTTAGCTATCCAGATCTCACGATAGCTGAAAAATATTTCTGGCATTATCCAGGGGTATGTGTATAGTGCAACACGTTATTAGCTTTAAGGAATTTTTTTGTCTCGTAAAATGACAGGAATTGTCAAAGCCTTTGACTGCAAGAGCGGTAAAGGCCTTATCTCCCCCTCCGATGGTCGCAAAGATGTACAGCTTCACATTTCAGCCTTAAGTCTCCGTGACTCAGAAGTACTCATCCCCGGATTACGCGTTGAGTTTTGTCGAATAAATGGTCTTCGAGGCCCCTCGGCTGCGAACGTTTATCTCTCATGACCTGTAGCCGCCCCTCCTGACTTCTGGAATCATAAAAGAGAATTTCAAAACAGGGAGAGTTTCATATGTATCAGAAAATCTATCTCAACGACTGGCTGACGGGCCTTAAGAGCTCATGCTGCACGCTGATAGTAACTCTGCTTGTTTTCATCTAACCTGTTAGTTCAAGACCGGTAAGAGTTGCAATAGCGTTGGCGTATCTATGTTGAGCCCGTCAGGGTGATATGCTTGCATTACACCCCAAATGCCTGTGATGTACATAGGATGAAAGCCAGGGGATTTCTGAGCTTGAAGGTTCGCTGAGCGAGAAGCGAGAAATTTCAGGCACAAAAAAACCACCCGTAGGTGGTTTCACGACACTGCTTATTGCTTTGATTATTCTATTCTTTCCCATGGTACCCGGAGTGGGACTTGAACCCACACAGCGCGAACGCCGAGGGATTTTAAATCCCTTGTGTCTACCGATTCCACCATCCGGGCTCGGGAAGAAATTGGAGGCGCGTTCCGGAGTCGAACCGGACTAGACGGATTTGCAATCCGCTACATAACCGCTTTGCTAACGCGCCGAAATCTTCTGGCTTTTCAGCCGACATCCGCTATTGCCGATGTCTTTAATTTGGAGCGGGAAACGAGACTCGAACTCGCGACCCCGACCTTGGCAAGGTCGTGCTCTACCAACTGAGCTATTCCCGCATCACCAAGTAACTTTGTTAATCACTTGATTTTGTTATCGTCTGGCAATCAGTGCTGCCGTTCGATGCGTTGCATTCTACTTACCTGACGCAATGAGTCAACGATATTTTTCACCACTGACGATCGTTTGCTGAAATTTGCGCCGAAACGATCACTGTTCAAGCAAATCTCCCCACGCAGCGCTCAAATACTGGAACATTGACCACAACGTCAGTATCGCGGCGACGAAGAAAAGTGCGATCCCGGCGTACTCTACCCAAATATTTGGACGCCACAGCAGCCATGCGAGCGCGGCCATTTGCGAAGTGGTTTTCACTTTGCCGATCCAGGACACCGCCACACTGCTACGTTTACCCAGTTCAGCCATCCACTCACGCAGCGCAGAGATAATAATTTCACGCGCAATCATCGTGGCGGCAGGAAGCGTTACCCACCAGCTGTGATAGTGCTCGGTCACCAGCACCATCGCGATAGCCACCAGTACCTTATCAGCCACCGGATCGAGGAAGGCGCCAAAACGCGTGCTTTGGTTCCAGCGACGCGCCAGATAGCCGTCAAACCAGTCGGTGACCGCCGCAATACAGAAGATCAGCGCACAAACGAAGGGAGTCCAGGTGAATGGCAGATAAAAAGCCAATACAAAGAATGGGATCAGGATGACGCGAAACAGCGTGAGCAACGTAGGGATATTAAATTGCATATGACGGATAACTATCTGTTGTCAGTAAAATTACCCCTATGTTGCTACAGAGGGCCTAATGTTTCAACGAGTAGAAGATCTTTTCTGCCAGAGCTTGCGAAATACCCGGCACTTTTGCAATTTCTTCAATACTCGCGTTACGAAGACCTTGCAAACCGCCCATATATTTCAACAACATCTGCCGACGCTTCGGCCCGACACCTTCAATAGTCTCCAGCGTGCTGGTACTTTTCACCTTCGCCCGTTTTTTACGGTGCCCGCTAATTGCATGATCGTGAGATTCATCGCGGATATGCTGGATAACGTGCAATGCAGGCGAATCCGGCGGTAGGCTAAAGCCCTCACCTTCCGGCTCAAAGAACAGCGTTTCCAGGCCTGCTTTACGATCGGCCCCTTTTGCCACACCCAACAAAAGCGGGTGCTGTTTGTCCCAGGGAACGTCCAGCTCAGCAAACACGGCTTTCGCCTGCCCCAGTTGACCTTTCCCGCCGTCGATCAATATGACGTCCGGAATCTTACTTTCTTCAATCGCCTTACCGTAGCGCCGACGGAGAACCTGATTCATTGCCGCATAATCATCACCCGGCGTAATACCCGTGATGTTATAGCGGCGATACTCGGCGCGCAGTGGTCCATTGGCATCGAATACCACGCAGGAGGCTACCGTCTGCTCGCCCATCGTGTGGCTGATATCAAAGCACTCCATGCGTTTCACTGCGGGTAACTTGAGTACTGATGCCAGCGCCGTCAGGCGTTGAGTAATGGTCGACTGCTGGGAAAGTTTTGTGGTTAACGCCACCGCCGCGTTGGTACGCGCCAACTTCAGATACCGCGCGCGATCGCCTCGCGGTTTCGTCTGAACGTTGATCTTCCGCCCGGCCAGCTCAGACAAAGAGTCTGCCAGCAGGGTTTTATCGCTAAGATTAAAATCGAGCAGGATCTCACCGGGTAAGGTGCGCATCTGACTTCCCTGCAGATAAAACTGTCCGACAAAGGTTTCAACGACCTCGCCGAGTTCTGTTCCACCAGGTACTTTCGGGAAATAGCTACGACTGCCTAACACTTTACCCTGGCGAATAAACAGCACGTGCACACAGGCCATGCCGGCGTCAAACGCCACGCCGATGACGTCCAGATCGTCTCCGGTATTAGAGACAAACTGTTTTTCGGTCACGCGGCGTACGGCCTGAATTTGGTCACGAATGCGAGCAGCCTCTTCAAACTCGAGATTTTGGCTGGCCTTTTCCATCCGGGCGATCAGCTGCGTTAATACCTGATCGTCTTTCCCGGACAGGAACAGACGAACGTAATCAACCTGCTGCGCATACTCTTCCTCACTCACCAGGCCCGCCACACACGGACCGAGGCAGCGGCCAATCTGATATTGCAGACAGGGCCGCGAGCGATTGCGATAAACACTATTTTCGCACTGACGAATAGGGAAGATTTTCTGCAGCAACGCCAGCGTTTCGCGTACGGCGTAGCCGTTAGGAAACAGTCCAAAGTACTCGCCTTTGGCATGCCTGGCCCCGCGATGCATTGCCAGGCGAGGATGGGTATCGCCGCTGAGGAAAATAAAAGGATAGGATTTATCGTCGCGCAGCAAAACGTTATAACGCGGCTGATACAGCTTGATGTAGTTGTGCTCAAGCAATAACGCCTCGGTTTCGGTGTGCGTTACCGTGACATCAATCTGCTGTATTTGCGCGACCAGTGCTTCGGTCTTACGCGATGCGAGGTTGCTACGGAAGTAGCTGGAAAGCCTTTTTTTCAGGTCTTTCGCTTTCCCGACGTAGATGACCGTCCCGGCGTCATCATACATACGATAAACGCCGGGCTGACTGGTCACGGTTTTCAGGAACGCTTTGGCATCAAACTGATCGGTCACTGGCTTGTTAATGTCTCCGCATTACACAGGCCATGGCGAATTGCCAGGTGAGTCAGCTCAACATCGCCGTGAATGTTTAATTTACTGAACATTCGATAGCGATAGCTGTTCACCGTTTTAGGACTAAGATTCAGTTGCTCTGAGATCTCATTGACCTTCTGACCTTTGGTGATCATCAGCATAATCTGCAACTCACGTTCAGACAAACTGGCAAACGGGGTTTCCGTTTTCTCAGGCTCAATCTGGCTAAGCGCCATCTGCTGAGCGATATCGGAGGCAATATAACGTTGGCCAGAATAAACCGAACGAATCGCACTCACGACCTCCTGGGGCGCAGCCCCCTTACTGAGATAGCCCGCGGCTCCCGCCTGCATGACTTTTGCAGGTAACGGGTTTTCGGTATGGACAGTCAGCATGATCACTTTAATGTCAGCCGTTGAACGCGCAATTTTACGCGTTGCCTCAAGGCCACCAATACCGGGCATATTCATGTCCATCAGCACAACGTCTACGGAATTTGAGCGGCACCATTTTACCGCATCTTCACCGCAGCACGCCTCGCCGACAACTTTAATGCCTTTTATATCTTCAAGAATGCGTCGTATCCCTGCGCGCACCAGTTCGTGGTCATCAACAAGAAAAACGTTGATCAAAGGAATATCTCCAGAATAGGGATAACGCTACCGATAGTTAATCGGTCCTATGTTAACGGGTTTTATCTCAACTTTGAAATGTAAAAATCGCCGTCTTTCGATTTTGCTCTCGTTTTTGGAAATTAGAAGGTACGACGAGTGGAAACTTTCTGTTATGGCAACCTTTTGCCACGGTTATATCTGCATAGCTGTTTCAGAATAGTGACAAAAAATTCATATTCGTCCATTGAATGCAAAATAGGCAGCTAAAGTTGTAACAATAATTAACGAGTAAAATACTCGAAATAAACAACAGGTGGAGAAAATATATGCAGCGCAACATGTTGTTTATTTTAATGTCCGCGACTTATGTTTGCGCAGAAAACAACCGCTGATATTTTTAGCCTCGCTTATGGTATACTCCGGCGCCTTAAGATTTGACATCGCACTTTTTCATTGAAACATAACGAGGAAAATAAATGAGTACGCCTGACTTTTCCACTGCTGAGAATAACCAGGAACTGGCCAATGAAGTCACCTGCCTGAAAGCCATGTTAACGCTGATGCTGCAGGCAATGGGCCAAGCCGATGCAGGGCGCGTGATTCTTAAAATGGAAAAACAGATCGCGCTGATTGAAGATCAATCACAGGCTGCGGTATTTTCCAGCACTGTTAAGCAAATTAAACAGGCCTACCGCCAGTAATAAGAACCCGGCTGACAGCGATGCTCTCAGCCGGGTTTGCGTCTGACACTCAGAACGATAATTTACTCAGATCAGCCCGGTTGCCGCGGCATAACAGGCGATCTGCGTTTTGTTGGGTGCATTAAATTTCTTTTGCATATTTTTCTGGTGAAAGTTAACGGTATTTTCAGAAATCGACAGAATTATCGCTATCTCTGAAGAGGTTTTCCCCTCTGCCGTCCATTTCAATATCTCTTTTTCCCGCTTGCTAAAGCGCATCTCTGGCGCCATGACCATGTCATCTTGCAGCCGCGTCAGTACCGACAAGCTTTCCCGCACCAGCAGTTGCATCCTGAGCTCTACCTCATCGTTTGCAAAGCGACTATTACGGACACTCGCACGCGATACCGATAAAAAACCCAACGCCCGATTAGGCAACATTAAGCATTGCGTCATCCCTTTACGTAAACCGTGATTGCGCGCGGCATCCCACAGGGGCTGTGCATCGCGAAATAAGGTATCGTTCCAGGGTAAATGCCCCTGACTGAAGTTTTCAGGCTTCAGCACCGGATCAATAGCGAAATAATTCTCGGACTGATAATGCGCCACCCATGCTTTGGGATAGGTCGTGTGAAGCGACGTTTTAGGTCGGGTAAAAGGTACGGGATGACGAACACAGAGCGCGTAAAAATCGAACTCTAAATGCTGCGTCTGTTGTTGTAATTCATTATAGACATCCTCTGCCGTCGCCATTTCCTGAAAGCGTAACAGCATACTCCGTCGCCAGGTGAAGAAATCATGACCCTGCATACTAAGTGGTAATACCCCTGAGATTGATAATCATCCAAACATATGAAACAAGCTAACACATAAATGTATTTTATATATGCAAATTATCGGACAAATGAACAATTACTTGAGCATTACTCAACGGCGGCAGGAAGTAACAGTATTGGGAGTTAATAATAAAGCAATAATTATAAATAGTTATGCGAACAACACTCGTCAAAAAACAATTTCGACGAGTGCTGCATGCACTATTTATTGCATCAGAAACTTTTCAAGAAACTGACGGGTTCGCGGCTGCTGCGGATGCGTGAATAAGGATTTAGCTGGCCCCTGCTCCACTATCCGTCCTTGATCCATAAATATCGCCCGATCGGCAACGTCGCGCGCAAAGCTCATTTCATGCGTCACAATCACCATGGTGCGTTTTTCCTGCGCCAGTTGGCGGATGGTATTAAGTACCTCACCAACCAGTTCAGGATCAAGCGCGGAGGTCGGTTCATCAAAAAGAATAACCTCAGGTCGCATCGCCAACGCCCGGGCAATAGCCACGCGCTGCTGCTGCCCGCCGGACAAACGCCGCGGATAGCTGGTTTCTTTACCAGCTAACCCGACTTTCGCCAGCAGTTCGCGCGCACGGGCTGTCGCTTCGGCTTTCGGTTCGCCTTTAACAATCACCGGACCTTCAATAATGTTTTCCAGCACCGTGCGATGCGGGAACAAATTAAAGTTCTGGAACACAAAGCCCACGTGCTGGCGCAACTGACGAATCAGACCTTTCTGCTGAGTTAACGAACGCGCGGTATCAATGGTAATCTCACCCACCTTAATGGTGCCCGCCTCGGGTTGCTCCAGCAAATTAATGCTGCGCAGCAGCGTCGTTTTGCCCGAACCGCTCGGCCCGATAATCGCCACAACTTCACCGGGTTTGACGTCAAGATCGATCCCATGCAGCACCGTTTGCCCATGGAATTTTTTGACCAGGTTTCTGACTTCGATAGCACTCATTTCGGCTCTCTCTCCTGGCGATTCAGTTGCTCTTCAAAATAGTTTTGCAGTGCAGAAAGCACCGTCGCCATCACCCAATAAATCAACGAGGCTGCCAGATACATCGTGAATACCTCCAGCGTACGCGAGGTAATCAACTGCGCCTGACGGAACAGTTCCGGTACCTGAATAGTCGCGGCCAGAGAGGTGTCTTTCACCAGGCTAATAAAGCTGTTACTCAGCGGCGGGAGTGCAACCCGCGCAGCCTGCGGCAGGATTGCCCGGCGCATGGTTTGCCACCGCGTCATACCAATACTGGCGCCCGCTTCCCACTGCCCTTTATCGATGGAGGAGATTGCCGCACGCAGCGTTTCCGCAGCGTAGGCCGCCGTATTAAGCGATAAGCCAATCATCGCCGCCGGAATAGGATCAAGCTCAATACCAAACTGCGGCAGACCGTAATAGATCATGAACAGTTGGGCAATCAACGGCGTTCCGCGAAAGATAGAGATATAAAAGCGCGCCAGCCAGCGCACAGGCAGCAGCGGCGACAGACGCATCAGCGCCAGGATAAAACCCAGCACGAGGCCAAAGAACATCCCACCGATACTCAGTTGCAGCGTAAACACTGCGCCCTTGAGCAGATACGGCAGAGAATCAATCACCAGTTGGATACTTTCATGCATTAGCGTTTTTCTACCTGGTCGTTACACGTGAGGATGGTAGGCAAACAGCGCAGGCGCCCCACCAGTATGAATAAAGAGAATTGGCCCTTCATCCTTGAAGCGTTTCTGGCTGATGCCATCAATCAGACCCGCCATCGCCTTGCCGGTATACACCGGATCCAACAAAATGCCTTCCAGACGCGCCAGCAGTTTTATCGCCTCCATGCCCTCTTCGTTTGGCGTACCGTAGCCCGGCGCATAATAATCGTCCCATAACAGGATTTCCGCTGAGGCCGTCAGTTCCAGCTCCCGGGCAATATCCTGCTGCAGTGCAACAACTTTGGGCTTTTGATCCGCCACGCTGCGTGAGACGGTCACGCCGATGAGTTCGACGTCTGGCATCAATTGCTCCAGGCCCACGGCCAGTCCGGCATGGGTTCCCGCACTGCCCGAGGCCACCACTACGGAAGAGAGCGAAACGGCCCCTTCACACTGTTGGGCAATTTCCAGCGCGCTTTCCACATAGCCCAGCGCACCCAGTGCATTGGAACCCCCAACCGGGATCACATACGGGCGGAACCCTTGCGCTTCAATCCGCGTCGCCAGATCCTGCAGCTGTGCATTCGGGTCGGTCAGCGCATCGCACATTTCAATTTGCGTATTAAACAGGTCCAACAGCAGACGGTTGCCATTGGTGAGATAGTTTTCGGCAGTGGTGCCTATCGGATTTTCCAACAGCGCCACGCAGTGCAGGCCAAGCTTAGCGGCGACCGCCGCCGTCTGGCGAACGTGGTTAGACTGAATCGCACCCGCGGTTGTCAGCGTATCCGCGCCTTCACGCAGCGCGTCTGCGGCCAGAAACTCCAGCTTACGCAGCTTATTGCCGCCCATAGCCATCGGCGTGACGTCATCGCGTTTAATGAAAATATCACGCCCGAGGTAAGCTGAGAGGCGCGGAAGATATTCGAGTGGCGTTGGCGCGCCAATAAATTCCAGACGTGGAAAGCGCGTTAAATTATGCAGCGGCATACAGCCTCCGGTATTCGTTGTTGTGGTGTTCTTTTATTATGCACGTTCAGGCGCAATGAAATAAAAAAAGGCGCTGTTAAAGGCGCCTTTTTTCATCAGATGACGATTATTTCGTCACATCTGCTCCAAACCATTTTTCAGACAGGGCTTTCAGCGAACCGTCTTTCTGCATTTCAGCAATGGCTGCATCCACCGCTTTCAGCAGATCTTCATTGCCTTTACGCAGCGCCACGCCGGACTCCTGGCGGGAGAATGCTTCACCGGTAACGGCCAGCGTATCCTTGGTTTTTTTCACCAGATCCAGCGCGGCCAGACGGTCAACCAGGATGGCGTCGATACGACCTACGCGCAGATCCTGATATTTGGTCGGGTCATCATCATAGGTACGAATATCCACGCCCTGCACGTTCTGGCGCAGCCACTCTTCATAGTTGGTTCCCAGACCCACGCCGACTTTTTTACCTTTCAGATCGGCAGCAGTCTTAATAACGCCCTCATTGCCTTTCTTCACCAGCGCCTGGATACCAGAGACCGTATACGGGGTAGAGAAATCGTATTTTTTCTTACGATCATCAGAGATAGTCACCTGGTTGATGACCACGTCAATGCGTTTGGAATCAAGAGAAGCCAGCATACCGTCCCATTTGGTCGGCTTCAGCGTGGCTTTCACTCCAAGATGCTTGGCCAGTTCCTCGGCAAACTCCACTTCGAAACCGGTCAGCTTGCCGTCATCGCCCTGAAAACTAAACGGGGGATAGGTCCCTTCCAGGCCCACCAGCAGCGTGCCGCGCTCTTTAACTTTATTTAACAGACCTTCATCTGCATAAGTCTTCACGCTCATTCCGGCGACAAGTGCAACAGCCATTACACCCATCAGAGCCTGACGTCCCAGAAGTGCTAATTTCATAGTTACCCCGAATATTGTCATTAGTGACTATCATTTATGACTACAGTGTAAAGCGTTTGCCGTGATCCACAAACACGACTCTGTTACACCTTATTCGTTTTTAATATATATCAGAACTGGCTGTCCAGGAGGATTTCTGCATATGTCCCATATGCGTATGGGCTTTAAACTGCTCATACTTACGCAAGGCAATGCGGTAATTGTTGGTGCTGGTTTCCGGCAGCCACGGGGCAAGGTTTTCGTCGAGAAACCCTTCCTGCAGCAGATCGTGAGAGATATTTTGTTCGGTCAGATGATTCCCGAGGCGACGCAGGCGCACAACGTATTCGCGTACCGTGCCGTGACTCATTTCGGTCTGCTCGAATAAAAATTGCTTGAAGCCGATAATGTCAAAAAAGTCGCTCTGCTCTTTGCAGTGCAAATCACCACAAAAACGACACAGCGCCACCCACTCTTTTTTCTCCTGTTCCCACTCTGCTTCATTCAGCAACGTGTCCAGTCGGGCGATGGCGATTTTATTCACAATTTGCCCGCGGCGAACCAGCGTGATCCTGTCGAGCAACTTAAAGCAATGGGCGCAATGCGTCTGGCTGTGTTTGAAATCTTTGAGGTAGCGGCTTAGAGGCCGTCTTTTTGATTGCTGCACCGTCATGAGAACTCCTGGTAGTCAATTCGTAATGCGGCATTGTTCAGGGGTAATGGTGTACCCCTATAGCTTACCCAGCTTGGTGCGTAGACGTTTGATGGCCTGACTGTGCAACTGGCTAACCCGTGACTCCCCCACTTCCAGTACCGCGCCAATCTCTTTCAGATTCAGCTCTTCCTGGTAGTACAGCGTTAACACCAGCTTTTCGCGTTCCGGCAACGCTTCGATCGCGTCCATCACGCGCTGGCGGAGGTTACCCTCAAGTAGCTGCTGTAACGGGTTTTCCTGCTGATGTTCTTCCGTCACCAGCTCAATACTATCGCCATGCTCTTCCCGCCACTCGTCGTAGGAGAAGAGTTGGCTATTATTGGTATCAAGCAACATCTGACGATACTCTTGCACAGGAATAGCCAGACGCTCCGCCACTTCGGTTTCCGTCGCGTTACGCCCTAATTCCTGCTCCAGTTGCCCCATCGCCTGTGCCACTTCGCGAGCATTGCGCCGAACGCTACGCGGCACCCAATCCCGGCTACGTAGTTCGTCCAGCATCGCTCCACGAATACGCTGCACTGCGTAAGTGGTAAATGCCGTTCCTTGCAAAGCGTCATATCGGTCGACTGCATTCAATAACCCGATGCCGCCCGCTTGTAGCAGGTCATCCAGTTCTACGCTCGCCGGCAAACGCACCTGAAGGCGCAATGCTTCGTGACGCACCAACGGTACATAACGCTGCCACAGCGAGTGTTTATCCATTACACCTTCAGCGGTATACAGTGAATTCACGATAAACAGCCCTGCGTTAAATGAGTTATCGGCATGATTATCCGTTTCTGCAGGGGTTTTAATCGGGTGAATAGTGGGTGAAATGAGGGGTTATTTGGGGGGTTACGGGTAAAGCTGAATGTAAAAAACCCCGCCGGAGCGGGGTTTGCGCGATAAGTATAAATTAACGCAGCAGAGACAGAACGTTCTGCGTGGTCTGGTTAGCCTGTGCCAGAACAGAAGTACCCGCCTGTTGCAGGATCTGAGCACGAGACATGTTAGACACTTCGGTCGCGTAGTCGGAATCTTCGATACGGCTACGGGCAGAGGAAAGGTTGTTTACAGTGTTACCCAGGTTAGTGATTGCAGATTCGAAACGGTTCTGAATAGCACCCAGGGAGCTACGGAACTGGTCTACGTCAGACAACGCTTTATCAATTTTCTTCAACGGATCCGTTGTTCCTAAGGACAGAACATTGGTCCCTTCAGTTACCACGCCAGCAGCTGTAATAGAGGCATCTTTATACGATTCAACACCGTTGCCATCTACAGACTTAACAGCATATGCTGCATTACCAGACTGATCTTTGTATGTAACCAAGGATTTATTAGCAGCAGTTAATGCCGTAGTATCCGCAGTAACGTCTTTACCCACTTCGGTAACAGTGGTCAATGTTAACCCTGTGGTGCTGGAAGCTGGGTTACGGCTATCAATGGATACTTTACCTGTTTTATTGTCAACAGTCGCCGCGTAATACGTTGTACCATTATCCGCTGTTGCGTAGTATTTGCCTGATTTGTCTTGAGCTAACTTAACATCACCAGCAGTTGCACCTGCAAAATCGACCTTACCAGCGCCTGTATTTACGTCACTGAAATCAGCTTGTGCCAAAGTAGAACGGATGTTAATGGTGTCACCATTATTAACTGTTTTACCCGTTCTAGAGATATTTAGATCAGCCAGCCCAAGGGTAGTGCTATCGATTTTTTTCAGATCGATAGTAATAGTTTCATTATCTTTTGCACCAACCTGAATAGTCAACTGACCGTCCTGGTTCAGAACTTTTTTACCGTTGAAGTCGGTTTGCTCGGAAACACGGTTGATTTCTGCCAGGCGCTGATTAATTTCGTCCTGGATAGAAGACAGGTCGGAATCAGAGTTGGAGCCGTTCGCTGCCTGTACAGACAGTTCACGAACACGCTGCAGGTTGTTGTTGATTTCAGACAGCGCGCCTTCTGTGGTCTGTGCAACGGAGATACCGTCGTTGGCGTTACGGGACGCCTGAGTCAGACCTTTGATGTTAGCGGTGAAACGGTTTGCAATCGCCTGACCAGCAGCATCGTCTTTCGCGCTGTTGATACGCAGACCAGAGGACAGACGCTCGATAGCGGAGCCCAGAGCGGACTGAGATTTGTTCAGGTTGTTTTGGGTCAACAGCGACAGGCTGTTTGTATTGATGACTTGTGCCATGATCTTTTCCTTATCAATTACAACTTGATGTTATTGGGCTGTTGCCCACGGTTTCTCACCGTAACCCATGTATCGGCACCTTAATTTCGAACTTTAGAAAATTTTTACTTTCTGTCGTTTTTTTTCTTAGCCCGCGAAATACCCTCTATATGCACCACTATTCCGCGCATTATTTTGACAAAACTATCATTAAACTTTGCGCGCAGATTGCCGATAACCCGCATAACAATTGTTTGCAATCACAAGGAATCGGGCATGGCTTCATTTACATCATTAGGCGTAGGCTCAGGCTTACCACTGGACACGTTGCTAAACAACCTGACTATTGCTGAGAAAAAACGTCTAAATCCAATTACTCAGCAACAGACCGACAATACTGCCCGTCTGACGGCTTACGGTACGCTGAAGAGTGCGCTGGAAAAGTTCCAGACGGCCAATACCGCGTTAAATAAACCGGAGTTGTTCAGAAGCAGTAATGTGACGAGCAGTACTGAAGACCTGAAAGTCACCACCGAAGCAGGCGCGGCACCGGGTATTTATACCATCAGCGTCACGCAACTGGCACAGGCACAATCGTTGAGCACCACATCGGTGGCCTCAAACAAAGAGGCTCTGGGTGATGGCTCCGCCACGCGTACCATTAAAATTGAGCAGCCGGGCCGTAAAGAGCCGCTGGAGATTAAACTCTCCCAAGATAAGACCACGCTGGATGATATCAGCAAGGCAATTAACGATACCGATAGCGGTATCTCCGCCAGTATCGTGAAGGTGAAAGACGGCGAGTTCAAACTGGTGCTGACCGCAGCAGAAGGTCTGGACAGCAAGATGACCATCTCTGTTGAGGGCGACAGCAAGCTTAACGATATGCTGGCTTACGACAGCACGACCGGTACAGGAAAAATGACTGAGCTGGTTCAGGCCCAGAACTCCAAGCTCACGATGAACGGTATCGATATTGAACGTCAAAGCAACAAAGTCACCGATGCCCCGCAGGGTGTTACGCTGGAACTGACCAAAAAAGTTACCGACGCGCGCGTAACGGTGACGAAAAGCAATGAGAAAGCCACGGAAGCGATTAAAGGTTGGGTGGATGCCTATAACTCACTGATCGATACCTTTAATACGCTGACCAAATATAAAGCCGTAGATGCAGGAGCGGAAGTTCAGGACAAAGACAACGGCGCGCTGGTCGGTGACAGCGTAGTACGTACGATTCAGACAGGCATTCGTGCACAGTTTGCTAACTCCGGTGCTGAAGGTGCCTTTAAGACACTGAATGAAATCGGCATCAAACAAGATGGCAAAACCGGCAAGATGTCCATCGATGATACCAAGCTGAAAAAAGCGCTGGATGAAAACACCGCCTCTGTTCGCGAACTGCTGGCTGGCGACGGTAAAGAAACCGGCATCACCACCAAAATTGCCGCTGAAGTAAAAAGCTATCTCGCCGATGACGGCATTATCGATAATGCGCAAGACAGCATTAACGCCACGCTGAAAAAACTGACCAAACAATATCTGTCAGTTAGCGCCAGCATTGACGACATGGTTGCGCGTTATACGGCGCAGTTTACCCAGCTTGATAGCATGATGAGCAAACTGAATAACACCAGTACCTATCTGGGCCAACAATTTACAGCGATGAATAAATCCTGATAACACGAGGTAAGCATGTATACCGCGAGCGGTACCAAAGCCTATGCACAGGTCAGCGTGGAAAGCGCCGTGATGAGCGCCAGCCCACATCAGCTGATTGAAATGTTGTTTGACGGCGCGAACAGCGCCCTGGTGCGCGCTCGCCTGTTTATGCAACAGGGTGATATCGTCGCCAAAGGTGAAGCGTTAAGTAAAGCCATTAATATTATCGACAATGGCCTGAAGGCAGGACTTGATCAAGAGACTGGCGGCGAAATCGCCACCAATCTGTCTTCTCTGTATGACTATATGATTCGCCGTTTACTGCAAGCTAACTTGCGTAATGATTGTCAGGCCATTGAAGAAGTCGAAGGGTTACTCGGCAACATTTCAGATGCCTGGAAACAGATCTCACCGAAAGCATCTTCCCAGGAGTCTCGTTAATGACCTCAGCCGTGGAGTTTATCAACCGTTGGCAGCGCATCGCGCTGCTCAGTCACTCACTGCTGGAACTGGCGCAGCGCGGTGAATGGGACCTTTTACTGGAACAGGAAGTTACCTATCTGCAAAGTATTGAAGTGGTCATGGAAGAGCAAACTCCACCAGGCATTACGCGAAGTATTCAGGATTTAGTGGCCGGGTACATTAAACAGACGCTGGATAACGAACAACTGCTCAAAACATTGTTGCAGCAGCGTCTGGATGAACTCAGCAATCTCATCGGTCAGTCGACGCGCCAAAAGACGCTAAATAACGCTTATGGCCGTCTTTCCGGCATGCTGTTAGTTCCCGACGCCCCCACTGCCCCACAATAATTTCCCGTCTCGTCTGAATAATCTTCCATACTCCAGAGGTCGGCCAAACGACTTCTGGAGCACGGAAGATGAAAAATCCCACGTTATTGCAGTATTTTCACTGGTATTACCCCGAGGGCGGTCAACTCTGGCCCGAACTTGCCGAACGCGCAGGTGGACTCAATGACATCGGCATCAATATGGTGTGGCTACCTCCCGCTTATAAAGGCGCTTCCGGCGGCTATTCCGTTGGCTACGACTCCTACGATCTTTTTGATCTGGGCGAATTCGACCAAAAGGGAACCATCGCTACCAAATATGGCGATAAAAACCAGCTGCTGGCGGCGATAGACGCGCTAAAACACAATGATATTGCCGTACTGCTCGACGTGGTGGTTAACCACAAAATGGGCGCAGATGAGAAAGAGAATATTCGTGTCCAGCGGGTTAACGCCGAGGATCGCACGCAAATAGACGATGAGATCGTCGAATGCGAAGGCTGGACGCGCTACACCTTCCCTGCCCGCGCAGGCAAGTACTCGCAATTCATTTGGGACTTTAAATGCTTCAGCGGTATTGACCATATCGAAAACCCAACCGAAGACGGCATTTTTAAAATCGTGAACGACTACACCGGCGAAGGCTGGAACGATCAGGTTGATGATGAGTTGGGTAATTTTGATTATCTGATGGGCGAAAACATCGATTTTCGCAATCACGCCGTAACTGAGGAGATCAAATACTGGGCGCGTTGGGTGATGGAGCAAACCCAGTGTGACGGCTTTCGTTTAGATGCCGTGAAACATATTCCAGCATGGTTTTATAAAGAGTGGATTGAGCACGTGCAGGAAGTCGCCCCCAAGCCGCTGTTTATCGTCGCGGAATACTGGTCGCATGAAGTCGACAAGCTGCAAACCTACATTAATCAGGTGGAGGGGAAAACTATGCTATTCGACGCCCCTTTGCAGATGAAATTCCACGAAGCCTCTCGTCAGGGTCGCGATTACGACATGAGTCAGATTTTCACCGACACCCTGGTGGAAGCCGATCCGTTTCATGCCGTCACCCTGGTGGCCAATCACGACACTCAGCCCTTGCAGGCGCTGGAAGCCCCTGTCGAACCGTGGTTTAAGCCGCTGGCCTATGCGCTGATCCTGTTGCGCGAAAACGGCGTGCCGTCAGTGTTTTATCCTGACCTTTACGGGGCACATTACGAAGACACCGGGGGAGATGGCGAAACCTATCCTATCGACATGCCGATCATTGAACAGCTTGATGAACTGATCCTCGCGCGCCAGCGCTTCGCGCACGGCGTACAGACGCTCTTTTTCGATCACCCTAACTGTATCGCTTTTAGCCGCAGCGGAACGGACGACGATCCCGGCTGTGTGGTTGTTCTGTCTAACGGCGATGACGGGGAAAAGACCATCAATCTCGGTGCGAATTACGGGAATAAAACCTGGCGCGACTATCTGGGAAATCGCGAAGAAAGCGTGGTCACCGATGAGAACGGTGAAGCGACGTTTTATTGTAACGGCGGTAGCGTCAGTGTGTGGGTGATTGAAGACGTGTTGTAAAATTCAACCCCGGTGGCCGGTGGCTACCGGGGCGTATAGCTTATGGCAGTGGCGTGGCCAGCGGCGTTTTCTTTAACGCGTCAGCACATTCCTGCGTCGGGCGGTCGACCCGCTGCAGCGTCATACCGTCATATTCCAGCGTATTGCCTTCCCGCTCAATCTCATACAGCTCGCGTTTCACCGTCACGTTGGTGAGATCGCCAGAGATCATCGTCAGTTTCCCCGGCAGCGCGATCACTCGCTGCCACTGGCGACAATCCAGCGTGTCGCCCTCTTTTGTTACCACCAGGCTGGCAATCGCTTCCGGGCTCACCAGACTGCGTTGCGGACCTTTTGACTGCCAGTATCCTTCCAGACCGGCTGGCGCTGGCGTTTTCACCACGTCGTTATAATTTTCTACTTCGGCGCATCCGGTAAGCGCCAGAAATACAGCAACGATTGCTAATTTTTTCATCATTCATCCTGCATGCGAAGAAAATGGGATTGTGGCATTAAAGGCCTGATGTCGCCAGCCTTTCGGCAGGGTTGAGAAAGATTGATCCAGACGGTGTTACCTCTTATTACTCATAGTCAAAAATTCTGATCGGTGTAGTATCCACACTTCTTGTTACATACCTTCTGAGTTCAGAGGCACAACGCATGTCATGGCAACACTTCAAACAGGCCTGGTTAATTAAATTTTGGGCCCCCGCCCCTGCGGTCATCGCAGCGGGTATTCTCTCTACTTATTATTTCGGCATTACGGGAACCTTCTGGGCCGTTACCGGCGAATTCACTCGCTGGGGTGGTCAAATCCTGCAACTGTTTGGCGTTCACGCCGAAGAATGGGGATACTACAAGCTGATCCATCTCGAAGGCTCACCCCTGACCCGCATTGACGGCATGATGATCCTCGGTATGTTCGGGGGCTGTTTTGCTGCCGCATTGTGGGCAAACAACGTCAAATTACGCATGCCGCGCAGTCGGGTGCGCATTATGCAGGCGATCGTCGGCGGGATGATTGCCGGATTCGGCGCCCGGCTGGCAATGGGCTGTAACCTGGCCGCATTCTTCACCGGTATTCCACAGTTCTCGCTACACGCCTGGTTTTTCGCGCTGGCAACGGCTATTGGCTCATGGTTTGGCGCACGCTTTACCCTGCTGCCGATGTTTCGTATTCCGGTTAAAATGCAGAAAGTCTCCGCCGCTTCTCCGTTAACGCAAAAGCCAGATCAGGCCCGTCGCCGTTTCCGCCTCGGCATGCTGGTGTTTATCGCCATGATCGGCTGGGCGCTCCTCACTGCGATGGATAAGCCCAAACTTGGTTTGGCCATGCTGTTTGGCGTCGGGTTCGGGCTGCTGATTGAGCGGGCGCAAATCTGCTTCACCTCCGCCTTCCGCGATCTGTGGATTTCCGGTCGCACCCATATGGCGAAAGCGATCATCTTCGGGATGGCGGTCAGCGCCATCGGTATCTTTAGCTACGTACAACTGGGCGTCGAGCCTAAAATCATGTGGGCAGGTCCGAATGCGGTGATCGGCGGCTTGCTGTTCGGCTTCGGCATTGTTCTGGCGGGCGGGTGTGAAACGGGCTGGATGTACCGCGCCGTTGAAGGCCAGGTGCATTACTGGTGGGTGGGTCTGGGCAACGTTATTGGCTCGACCATTCTGGCCTACTATTGGGATGATTTTGCTCCCGCGCTTGCCACCAATTGGGACAAAGTGAATCTGCTCAACACCTTCGGCCCGCTCGGTGGCCTGCTGGTAACCTATCTGCTGTTATTTACCGCGCTGATGCTCATCATCGGCTGGGAAAAACGCTTCTTCCGTCGCGCTGGGCTGACGCCTGCCAAGGAGTCTGTATGAAAAATATCGTGCCTGATTATCGCCTCGATATGGTCGGCGAGCCGTGTCCGTATCCGGCTGTCGCCACACTGGAAGCGATGCCGCAATTGAAGAAAGGTGAGATTCTGGAAGTGGTGAGCGATTGCCCGCAGTCAATCAACAATATTCCACTGGATGCGCGTAATCACGGCTATACGGTGCTGGATATTCAGCAGGATGGTCCAACGATTCGTTATTTAATTCAGAAGTAATGCGATTCTCCCGTTGCCCGACGCAGCGGGAGAATGTTCGGCTTGCTACACCTGCATCGACATCACTTCCTGATACGCCGACACCAGTTTGTTGCGCACCTGGATCCCCATCTGCATCGATACCGACGCTTTTTGCATATCGGTCATCACATCGTTCAGCGCAATACCCGGTTCACCGAGGGTAAATTTCTCAGCCTGCACACGGGACGCGGTTTGTACATCGCTGATCCTGTCTAACGCCGCATGCAGTTGACCGGCAAAGCTCACGGTCGGTTGTGGCTGCATATCCTGCATTTTTGCTGACATCGCCGTGGTCTGTAGCTGGCTGATGACCCCTTCAATCCCCTGTATTGCCGACATGCTGATCCCCTGGATAATTTTTTACGTAGTTGAGATTACCAGTTAGTCAATAAGATAAAGGCGTTAAATAACGATAAAAAACCACGGTTTTTAACGCATAGAAAAATTCGAAACCGCAAATAATGAGACCGTCAATTTTTCGAGTTTGCTGACCCGGGAGTGAGTCTTGTTCCACTTTGCAAAAAACGCCGTCCACGATAAGCCACGAGGTGCGAGATGAGTGCGACAGCATCGACTGCAACCCAGCTTAAACCTCTCGAGTGGTTAAACCGCCTGCGCGCGAATCCCAGAATTCCTCTGATTGTGGCGGGAGCCGCTGCCGTCGCGATCATCGTGGCGATGGTCCTGTGGGCCAAAGCACCTGACTACCGCACGCTGTTCAGCAATCTTTCCGATCAGGATGGTGGCGCGATCGTCACCCAACTGACGCAGATGAACGTTCCTTACCGTTTTACTGAGGGAAGCGGCGCCATTGAAGTTCCTGCCGATAAAGTCCACGAACTGCGTTTACGTCTGGCGCAGCAAGGTCTGCCCAAAGGCGGCGCGGTGGGTTTTGAACTGCTGGATCAGGAAAAGTTTGGTATCAGCCAGTTTAGCGAGCAGGTCAACTACCAGCGCGCGCTGGAAGGTGAATTAGCCCGTACGATTGAAACGTTGGGACCGGTAAAACGCGCCCGCGTGCATCTGGCTATGCCGAAACCGTCGCTGTTTGTGCGTGAGCAAAAAGCGCCTTCAGCCTCCGTCACCGTCAACCTGGAGCCGGGTCGCGCGCTGGATGAAGGTCAGATCAGTGCGGTCACGCATCTGGTTTCCAGCGCTGTTGCAGGCTTGCCGCCGGGCAACGTTACGCTGGTCGACCAGGCGGGGCATCTGTTAACCCAGTCGAATACCAGTAGCCGCGATCTTAACGATGCGCAGCTGAAATACGCCAGCGACGTCGAAGGCCGCGTTCAGCGTCGTATCGAATCGATTCTGTCGCCGATTGTCGGCAACGGTAACGTACATGCGCAGGTTACCGCGCAGCTGGATTTTGCCAACAAAGAGCAAACCGAAGAACAGTACCGTCCAAACGGTGATGAGTCCCAGGCCGTGCTGCGTTCTCGTCAGTTGAACGTCAGTGAGCAGGTCGGTAGCGGAGCACCAGGCGGCGTCCCGGGCGCGTTGTCAAATCAGCCCGCTCCGGCAAATACTGCGCCAATCGCCACCCCACCCGCTAATCAGCAAAACGCGCAAAATACGCAAAACGCACAGACGGCGAATAACAGTAATAATGCCGGCCCGCACAATACTCAGCGCAATGAAACCAGCAACTATGAAGTTGACCGCACCATTCGCCATACCAAAATGAACGTTGGCGATGTGCAGCGTCTCTCGGTGGCTGTCGTGGTCAACTACAAAACGTTACCAGACGGCAAACCGTTGCCGTTAACCGCCGAGCAGATGAAACAGATTGAGGATCTGACCCGCGAAGCGATGGGATTCTCCGACAAGCGTGGCGATACCCTGAACGTGGTGAACTCTCCCTTCACGGCGACCGACGATTCCATTGGCGAGCTACCGTTCTGGAAACAGCCGTTCTTTATTGATCAGTTAATGTCCGCAGGTCGTTGGTTGCTGGTTCTGTTGGTGGCGTGGATCCTGTGGCGGAAAGCCGTTCGTCCGCAGTTGGTCCGTCGCAGTGAAGAAGCGAAAGCCGTACAAGAACAAACGCGTGTCCGTCAGGAAACCGAAGAAGCGGTAGAAGTTCGCCTCAGCAAAGACGAACAAACCCAGCAGCGTCGTACTAATCAGCGTCTGGGAGCAGAAGTCATGAGTCAGCGTATTCGTGAAATGTCAGATAACGATCCGCGCGTCGTGGCGCTGGTCATTCGCCAGTGGATGAGTAACGATCATGAGTAATCTTACCGGTACCGATAAAAGCGTCATCCTGCTGATGACCATTGGCGAAGATCGCGCGGCGGAGGTGTTTAAGCACCTTTCCACGCGCGAAGTTCAGGCGCTCAGTACGGCGATGGCCAACGTTCGCCAGATTTCCAACAAGCAGTTGACGGAAGTGCTGGCCGAATTTGAACAAGAAGCCGAACAGTTTGCCGCGCTGAATATCAACGCCAACGAATATCTGCGCTCCGTGCTGGTGAAAGCGCTGGGCGAGGAACGTGCCTCCAGTCTGCTGGAAGATATTCTGGAAACCCGCGATACCACCAGCGGCATTGAAACGCTTAACTTTATGGAGCCGCAAAGCGCCGCCGACCTTATCCGCGACGAGCATCCGCAGATTATCGCCACCATTCTGGTGCACCTCAAGCGGGGCCAGGCCGCCGATATTCTTGCGCTGTTCGACGAGCGTTTACGTCACGACGTGATGCTGCGTATCGCCACCTTTGGCGGCGTACAGCCTGCCGCGCTGGCAGAACTGACCGAGGTACTCAACGGCCTACTCGATGGCCAGAACCTCAAGCGCAGCAAAATGGGCGGCGTGAGAACGGCGGCAGAAATTATCAACCTGATGAAAACCCAGCAGGAAGAAGCGGTTATTACCGCCGTACGCGAATTCGACGGCGAGCTGGCGCAGAAAATTATCGACGAGATGTTCCTGTTCGAGAACCTGGTGGATGTCGACGATCGCAGTATCCAGCGCCTGCTGCAGGAAGTGGATTCCGAATCGTTGCTGATTGCCTTGAAAGGTGCCGAACAGCCGCTGCGCGAGAAGTTCCTGCGCAACATGTCGCAACGTGCTGCCGATATTCTGCGCGACGACCTCGCCAACCGCGGTCCGGTGCGTTTGTCGCAGGTGGAAAACGAACAGAAAGCCATTCTGCTTATTGTGCGTCGTCTGGCGGAAACCGGCGAGATGGTGATAGGCAGCGGCGAGGATACCTATGTCTAACGAACTGCCGTGGAAAGTCTGGACCCCGGACGACCTCGCCCCACCGATGGCGGAGTTCGTCCTGGCTGACCACAGCGAAAACCCGCTGTCAGAAGAAACAGAAGAACCAGAGCTTTCCGCAGAGCAACAGCTTGAACAGCAGCTCGCACAGCTGCAACTGCAGGCCCATGAGCAAGGTTATAACGCGGGTCTGGCGGAAGGTCGACAAAAAGGCCACGAACAAGGTTATCAGGAAGGCCTGAGTCAGGGGCTGGAGCAAGGCCAGAACCAGGCGCGCGCTCAGCATGCGCCGATCCATGCCCGCATGCAGCAACTAGTGAGCGAGTTTCAGAATACGTTGGACGCACTGGACAGCGTCATTGCCTCGCGTCTGATGCAAATGGCGCTGGAAGCTGCGCGTCAGGTTATAGGTCAGACGCCTATTGTGGATAACGCTGCGCTGATTAAACAAATCCAACAGCTGTTGCAGCAAGAACCGCTGTTTAGCGGTAAACCGCAGCTACGCGTACATCCGGACGATCTCCAGCGTGTAGAGGAGATGCTCGGTGCGACCCTCAGCCTGCACGGCTGGCGGCTGCGCGGTGATCCAACGCTGCATCACGGCGGCTGTAAAGTCTCTGCCGATGAAGGCGATCTGGATGCCAGCGTTGCCACGCGCTGGCAAGAACTCTGCCGTCTGGCAGCGCCGGGAGTCGTGTAATGACCACTCGCCTGACTCGCTGGCTCAACACGCTGGACAGCTTCGAAGAGAAAATGTCGCTGCTGCCTGCGGTGCGCCGTTACGGTCGCCTGACCCGCGCCACTGGTCTGGTGCTGGAGGCCACGGGATTACAGTTGCCGCTGGGCGCCACCTGCGTTATTGAACGCCAGGACGGCAACGAAACCCAGGAGGTCGAAAGTGAAGTCGTGGGGTTTAACGGTCAGCGTCTGTTTCTGATGCCCCTCGAAGAGGTTGAAGGCGTTCTGCCCGGCGCACGCGTGTACGCAAAAAACATTGCCGGAGAAGGTCTGCAAAGCGGGAAGCAATTACCGCTTGGCCCTGCATTGCTGGGTCGTGTGCTTGACGGTAGCGGAAAACCGCTCGACGGTCTGCCCGCCCCGGATACCACCGAAACCGGGGCGCTGATTACGCCGCCGTTTAACCCGCTACAACGCACCGCGATTGAACACGTCCTGGATACCGGCGTACGTCCCATCAACGCGTTGTTAACCGTCGGTCGCGGTCAGCGTATGGGACTTTTCGCGGGCTCCGGTGTCGGTAAAAGCGTTCTGCTCGGCATGATGGCGCGCTATACCCAAGCCGATGTTATCGTCGTAGGTCTGATTGGCGAACGTGGTCGCGAAGTTAAAGATTTTATTGAAAATATTCTCGGTACCGACGGTCGTGCACGCTCGGTGGTGATTGCTGCTCCCGCAGATGTCTCGCCGCTGTTACGTATGCAAGGCGCGGCCTATGCCACGCGTATCGCCGAAGATTTTCGCGATCGTGGACAGCACGTATTGCTGATTATGGATTCCCTCACCCGCTATGCGATGGCGCAACGTGAAATCGCCCTGGCGATCGGAGAGCCGCCGGCAACGAAAGGTTATCCCCCCTCAGTATTCGCCAAATTACCGGCACTGGTCGAACGTGCCGGGAACGGTATTCACGGCGGCGGTTCCGTTACCGCGTTTTACACGGTACTGACCGAAGGTGACGACCAGCAGGACCCCATTGCGGATTCCGCGCGCGCGATTCTGGACGGCCACATTGTGCTGTCCCGTCATCTGGCCGAAGCGGGTCACTATCCGGCCATCGATATTGAAGCCTCGATCAGCCGCGCCATGACCGCG
Organism: Citrobacter sp. Cb080; assembly: GCF_030334745.1. Classification (NCBI taxonomy): domain Bacteria; kingdom Pseudomonadati; phylum Pseudomonadota; class Gammaproteobacteria; order Enterobacterales; family Enterobacteriaceae; genus Citrobacter; species Citrobacter sp. Cb080. The sequence continues at coordinate 122,515 of NZ_JAOWDG010000080.1, read as the reverse complement.
CTTATTAGTGAACAACACTATGCGCGGGTACGAAACTTTAAACAGCTGCTATCCAGCTTCCAGCGCAACCGCGATCTGGTCAGCGTGGGGGCGTATGCCAAAGGCAGCGATCCCATGCTGGATAAAGCCATCGCCCTATGGCCACAACTGGAAGCATTCTTACAGCAAGGCATTTTTGAACGGGCGGACTGGGAAGATTCTCTGCACGCGTTAGAACTGATTTTCCCTGGTGTGTGAGTAAGCAGGAGAGCATAGGTCATGGCACAACATGGTGCATTAGCCACACTGAAAGACCTGGCTGAAAAAGAGGTAGATGACGCCGCTGTCTTATTGGGAGAGATGCGTCGTGGCTGTCAGCAGGCGGAAGAGCAGTTGAAAATGCTGATCGATTATCAGCATGAGTATCGCAACAATCTGAACAGTGACATGGGTCAGGGTATTACCAGTAATCGCTGGATCAATTACCAACAATTTATTCAGACGCTGGAAAAAGCGATTGAGCAACACCGCCAACAGCTCAATCAGTGGACGCAGAAAGTAGACCAGGCATTGAACAGTTGGCGCGACAAAAAACAACGTTTACAGGCGTGGCAGACTCTGCAGGACAGACAAACCTCGGCGGCGTTACTGGCCGAAAACCGCCTGGATCAGAAAAAAATGGATGAATTTGCTCAGCGCGCAGCTATGAGGAAACCCGAATGATTACTTTACCCCAACTGATTACCACCGACACCGACGTAGCCGCAGGTCTTCAGTCAGGCAAAGCGGTTGATTCACCCGAGGATTTTTTAGCGCTGCTGGCTGGTGCATTAGGTGCGGACAACGCGCAGGGTAAAGACGCCCCGCTGTCGTTTGCCGACTTACAGGCGGCCGGTAGCAAACTGCAAAAAGGGTTATTGCAAAAAAATGGCGATTCAGCACCGTCGCTCAAGTTGACCGAACTACTGGCGCAAAAAGAGATGCACACTGATACTTCTCTTGTCGACATGACAGACGCTCAGCAACTTTTGTCTGCCCTCACGCCCTCACTGAAAGTTAATGCCCTGACGACACTGGGCAAAGTCGCTCAGCAGGATGAAAAAAACACCGCACTGAGCGATGAGGATCTCGCCAACCTGAGCGCGTTGTTCGCCATGCTGCCAGGACAACCGCAGACCACGCCTGCCGTCGACAGCGCGCCAGCCCCCGTTGATGCGACGCTTTCGGCGTTGTCACGAGGTTCGGTACACAGCGCTATCGCCGATAATGCTGGCGAATTGCTGCCAGGTGATGCCAAAAAAGGCAAAGCGGATATTGCAACGCCTGCCAGCAGCGTAGATCAGACAAACAATCCGACATTAACCCCGTTGACGGCAGCGGCGACGACCAGAGCGGAAATTGAAAGCTCCCCTTCGCCGACCAGCATTGGCATGACGACAGCGCCGTTAAGTGGCCCGCAGTCCCACGCTCAACCGTTACCGACCGCCGCACCTGTGCTAAGCGCGCCATTGGGTAGCCAGGAATGGCAGCAATCACTGAGCCAGCACGTCACTCTGTTTACTCGCCAGGGCCAGCAAAGCGCAGAACTGCGTCTGCATCCACAGGATCTGGGCCAGATGCACATTTCCCTCAAGCTGGATGACAATCTCGCGCAGTTGCAAATGGTATCGCCACACAGTCACGTGCGCGCTGCGCTGGAAGCTGCATTACCGATGCTGCGTACGCAGTTGGCTGAAAGCGGGATCCAGCTTGGACAAAGCAGTATCAGCAGTGAAAGCTTTGCCGGTAATCAGCAGTCTTCCGGGCAGCAACAGCAGGCGGGTCGCGCTCAGGGACAAGACATTTTTGCCGCTGAAGATGACGCCGTACTGGCAGCGCCAGCCTCACTGCAAGCTGCAGCACGCGGTGATGGAGCAGTAGACATCTTCGCCTAACGCCAGAGGTAGCATGATTATCCGCGTCTTTTCCACGCTTTGTCGTGGACAGGACACGGGATAATCAGCCCATAAGCTGTACCGAAACAGGAAGCCCGTATCTGATGACTGACTCCGCGATTAACAAAAAAAGTAAACGCGCTATTTGGATCCCTCTGCTGGTATTGATTACCCTCGCCGCCTGCGCAACTGCGGGTTATAGCTACTGGCGCATGCAGCAGCAGCCGTCCGCCAGCGTCAAAGCGGAACCGGCTCCACCGCCAGCCCCGGTATTCTTTGCGCTGGATACCTTTACCGTCAATCTGGGTGATGCGGACCGTGTACTGTATATCGGTATCACGCTGCGCATGAAAGACGAGGCAACGCGTTCACGTCTTAACGAATATCTGCCGGAAGTGCGCAGCCGCTTGCTGCTGCTGTTCTCTCGTCAGAACGCGGCTACGCTCGCCACCGAAGAAGGTAAGCAACAGCTCATTGCCGCCATCAAAGAGACGCTCGCGACTCCGCTCGTTGTTGGGCAACCCAAACAGGTTGTCACCGACGTTCTTTATACAGCTTTTATTCTGCGGTAAAGACATGGGCGACAGTATTCTTTCTCAGGCTGAAATCGACGCATTGCTTAATGGCGATAGCGAAACTAAAGACGAACCCATTTCCGGTATCGCAAAAGAAAGCGATATTCGTCCTTACGATCCCAACACCCAGCGCCGCGTGGTACGTGAGCGTTTACAGGCGCTGGAGATCATTAACGAACGCTTCGCGCGCCAGTTCCGTATGGGATTATTTAACCTGTTGCGCCGTAGCCCGGATATTACCGTGGGTGCGATCCGTATCCAGCCATACCACGAGTTTGCGCGCAACTTACCGGTTCCGACCAACCTGAACTTAATCCACCTGAAGCCGCTGCGCGGTACGGGTCTGGTAGTGTTCTCACCGAGTCTGGTATTTATCGCCGTCGATAACCTGTTCGGCGGTGATGGCCGCTTCCCGACGAAAGTGGAAGGCCGTGAATTTACCCATACCGAACAGCGCGTTATCAACCGCATGCTGAAGCTGGCGCTGGAAAGCTACAGCGACGCGTGGAAGGCCATCAATCCGCTGGAAGTGGAATACGTTCGTTCCGAGATGCAGGTGAAATTTACCAATATCACCACGTCTCCTAACGACATCGTGGTCAATACCCCATTCCACGTTGAAATTGGCAACCTGACCGGTGAATTTAACATCTGTCTGCCATTCAGCATGATTGAACCGTTGCGTGAGCTGCTGGTGAACCCACCGCTGGAAAACTCGCGTAATGAAGATCAGAACTGGCGCAATAATCTGGTGCGTCAGGTTCAGCATTCTGAGCTGGAGCTGGTGGCAAACTTTGCTGACATTCCGCTGCGGCTATCCCAGATTTTAAAACTGAAACCCGGCGATGTACTGCCGATTGAAAAACCCGACCGCATTATTGCTCATGTGGACGGCGTGCCTGTACTGACCAGCCAGTATGGCACGGTGAACGGTCAGTATGCGTTACGCGTAGAACATCTGATAAACCCGATTTTGAATTCGCTGAATGAGGAACAGCCCAAATGAGTGATATGAATAATCCGTCCGATGAGAACACTGGTGCATTGGACGATCTGTGGGCTGACGCGTTAAACGAGCAAAAAACCACGCCCACCAAAAGTGCGGCCGATGCGGTATTCCAGCAGTTAGGTGGCGGCGACGTCAGCGGTGCCTTGCAGGACATCGACCTGATCATGGACATTCCGGTCAAACTGACCGTCGAATTGGGCCGAACCCGCATGACCATCAAAGAGCTGCTGCGTCTGACGCAGGGTTCGGTCGTCGCGTTGGATGGGCTGGCGGGTGAGCCGCTGGATATCCTGATCAACGGTTACCTGATTGCCCAGGGTGAAGTGGTGGTTGTCGCAGACAAATACGGCGTACGTATCACCGACATTATTACCCCATCTGAACGCATGCGCCGTCTGAGCCGTTAATCATGAATACCCAGGCTACAGTTTCTCAGCCAGCCGCCGTACCCGGCTCACCGCTGGTTCAGGTAAGCGGCGCGCTGCTTGGGATCATCGTATTGATCCTGGCTGCAGCCTGGGTGATTAAGCGTATGGGGTTTGCCCCCAAAAGCGCCGGTACGCGCGGACTGAAAGTTGCGGCAAGTACCTCACTGGGTCCACGTGAGCGCGTGGTGATTGTTGAGGTTGAAGATGCGCGCCTGGTACTGGGCGTCACGGCCTCGCAAATTAACGTGTTGCACACCCTGCCCCCGGCGCCTGCTGATGCAGAAGAAAAACCGGCCTCCCCCGCGGATTTCCAGGCCATGATGAAGAGTTTGCTTAAGCGTCCCGGGAGATCCTGATGCGCCGTTTGTTATCCATCACGCTGGCAGGCTTATGGCTTTTCAGCCCAGTAGCCCTCGCCCAGCTCCCGGGTCTGGTTAGCCAGCCGCTGCCTGGCGGCGGACAAAGCTGGTCTTTACCCGTGCAAACGCTGGTGTTTATCACCTCACTGACGTTCCTGCCCGCGATTTTATTGATGATGACCAGCTTCACCCGCATCATCATCGTTTTCGGTCTGTTACGAAATGCGCTGGGAACCCCTTCGGCCCCCCCGAACCAGGTGCTACTGGGTCTGGCGCTATTTTTGACCTTTTTCATCATGTCGCCGGTAATCGACAAAATCTACGTCGACGCATATCAGCCGTTCAGCGAAGAGAAAATCTCTATGCAGGAAGCCATGGAGAAAGGCGCACAGCCGCTGCGCGAGTTTATGTTGCGCCAGACCCGTGAAGCCGATCTGGCACTCTTCGCGCGCTTAGCAAACAGCGGTCCCCTACAGGGACCAGAAGCCGTACCGATGCGGATTTTGCTTCCAGCCTATGTCACCAGCGAGCTGAAAACGGCATTCCAGATAGGCTTTACCATTTTTATTCCGTTTCTGATTATCGACCTGGTCATCGCCAGCGTGCTGATGGCGCTCGGGATGATGATGGTCCCCCCGGCCACGATCGCGCTACCGTTCAAGCTGATGCTGTTTGTGTTGGTAGACGGTTGGCAGTTGCTTGTCGGCTCGCTAGCTCAAAGCTTTTACAGTTAGAGGCGCGAAATGACACCTGAATCGGTCATGATGATGGGCACAGAGGCGATGAAAGTCGCCCTGGCCCTTGCCACGCCTTTGCTGTTGGTCGCCCTCGTCACAGGTCTTATCATCAGTATTTTGCAGGCGGCGACCCAGATAAACGAAATGACGCTGTCCTTCATTCCCAAAATTGTCGCGGTTTTTATTGCCATCATTGTTGCCGGCCCGTGGATGCTTAACCTGCTGCTCGACTACGTGCGTACGCTGTTCAGCAATATCCCCTACATCATCGGGTAGATGACATTATGCTGCAGGTGACCAGCGTTGAGTGGCTCCACTGGCTGAATCTTTACTTCTGGCCTTTGCTGCGCATCCTGGCGCTCATCTCAACGGCGCCGATTCTCAGCGAGCGCGCGATCCCCAAACGAGTAAAACTGGGGCTGGGGTTAATGATAACCGTCGTTATCGCTCCGTCGATTCCCCCGGTAGACGTCCCTATCTTTTCTATCGGGGCGCTATGGCAGGCAATGCAACAAATCCTGATCGGCATCGCTCTGGGCTTCACTATGCAGTTTGCCTTCGCGGCAGTACGTACCGCCGGGGAATTAATTGGTCTGCAAATGGGTCTCTCCTTCGCAACCTTCTTTGATCCCGGCAGCCGTCTGAATATGCCGGTACTGGCGAGACTGATCGACATGCTCGCCATGCTGTTATTCCTGACTTTTAACGGCCATTTGTGGCTTATTTCGCTGTTGGTGGATACATTTCATACCTTGCCAATCGGCGGCAATCCGGTGAACAGCAATGCGTTTCTCGCGCTGGCGCGGGCGGGTAGCCTGATTTTCCTCAACGGGCTAATGTTGGCCCTGCCGATAATGACGCTACTACTCACCCTAAACCTCGCACTCGGTCTGTTGAATCGCATGGCCCCGCAGCTGTCGATTTTCGTTATCGGTTTTCCACTCACCCTCGCCGTGGGTATTTCTTTAATGGCGGCCCTGATGCCATTAATTGCGCCGTTCTGCGAGCGATTATTCAGCGAAATTTTTAATTTATTGGCTGATATTGTCAGCGAAATGCCCGGAAAATAATAACCCTTAATTTTTATCCTGTTTTACTAAGGATTGTCCTAAATTTAAAAAGCGACAACATCCACCAGGATATCTCTGTCGCGGTTTATTTATTATTGACTCACTCACATAACGCAACATTTACTTTACTTTAAGATGTTTCCTGGCAAATTATACGCAACTTTACGGGATAGTAATTTCGCCTGAAAAACAGCGAAAGCGTCATCTTGGGTCGTTATTATTCCGTTTAGTTGTGATGAAAATAATCAGGTAAGGGGAATTATCGTTACGCATTGAGTGAGGGTATGCCATGTCAACGATTATTATGGATTTGTGCAGTTACACCCGGCTAGGGTTGACCGGATATCTGGTAAGTCGGGGGGTGAAGAAAAGGGAAATCAACAACATTTCCAACGTTGAGGAGCTCAGTCTCGCCTGTGTCTCTCAACAGCCCGCTGTGGTGTTTATTAATGAGGACTGCTTTATCCACGATCCTGCTAATAGCCAGCAAATAAAGCAAATCATTAATCAGCATCCTGGCACATTATTTATTGTGTTTATGGCAATTGCCAACGTGCATTTTGATGAGTATCTATTAGTCAGAAAAAATTTATTGATTAGTTCTAAGTCGATTAAACCAGATTCACTGGATGAACTCCTTGGCGATATTCTGAAAAAAGAAGTAGATTTTGTCATTGATGTGAATCTACCGACATTATCATTGAGCCGTACCGAGTCCAGCATGCTACGCATGTGGATGGAGGGTCAGGGAACAATACAGATATCCGACCAAATGAATATCAAGGCCAAGACCGTGTCATCCCATAAGGGGAATATAAAACGAAAGATAAAGACGCATAATAAGCAAGTTATCTATCACGTTGTGAGACTCACCGATAACGTTACCAATGGTATCTTTGTGAATACGCGCTAACACGTTCTGACTGGTGGCGAATCCACCAGTCAGGATCATGCAGCAAAACTCACCTTATTCTACTTTTTCCACGAAGATACCATCCTGATGACCTGTTTCATTAAAGAACCAGATACCGAGCGGGTAGTCTTCCAGCGAAACCAGGTACATGGTGCCTTCACTAAACTCTTCGATAGCCAGTACCACGCCCGGTCGACGAGGACCGCCGTCCGTTTTGACTGTGACCCGATCATTCACCTTCATAGTTTTCCTCCTGTGGCTTTGTGCCAGTGTAGAACAATTTCCTTTTTCTGGCAGCGCCCGCCTCGCGCGATTGCGGGTTTTATCGACGGTCTATACTTAAGTTGTGCGTATCTGATGTTTGGATGCGCTCCCCCGGTATCCTTAACGGTTGAGAGGTATGAGGATGAAAACCGCGAAAGAGTACAGCGATACGGCCAAACGTGAAGTCAGCGTCGATGTGGACGCGCTACTGAAGGCAATCAACGAAATCTGCGAGAGTGAAATTCATCGCAGTCAGGATGACCCGGAACGCGTCAGCGTCGACGGACGTGATTACCACACGTGGCATGAACTGGCCGACGCGTTCGAGCTTGATATCCATGATTTTAGCGTGTCGGAGATCAATCGCTGACTGAGGGCGAAAAAAATCCCGGCCCTTATCGGGTCGGGATCAAGCTTGCTTATGCAAGAAGCACTTGAAAATTCGTTACACCAGGAAATCTGATGTGAAACAAACCTTATCTGCAATTTTTTTGCCTGACAAGTAAATAATTCTCACCAAAATGATAAATATAACTAATGATTGAAAGATCACCCGGTTACGCGCACCCCAGGTGTTCAGGCATCCTGGCAGAGCTTTCTTCGCTCGCCCGGCACCAGTTCATCTTCACGGAATGCTTCCCGTTTGACGCCAAAGCCGTCGTACCAGCGACACTCCACCATTCCGCTGGCATACCCGGTAACGATCATGCGTGGGCCACCCTCTTTGGAGGTGACTTCCTCACTGACAGAAAAGACCATACCTGCCTCCTGTATCAAGAGAAACCTTTACACCTTAGACGACAAAGAAGGGTTTTGCGTAATCAACCCTGCGACAATTAGTGCGAAACTCCGCGCACTCTGGCGACGGTTTTCACCAGCAGCACCACTATTGCGCCAATGATAAATCCGAGCACCAGATTCAGCAGGGTCGGAAGCATCAGCGCAATCAATGCACTTTGCTGTTGGGCAAAATGTTCAATCGCATGATGCAGCGGTGTTATTCCGTGCACCACAATTCCGCCGCCAACCAAAAACATCGCCAGCGTGCCGACCACGGAAAGTGTTTTCATAAGCCAGGGGGCAACGACCAGCAATCCTTTACCCAGCGACTGGGCCAGCGTACTGCGCTTTTCAGCCAACCAGTATCCGACATCATCGAGCTTAACGATAATCCCGACCAGGCCGTAGACTCCCACAGTCACCACTAACGCGATGCCAGATAACACCAACACCTGATTCAACAATGGCGCATCCGCTACGATCCCCAGTGTAATCGCGACAATCTCAGCAGATAAAATAAAGTCGGTTCGTATCGCCCCTTTGATTTTATCTTTCTCAAAGGTGAGTGGATCCTGCGCTGCCAAAGATGTCAGACGCTGCTGACGCTCTTCCGGGGTTTCTTTGTGCTTACGCGCTTCCAGGGTATGGAGAACTTTTTCTACACCTTCAAAACAGAGGAACGCCCCGCCTACCATTAATAAGGGGGTGATCGCCCAGGGAATGAAGGCGCTTATCAATAGCGCCAACGGCACAAGGATAACTTTGTTAACAAACGATCCTTTCGCGACGCTCCAGACCACCGGGAGTTCACGGTTCGCCCGCACACCCGACACCTGCTGCGCGTTAAGCGACAGATCATCGCCCAGCACACCCGCGGTTTTTTTCGCGGCCAGTTTTCCCATGACAGAGATATCATCCAGCAAGGTGGCGATATCATCGAGTAAGGTCAATAAGCTACTTCCTGCCAAAATTTTTACCCTCAATATTATTTTTTTGCAGTCATAAGTATGAAGTAAAACACGCAATGCTGAAACTGACCTTTCTGGTCAACAAATTTTTAACATCAGCACGTAATTATAAATCTCGCCAGCAAGATAGTTTTGACGTTTACTATGTTGCACCTTTTTATTTCCACCGTGAGGGATTATGCGTTTCAGGCAATTGCTACCGCTTTTCAGTGCGCTTTTCGCGCTGTACATCATTTGGGGTTCCACGTACTTCGTTATTCGCATTGGCGTTGAAAGCTGGCCACCGTTGATGATGGCTGGCGTTCGTTTTCTCTCTGCGGGGATTTTATTAACAGCATTCTTACTTATCCGCGGACATAAGCTGCCGCCTCTGCGCGTGCTCCTGAACGCCGCGTTAATTGGTATCCTGCTGCTGGCTGTCGGTAACGGACTGGTCACCGTCGCAGAACATCAAAACGTGCCTTCCGGTATTGCCGCCGTGGTGGTCGCCACCGTTCCGCTGTTTACGCTGTGTTTTAGCCACTTTTTTGGCATCAAAACGCGCAAACTTGAATGGATGGGGATCGCAATTGGACTCGCGGGGATCATCATGCTGAACAGCGGTGGTAATTTGAGTGGTAATCCATGGGGAGCAATTTTAATCCTGATAGGTTCGATAAGCTGGGCGTTTGGCTCAGTGTACGGCTCGCGCATAACGTTACCCGTTGGCATGATGGCCGGAGCCATTGAAATGTTAGCCGCCGGTATTGTGCTGATGTGCGCCTCGCTGATTTCCGGGGAAAAGTTGACCACTATGCCGACGTTTTCAGGCTTTATGGCGGTCGCCTATCTGGCCGTATTTGGTTCTATTATTGCCATCAACGCGTACATGTACTTGATCCGCAACGTCAGCCCGGCATTAGCCACCAGCTATGCCTACGTTAATCCGGTTGTCGCCGTACTGTTAGGTACCGGCCTGGGAGGTGAAAGTCTGGCGCCCATCGAATGGCTGGCGCTTGGCGTGATTGTATTTGCGGTGGTACTGGTCACACTCGGTAAATACTTATTTCCCGTTAAAGCGGACGCCGTTGCGACCCCGTCGGAAAAGACGTTACAGTAAATGGATACCGAGGGTGTCGATCTGTGCGCTATCGCCACCGCCGCAGATCCACTCGATGACGCGTTCGGACAACGCGTCATCCCCCAGCTTTTCGCGCCCACGCAGGGCGCACTCCCAGACAATCAGTACGCGCCAGCCCAGAGCCTGCAATTTTTCACAATCCCGCGCGTCACGCTGGACATTTTTGCCTATTTTTTCCAGCCAGAACGCTGTTCGTGTGGCGGGGACTTTGAATAGATAGCAGTTGTGATGATGCCAGAAACAGCCGTGGGTAAAAATCACACAACGATAATCATCCACCACGAAATCGGGACGACCGGGTAACGTCGCATCCTGCACGCGAAACGTTACCCCCTGCTCTGTCAGTACGCTGGCAAGGCGTTTTTCAATTGCGGTATCGCGGGTTGCTATCGCCCGCATATTTTTACTGCGCGTCGCTTTATCGTGAACGTCTGCCATGCAGTTTCTCTTTCTCGCGAATAGCAACCGCCTGTTTGATTTTTGGCTCCAGCAGTCTGGCTACCGCCGCAAATGCCGGGACGACCACCGAATTACCAAACTGACGATAAGCCTGTGTGTCCGACACCGGGATCCTGAACTGATAGCCCTGAGGTGATTCAAATCCCATCAGGCGCGCGCACTCTCTGGGCGTCAGCCTGCGCGGACGGTATCGCTGATTGTGCGGATCATCAAAATCCTTTTCACCCAGCGCCATATCCCAACCGCAGTCGATCAAGATCTCCGCCCCATCTTTATAGTAACGCGCCGATAATGTGCGCGTTACGCAATCGGGATTGCCGGGATACACCATGCCATAGCCAAATCCATTGCCCCGTGCCTGATGCTTTTTCGCATAGCGATACAGATATTTCCACAGCACTGGCGTGAGCACATATTTTGCGTCGACGGTCGGCTCAAGTAGCTCCGCCAGCGTCGTACGCCGCTGAGGATAGCGGGAGACAATATCGCGCAGCGTGAAGTCTGATTTCAGATTCAGATCGCGGCGAAAGCCGACGAGCACAATACGTTCGCGATGCTGGGGCAAAAAATGTTGCCCATCGATAATTTTCGGATCGTCCGGCCCGTTATCGTGTGCATCAGCCACGTCATAACCCAGCTCATCCAGCGTTTGCATAATGATGCGGAACGTTTTCCCCTGATCGTGACTCTTCAGGTTTTTGACGTTTTCGAGCACAAATATTGCCGGCCGACGCGCATTGATGATGCGCACCACGTCAAAAAAAAGTGTGCCTTGCGTATCGCAGGCGAAGCCATGAGCCCGCCCTAACGCGTTTTTCTTTGATACACCGGCCAGAGAGAATGGCTGACAAGGAAATCCCGCCAGCAGCACGTCATGCTGCGGAACATGCTGGCGGATATGTTCCGCCGCCTGCAGGTCGCTCACCCCATCATGATGACTGAGGGTGATATCGCGAATATCTTCATTAAAATGGTGCTGGTGAGGATCACAGTAGTGATTCGCTTTGTAGGTGCGCACCGCATGCTTGTTCCACTCACTGGTAAACACGCACTGCCCGCCAATCGCCTCAAAGCCGCGACGAATGCCGCCAATACCGGCAAAAAGATCGATAAAGCGAAAAGCATAATGTGGATGATGCGCAGGCGGCCTCGGCAGCAAGTCGTTCAGATGAGCCAACTCACCGTCGCTGAGGCGATGCCACGTTTCATTGGCAACCACTCGCTTGAAGATGGCCGGACTCCAGCGGTTCTCGCCAACACCATTCAGATGAGCAACCAGCGTTTTCACGTCATATATTTCAAGCAACTTAGCCAAAATCACCTGTGCGGCGGCCTCGTTATCATCTGTCATCGGGTTCATGGAACCTGCTACTGAAAAATTATCCTGCATACATTTAACCGGCCGAAATGGATAGCTGACAGGTTAACATAAATTAGCGCGGTTGACGTTGCGGCTGTACTGGCGACTAACGCAGCTTAAAGGGTTGAATCGCGTCAAGATCCAGCATTTCATATTCTCCTTTTAACTCCGCACTCAGCTTCGCCATGTACGTCAGTAAGAAGTCAGCATTATGTTGCGCCAAATGCCGACCGTGTTCAGTTTGCATCGTCATCGGCAGCGTCAACAATTTAGTCTGGAAGTGATCGAGTGCGTACTGTTTATCATCAAGGTTACGCTGTCGGGCAAACGGATCTTCCGCATCAAACAGCGCCACGCCTAACGCGCCGGACACGGCAAATACCCGTGCTAAACCAATTGCGCCCAACGCCTCAAGCCGGTCAGCATCCTGCACGATTTTGGCTTCAAGGGTTTCTGGTACGATTTTGGCGCTGAAACTGTGCGCCTCAATAGCATGGCACACGGCAGGTAATCGTTGTTGTGGAAAATCAGGGAAATCACGCATCAAAACGCGACGCGTTTCCTGGGCTGCCAGTACCGACGAGCGATGACGATCGGGATGGTTCTTCGGCAAACTGACGAGATCATGGAAGTAGCACGCCGTCAGCACCACCAGCCAGTCTACGGTCACATCCATGCTCAACTTTTGTGATGTCATCCAGACGCGACGAAAATGAAAGATGTCATGGGCAGCGTCGTACCCGGAATGATTGTCACGTAACCAGGCTTCAAATTTCGACTACCAGTACTGTAGTTCCATACTCTCGCTCTTCGCAGAAAGAAAACCACCTTAGCAACAATTCTCATGTCAGACTACCGTCGACGCTTTTTATCATCAATACATATTATTCACTTAATAAGTATCACTATAATGGATATATGAATCCATTATTCAAAACAAGCAGATCAATTATAGTCCCGCATGCAAAATAAATAACAAATATCAATAATATATATTCAACAAGATAGAACAAAAGAAATCATAACCATATGATAAAAAATACATTTATATGGATAATATTAATTCAAATGTCATGCGATTTTAATTATACAAAAGCAACAATGAAACACCTTGAAATATCTTAAATACATTTGTTACATGTTATATTTAAAATTAAATGAACTTCATAGATAGTATTCAAATGTAGTCTTTCAGATAGCGTTACATATTCATTTTAATTATTATATAAAGGGAATACATAATGAAAAGAAAAGTACTGGCACTGCTTCTCCCTGCCTTATTAGCTGCAAGCGCAGCAAATGCGGCTGAAATTTATAATAAGAACGGCAATAAAATTGATTTTTACGGCAAGATGGTAGGCGAACGCATCTGGTCGAATACGGATAGCAGTAACAGTGAAAATGCTGACACCTCTTACGCCCGTTTTGGGGTGAAAGGTGAAACCCAGATCAGCAACGAGTTGACAGGTTTTGGTCAGTTTGAACACAACCTCGACGCCAGCAATGCGGAAGGATCTCAGGAGCAAAAAACCCGTCTGGCCTTCGCGGGCCTGAAATATGCAGATTACGGCTCATTTGATTATGGTCGTAACTATGGCGTAGCCTACGATGCGGCAGCCTACACCGATATGCTGGTTGAATGGGGTGGCGATTCCTGGTCTGCGACGGATAATTTCATGACCGGTCGTACCAACGGCGTGGCGACCTACCGCAACACAGACTTCTTCGGCATGGTTGAGGGTCTTAATTTCGCGCTGCAGTACCAGGGCAAAAATGACGATCACGCTGCCACTAAAGCAAATGGCGACGGCTACAGCATGTCGGTGGACTATAACGTGGATGGCTTTGGTGTCGTCGCGGTGTATGGTAAATCCGACCGTGCGGACAAACAATCCATCGATGGCTATGGCAGCAACGCTGAAGTCTGGTCCCTGGCAGCAAAATATGACGCCAACAGCATTTATGCGGCAGCGATGTATGGCGAAACGCGTAATATGACCCGAACCGGAACCGATCGCGGTTTTGCAAACAAAACGCAAAACATTGAAGCAGTCGTTCAATATCAGTTCGACTTTGGTCTGCGTCCATCCCTGGGTTACGTTTACTCGCAGGGTAAGGACCTGGCCGGCGGTGTTAACGCTGACCGCGTGAATTACGTCGAGCTTGGCACCTGGTACTACTTCAATAAAAATATGAACGTCTTCACAGCGTATAAATTTAACCTGCTGGATAAAGAAGACGGCGCAATTACTGGCAACGCAGTTGATGATCAGTTTGCCATGGGTATTGTGTACCAGTTCTAATCTCCACAAACTCAAAAGCCCGCGCTGCGGGCTTTTTTTTGTTCAACGAAGAGTATTTTTTACCACACGGGCATTACAACGATAAACTTGTGAGGATACTCAAAGAAAAAGACATCCATGAGAACTGTCGTTGAAAGCAAGGCGTGCAAGTGCTTGAATAGTGGCGGAGAGAGGGGGATTTGAACCCCCGGTAGAGTTACCCCTACTCCGGTTTTCGAGACCGGTCCATTCAGCCGCTCTGGCATCTCTCCGTTTTGGCGGTTGCCATGATGCCAGGTAATTTGGCATTTTAACAGACCCAGTTCCGTCAATTTCGTTCAAGTGACGAGTTTGCGAGCAAAACGATGATTAAGTGGCCCTGGAAAGAACAAGAAGCAACCCGGAGTGACGATTGGCCGTGGGACGACGCCCTGGCTATTCCCCTTTTGGTGAATCTCACCGAGCAAGAACAAGCCAGACTTATTGCCCTGGCCGAGCGCTTTTTACAACAAAAAAGAGTAGTCGCTCTTCAGGGGTTTGAGCTGGACCCGCTAAAAAGTGCGCGCATTGCTCTGCTATTCTGTTTACCTGTTCTGGAAATGGGGATTGAGTGGCTCGACGGGTTTCATGAAGTTCTCATCTACCCTGCCCCATTTGTCGTAGACGATGAATGGGAAGACGATATTGGGCTGGTGCATAATCAACGCGTGGTACAGTCCGGGCAGAGTTGGCAACAAGGCCCGATAATCCTCAACTGGCTTGATATTCAGGATTCCTTTGATGCCTCCGGCTTTAATCTGATCATCCATGAAGTGGCGCACAAGCTTGATATGCGTAATGGCGATCGTGCCAGCGGTATTCCGGCGATTCCCCTGCGCGATATCGCCGGTTGGGAACACGACCTGCATGCTGCAATGAACAATATTCAGGATGAGATCGATCTGGTTGGTGAAACTGCGTGCAGTATAGATGCCTACGCAGCGACCGATCCGGCTGAATGCTTTGCCGTGCTATCCGAGTATTTTTTCAGTGCTCCTGAATTATTTGCTCCGCGTTTTCCTGCCTTATGGCAGCGTTTCATCCAGTTTTATCGCCAGAACCCCATGGAGCGGTTACGAGATACCCGGGGAGACGACGATTATCGCTCACCAAACACGCATTAACACTGAATTTGAAGATTAATTAACCAATTGAAATGACGCGCTAATTTTACTGTTGACACCTCATGATGAGGTCAGTAATATGCGCCTCGTTCACACGATTCCTCTGTAGTTCAGTCGGTAGAACGGCGGACTGTTAATCCGTATGTCACTGGTTCGAGTCCAGTCAGAGGAGCCAAATTTAAGAAGCCCGCTTAAGGAAACTTAAGCGGGCTTTTTGCTTTTCACGTCTGTGTAAAAGCTGCCTCTATAAGCGCTCAGTCTGCCATAACTCCCCATTCCATGCCGCATCACATCGTTGATTAAAGTTGTGTAAATGTAAATCGTTTAAACTTTGCAATTATTGTAAGTGCTAGTGATTATCATTTATTGTACGCGAGCCAAAAGAACGAGCCCCGACTCGGTTCACTGTATGTTCCAATTACTCTGGGATAAAAACGATGAATGCTCTGACTCGCACCGGATTGCGCCGTATCACGCTTGCCTCTGCCCTCCTCTTCTCTGTCAGCCTGCCGGCTTTCGCTCAGGAAACGTTAACGCTTTACACCACCCGTGAACCGGGCCTGATCCAGCCTTTACTTGATAGCTGGACTAAAACCAGCGGTATCAAAGTAAGTACGGTCTATATCAAAGACGGTATGCTTGAGCGTGTTAAGGCTGAAGGCAAAAACTCCCCTGCCGACCTGCTGATGACCGTCGATGCCGGAAATCTCATCGATTTAGTTGAAGCCGGCGTCACTCAGCCGGTAGAGTCAGAAGCGCTGAAAGCCGCCATTCCGGCGAATCTGCGCGGTGCGGATAATCAGTGGTTTGCGCTTTCAATGCGCGCCCGCGTACTGTATGCCGAGAAGTCGCTGCCAATCGATAACTGGCATTACGAACAGCTCGCCAGCCCAGAATACAAAGGTAAAGTTTGTATTCGTTCCGGTCAGCACCCCTACAACACGGCGCTGATCGCCGCGATGATTGCCCATCATGGTGAAGCCAAAACCGAAGAATGGCTGCGCGGCGTGAAGGCTAACCTGGCGCGTAAAGCCACCGGCGGCGATCGCGATGTTGCCCGCGATATCCTCGGTGGAATTTGTGATATTGGTCTGGCCAACTCCTATTATGTCGGCCATATGAAAAACGCCAAAGAAGGCAGCGATGCTCGTCAGTGGGGCGATGCCATTAAAGTCGTTAAACCAACCTTTGAAAATGGCGGTACGCACGTCAACATCAGCGGCGCTGCCGTTGCCCGCTATGCGCCAAATAAAGCCGATGCCGTTAAGCTGATGGAATATCTGGTTTCCGCGCCTGCCCAGCAGCAGTATGCGAAAGCGAACTTCGAATATCCGGTACTGAAAGGCGTAACGCTTGACCCGGTCATTAGCGCCACAATCGGTGAAATCGACGTCGATAAAACACCGCTCACAGAGATCGTGAAGTATCGTAAACAAGCTAGCCTGCTGGTAGATAAAGTTGGATTCGATCAATAAATCGCTGCAGTTTCCGACGTTACGCGGCCTGGTTTCCGGGCCGCAGTCATTATTAACGCCGTTGCATCTTGGCGCGTTGTGCGTCGCGCTTGGCGTCCTGACCCCCATCGTTGCGCTGATCTGGCAGGCCACTCAGGCTGATTTATCCCACTGGGATAATCTTATGACATATGTACTGCCTTCAGCGCTCAAAAACACCGTGCTGTTGCTAGCGGGTGTCGCGATAATGGTTGGCGTCATTGGCGTAGGCAGCGCATGGGCGGTAACGGCATGGGATTTCCCTGGGCGAAAAATTCTCAGTTGGGCGCTGCTGTTGCCGCTGGCAATGCCGACCTACATCGTTGCCTTTGCATGGCTCGATCTGCTGCATCCGATTGGCCCGTTGCAAACCTTTATCCGTTTTATACTGGGCTTTGACAACCCGCGACAGTTCCGTCTGCCCGATTTACGTTCCCTTTCCGGCGCAATAATCTTGCTCGGATTAGTACTTTATCCTTACGTGTACCTGACAACCCGCGCCATGTTTATCAGCCAGCCGGCCCATCTGTTGGAAGCTGCACGTACGCTGGGTTGCAGCGCAACCGGGACCTTTTTTCGTGTTGCTCTCCCCATGGCACGCCCGGCACTGGCCGTCGGGATCAGTCTGGCGCTGCTGGAGACGCTTAACGATATCGGCGCGTCGGAATTTCTCGGGGTACAAACGTTAACAGTTACCGTATACACCACGTGGATCTCTCGCTCTGATTTATCTGCCGCAGCGCAAATCGCCTGCATGATGCTGATGTTTATATTCTTTATTCTGACGCTGGAATTTTATGGCCGCAGAAAACAGGGATTCAGCAGCCGTAGCCTGCGGGAGATTCAACCCACCCGCGTGCAAGGCTGGCGTGGCTGGCTACTCGGTGTCGTTATTTCGCTGCCAGTTGTGCTGGGCTTTCTGGCCCCGGTGCTGTTTTTAATCTGGGAAAGCGCCAAACATATAGGTGACGAGAGCCCTATATCCTCCTCGTTACTGGCTGCATTACAAAATACGTTATCACTGGCCGCGGGAACCACGTTGGTGGTGGTTTGCGTCAGTATGTTGGTGGCCTGGAGCGCGCGGCATAGCGCCGCAGATAACGCGATGCCAGGATTTCGCCGTGGTGTGATGCGTCTGGCTTCTTTAGGCTACGCGGTTCCCGGTACAATTCTGGCGATTGGTTTTTTAACCCCCGCGATGGCAGTCGACCGCTGGCTGGCAGATTTACTGGATGTTCGCGGCCTGCCGCTGATGTCTGCCGGGATCCTGCTGGTAATTTGTTGTGCCATGCGTTTCCAGGCGATTGCTATCGGCGCACTGGATTCCGGCCTGGGCCGCATTCCGCCTTCGCTGGAGCAGGCTTCTCGTCTGTTGGGTGAGAATGGTGCGGGCACATTTGCACGGGTTCATTTCCCATTGCTGCGCCCGGCGTTAGTGAGTAGCGCCCTGCTGGTTTTTGCCGATGCCATGAAAGAACTGCCAACAACGTTGCTGTTGCGCCCGGTAAACTTCGAAACGCTGGCTACGTTGCTGTATGCAGAAGCCGCCCGTGGAACCTATGAAGAAGGTGCTATCGCCGCGCTAATGATTGTTTTAGCTGGCACGCTACCGGTTATTTTGTTGGTGCGTCACCAGATGACTCGCCGTGGTTAAGAGAGTAACAATGTCAGAAATTGCATTACGACTCCAGGATGTGCATGTTGCCTACGGCAACAGCCAGCAATCGGTGCTGAGCGGGTTTTCAATGTCGGTACGTAAAGGAGAGATCGCTTGTTTACTGGGCGCTTCAGGTTGCGGAAAAACCACCGTGTTACGCGCAGTTGCCGGATTTGAACGGCTGCGAAGCGGAGATATCTATGTGTCGCAGCGCCGCGTTGCCGGTTCCGGTGTTCATCTGCCGCCGGAAAAACGGCATGTCGGCATGGTCTTTCAGGAATATGCGTTATTCCCTCACCTGACCGCGCAACAAAACGTGGCCTTTGGGTTACGACGTATGCCGCGTGAGCAGCAGCAGGTCCGGGTGGCGGAGCTGTTAAAAATGGTGGAGTTGCACAGTCATGCCAGCCGTTATCCGCATGAACTGTCCGGCGGTCAACAGCAGCGTATCGCTCTTGCGCGCGCGCTGGCGCCGCATCCGGAAATCCTGCTGCTCGATGAGCCTTTCTCCAGCCTTGATAAGCGCACGCGTGAGCGTCTTGGCAACGAGGTACGGGATATTTTGCGTGCCGCCGGGCAAACGGCACTGCTGGTTACACACAGCGAACACGAGGCGCAGCTAATGGCAGACCATATTGGCGTGGTAAAAATGGGACAGTATCAAATTAAAAAAGCGACCCACCCAGGCTAAAGATCACAGGGTCGCCTTGAAAATTAGTAATGGGTCTGAATCAGACTGATATTCACCGGCATGCCGGAGCGTCTTTCCAGTGCCTGATTTCCGCGACTCATATCCACGTCATTCCCGCTGATGAAGGTGCGCAGCGCGGGGGTGACTGGCAAGGGAACTTTTCTGTCAGACTCGTATTCCGACCGGTTTCGTGACAGTGGTTCATGCACTTCCACCCAGCGACTACCGTCCGGCTCTACGCTGTATTTCACCGGTCGGTCTATCAGTTGCACACGCGTCCCTACCGGTACGGTATCAAACAGATATTTAATGTCGTCATTACGCAAACGGATACACCCCTGACTTACCCGCAGACCAATACCGAAATTCGCATTTGTGCCATGAATGGCATAAAGCCTGCCGATATAAATCGCATACAGTCCCATCGGGTTATCAGGCCCGGCAGGAACAAACGCCGGCAGGCTTTCCCCACGCGCTGCGTATTCGCGCCGGGTATTCGGCGTAGGCGTCCAGCTTGGTGCTTCCTGCTTACGTTCTACCGCCGTCACCCAGTTACGCGGCGTTTCTCTACCCACCTGGCCAATGCCAATGGGTAAAACCTCAACCGTATTGCTGCCAGCGGGATAATAGTAAAGGCGCATTTCTGCGACGTTGATTACGATCCCCTCGCGTACAGTATCCGGTAATATCAGTTGCTGTGGCACAACCAGCGTCGAGCCAGACTTAGGCAGAAAAACATCCACGCCGGGATTGGCCTCCAGCATATTGCTCAACCCCTGTCCGTACTGCGCGGCAAAAGCTTCCAACGGCTGAGTGTTTCCTGAAGGTACCGTAATGGTCAAAGGGCTCCCCACCAGGCGACTGCCTTCAGGCGGGAGCGGATAACTCACCGCCTGCGCGCTCTGACTCACGAGCAGCATAATGAGTGAACAAAGCAGTTTTACACGACGCATCTTTTTCCTTTCCTTCGCCGCAGCAGATATCCGTTAATTATAGCTTTTATTATCAGTTTTAGTGGGTTACGCCTAAAATCCGCATAAAAAAGCCGCCTGAGGCTAATGCAGTTCAGTTAACGCCTCTGTATCAGAAAGCATCACCTGTGTTGGCAGAAGTTATGAATATGCTATCTCACGGTAAGGGTTCCGTTCACCTCATGTGCATCGTTTCTCTGAAACACCGATTCCTGTGAACGTGTAAAGGGCGTTCTCCGCCACGCCCTTTACAATCCCGGCTCCCGGCGGGAAAATTGCCACTTCGTGGTCCCCTCCGTTTATTCCTCCAGGCTACCGGGCCGGGCGCGAGGTAGCGTCCCTGCAAAACGCGCCCTGAACCCGCATCCCTGCGGGTTCTCCCTGCCTTACGGAAACACGTCGGCAATTTTCAGCCGGACCAGCCCACACCTGACCCCCTGCGTTTTTTATCTGAACAGCAAAACAGAGTTAACTGGAAGTCAGTGCGTTGCAGCGATGACCCCGGTCCGGCTGAAAATCGATGAGGCGTTGACGGCTGACCGGGTCTGCCCGCAGGGATGCGGGCAGAGGGGACTGCCAGCAGGGACGCAGGCCCGGCCCCGACCCGACAGGCGGACGGCATAAGACGAATGAATCGCGCAGCGACGATTTTCCCGCCGGGAGCCAGGGATGCAAGGGAGGCGGCGGTGAGCCTTCCTTGCGCGTTCACAGGTATAACGTTATCAGAGAAGCAACGCACATAAGGTGAACGGAAACTGATTCAGAGCAAAACATTTCCATACAGGCTTAACTGAACGGTATTGCACCATGGGGCGAGGTTCAGCGTGGCCGAAAACTATGCTTCCTTACCATCCGGAAGCACAATGTTACTGGCGGCAAGCTGCCCCATGTTGTTGTACATTGCACAGGCGGCTTCAACAATCGGCATCGCCAGCGCGGCCCCGCTGCCTTCGCCCAAACGCATCCCCATATTGAGATACGGCTCCAGTTCAAGATGCGCCAGCGCGGTGCGAGCCCCCTTCTCGGCGGAGAAATGTGACGGGATCAGGTAAGGTTTAATCTGCGGCGCAATCTGGCAGGCTGCCAGCGCAGCGGAATAAGAGAGAAAACCGTCCAGCACGACCGGCAGGCCGCAGGAGGCCGCCCCCAACATCACCCCCGCCATGCCGACCAGATCAAACCCGCCTACCTTAGCCAGCACATCGATACCGTCATTACGATCCGGTTGATTGACGGCAATTGCTCGCCGCACAACATCGACTTTATTGCCTACTCTTGAAAGCGGCAGGTTAGCGCCGATACCCACCACATCCTCGGCATCGCTGCCGGTCAGCACGCTGACGATTGCCGCCGCTGGTGTCGTATTTGCCATACCAAGTTCACCGACGCCAAACAGCGTTACGCCATCTTTGGCCAGCTCATGGGTATAGCGGATAACCTCCAGCAGCAGCTCCTCGGCCTGCGAACGACTCATTGCCGGGCCTTGTGCAATATTGCCGCAGCCGCGCGCCACGCGCATATTCACCACGCCAGGGATAAGCTCAGCATCGATGCCGACATCAATCACATGTACCTTTGCCCCCGCCTGAGCGGCAAGCACACAAACGCCTGTCGTCCCACGCGTCATATTAGCAGCCTGAATAGCCGTGACGATTTTAGGCGAAACGGCAACCCCTTCATCCCATACACCGTGATCGGCGCACATCACCAGCATCGCTTTGCCATTCACATGCGGTACGCCCTTCAGACCCGGCATTCCGGCCAGTTGCACGGCGAGCGACTCGAGTCGACCAAGACTTCCTGGCGGTTTAAGCAAGCCATCGACATGCTGCTGTGCACGCAGCATCGCAGCACTATCAGGTGAAGGGATTGCGTGGAGTAAAGAGGTT
The DNA here is from genome assembly GCF_030334745.1 of Citrobacter sp. Cb080. Lineage (NCBI taxonomy): Bacteria > Pseudomonadati > Pseudomonadota > Gammaproteobacteria > Enterobacterales > Enterobacteriaceae > Citrobacter > Citrobacter sp. Cb080. The sequence goes on along the minus strand of NZ_JAOWDG010000080.1, from coordinate 100,414 downwards.
AAAGTCTGCATAAGGGTTCCAGTATGTTGGCTGACTCAGAGCAGAGCCAGCAGGAAAATCAACTCGCCAAGTTCAATGGCTGCGCCCAGCGTATCGCCGGTCTGCCCACCCAACGTGCGTTTTAATAACTGCCCAAGAATAAAAATCGCCACTATCGTAACAACCAGCGCCGCCACGCCGCGCATGCCAGGAAGAAGCACGGCAGCCAGGATCGCCGCGAATCCCAACGTGACGCAGGTTTGACGCCCGGTGACTTTACCGATAAAGACGTTGCCCAGCCCTTCTTCGCGGGCGTAGCGATGCCGATACATCAGCAAAACAGCGGTACCCCGCCCGGCGACACAAGCGGCAGCAAGCGCCGCCAGCATCGGCGTGCCCCGCAAAGCCAGTTCGCTCACCACCAGCACTTTTGCCAGCAACACGAAAATTAACGCCAGTCCACCGTGAGTCCCCAGGCGGCTGTCACGCATGATTTCCAGCATCCGCTCGCGTCGACGGGCAGAAAAAATACCGTCACAGGTATCCGCCAGACCGTCGAGATGAAATCCCCCGGTCAATAACGCCAGCGTGAGGACTGCAAACAGGGCCGCCAACGGCACCCCACACCAGGGCTGCAGCGCCATAAAGACCAGCCCCGTCAGCCCTCCCAGCACCACGCCAATTAGCGGGAACATCACAATGCCACGTGAATAGTGCTCGAAATCCAGTCCTTGCGACCAGCGAGCAGGAACGGGCAAGCGACTAATAAAAGAGAGCATTGCCCAGAACAACTTACTCATTTAATTTTGACTCCAATTCCTGATACCACCAGCCAGACCTCATCAGCCGCCGCCGCCAGTCGCTGGTTCACACGTCCTGCAATATCGCGAAAATGCCGTGCCAGACGGTTCTCCGGAACAATCCCCATTCCGACTTCGTTAGTGACCAGCACAACCCTGGCCGGACAGCGCTGACAGGCCGCAATCAGCGAACGAATTTCATCCTCAATAGATTGCTCCATCGCCGCGTAATCCCAGCTATCCGGGTCGCTGTCACCGCCCAGCGCAAACAGCAGGTTGGTCACCATCGTGGTGATGCACTCCAGCAGAATGGCTTCTTGTGGATCGTTTGCTGCCGTAATCAGCTCATCGAGATGTTGCCAGCGTTCGGCTGTCCGCCAGTGCGCAGGACGTCCGTCACGATGATGCTGAATTCGCGCAGCCATCTCCTCATCAAAAATCTGCGAAGTCGCGATATACAAAACGTTTGGAGAATCTGCGATCAGCGCTTCCGCATGCCGACTCTTGCCGCTTCGCGCGCCGCCAGTCACCAGAATCATCATACTGGCTCCCGGTGTTGCTGCATGATGGTATAAATTTTCTCAATATCGATGTGTTGCCGCATCGCATCCGCCAGCAGATCAAACTGCTGCGATTTATATTGCGCGTAATGGAAGGTGGAATCCAGCGGCGCTAACCCTTTACGTTCTCGCAGGCCATTAACCAGCGCACGGGTAAATTCATCGCTGTCGAACAGACCGTGAAGATAGGTGCCGAACGCCAGGCCATCGGCAGTGACCGCGCCATCAGCCACGTTACCGCCGTCTTTACGCAGCGTCATCACCGACCGGCATTCTTCAGTTAATGCCGTTTCGCCCATATGAATTTCATAACCGCGAACGGATAATCCCGCGGTACCCGCCAGCCAGTCCGGCAGCGAGGAGGACATTTGTCCTTCAACCAGGGTCGTGGTTTTGTGCTGGGCAAAATGCGTTACGGTATCGAGCAAGCCCAGACCCGGCAACGTACCGAGTCCTGACTCAACTTCATCAATGATGGTTTCGCCGAGCATTTGATAGCCACCGCAAATCCCCACTACGGGTACGTTATTACGATGTAATTGCACCACGCCATGCGCCATCCCGCTTTCACGCAGCCACACCAGATCGCCCAGGGTGTTTTTGCTGCCGGGCAGAATCACCAGATCGGCCCCCGCCAACTCTTCAGGCTGGCGAACATAGCGCACGCGCACATCCGGCTGTGCGGCAAGCGCATTGAAATCAGTAAAGTTAGAAATGTGTGGTATCTGAACAACGGCGATATCGATGTCGCGTTTGTCTGTGCGCAAATATTTGCCCTTTTGCAGCGCAACGCCATCTTCATCTTCCAGATCAACGTCCAGCCATGGCATGACGCCCAGGACCGGAACGCCGGTCAGCGCTTCAATTTGCTCAATCCCGGAATACAGCAACGCCACATCACCGCGAAACTTATTGATGATCACCCCTTTTACCCTGGCGCGTTCATGGTCGTGCAGTAGCGCCAGCGTGCCGTAAATGGAGGCGAACACCCCGCCGCGGTCGATATCCGCCACCAGAACGACAGGGCACTGCGCCATTTCTGCCATCCCCATATTGACGATATCGCGATCGCGCAGGTTAATCTCAGCCGGGCTTCCAGCCCCTTCCAGTACCAGCACATCGAACTCCTGCGCGAGACTGTTATAAACAGACAGGATTTGATCCCGTAGTTTCGGTTTGTACTCGTGGTAGCTCACCGCATCCATATCGGTAGCCACTTTGCCCATCAGCACAACCTGCGCTTTACGATCGCTGGTCGGCTTAAGCAGCACCGGATTCATACGCACATCTGGCGTAATACCGGCGGCCTCAGCCTGAAAAATTTGCGCGCGCCCCATCTCTTTGCCCTCTGGCGTAATGCCAGAGTTCAGCGCCATGTTCTGCGATTTGAACGGTGCGGTACGCAGTCCATCCTGATAAAAAATTCGACACAGACCGGCGACCAACACGCTTTTACCTACATCAGATGCCGTTCCCTGCAACATTATTGCCTGCGTCATGACGCCTCCTTCAGTGCGTTCTCTCGCATACAGCTAAAAAATTCAGCCTCTGTTTTACACAGCGGGAAGCCCAGCTCGGTATGCAGCTTCACCAGCCAGGGCTGAGTTAATCCCGCTTGTTCAATAAGATCCGTCCGGGCAAACACATCACCCGGCGAGCCGTGTGTTAGCACTTCCCCCCGGCGTAAAACGTACACTGCATCGCTGACTTCATAGATAAGATCGATATCATGGCTGGAGATAACCACGTGGTTTCCTTGCGCTACGATGCGTTTGATTATCTCAATCATCTGCGTGCGGCCTGATGGGTCAAGGCCCGCAGTAGGTTCATCCAGTAGCAAATACTGCGCCTGCAACACCAACGCCCCGGCAATCGCCACACGTTTTTTTGCCCGTGACTTAAACATTGAATAGGCTGATGGCGAAAATGCTGGGCATCGACCAGCGTGAGCGCATCATCCACCCGGCGGGAGATTTCAGTCTCATCCACCCCAAGGTTGCGCAGGCTGAAGGCAATATCGCTGTCGATATCGGTATAAAAAATTTGCTGATCGGGATCCTGAAATACGGTTGCCACCTGCTGACGCAGCGCCAGCAGGCCGCGCTTGCTGTAATCCAGCGGTTTGCCTTGCCACATCACCGCGCCTTCCTGCGGGCGCAGTAAACCACTCAGGTTCATAAACAGCGTGGATTTCCCGCAGCCATTAGCACCGACCAGCCCGGTGACGGCATGCGTTGAAAAGTCCAGCGTTAGCCCTTTGAGGATCGGGTCATCCTGATAGCGAAACCAAAGCGCTGAAGTGGCAAGCATACTTTTCCTTACAGGTGAAAATCACCCTGATACAGTTTGATATCCAGTGTGGTGGTCATTTGCTGGTAGCGGATCAACACGCGGGTAAACAGCAATCCCACCAGCATCGCCAGCGAGCGATAGCCCAACGGCAAGCTACGATAACCAAAACGTAGCGTTTGTGCGCGATGAATAGCCAGCGCCTCGTCTAACAGGATAAAAATAAAGCGCCAGGTTAGCAGGATCTGCTCAGTGAGCAGGCGAGGAACGTGCGCGCGTTTGAGTAAGATAATTAATTGCGGAAACGGCAGATTCAGGACCAGCCAGAACGTCGCCGCCAGCGCAGCCAGGCTGCGCCAGAAGGTTTCATTGGCGGTGACAAGCCCTGGCGCGCTAACACCTAACCAATAGCTTCCAACGGGGATGCTGGCCAGCAGCGTCTGCGGATCGCGGCTAAAACTAAACAGAATGGTCACGACGCCGACCGTCAGAAAACCAAACGGTAATGCTATCCAGCGACACCAGCGCCAGAAGGAAATGCGCAGCAGCCAGCAGCTCAGCGCGGCAATCAGTAACAGCTCAATACCCTGCCCCAACGGGGGCAGAGTAAACGCCAGAATCATCATCATCAGCCAGAGCAGAAATTTCCGCACGGGTGAGACATGAAACCAGCGGCTTTGATAGCTAAGCCTGTCAAGCCCGGTCATCACGACGTTGCCTGCCCTTGGTGTAACCCAGAATGTAGAAAATCACGGCTGCGCCCAGCGATCCCTGGAGCGTAAACAGCAGGCTTTCAATCTCACCGCTTGCCGGTTCATACAAGGGCTGGAACCACGGCTCATAATGTGGGGCAATTGCCTGAATCTGACTCTCCGCCTCACCGTCTGAGCCACCGTACTCTCCACCATGGTTGATAAAGAACGGCAGGATCACCAGCGCCACTACCATCCCTAACAAAATCAGCGTCTTTTTCATCGTTAATGTCCTTGAGCGGTAATCAACTGCCGTTTGGTTAACTGGTCATAAATCATTACGGTGAGCAGACCTTCCGCTATCGCAATTGGGATCTGCGTCAGGCAGAAAATCCCCATGAACTTGATGATTGAACCCGTAGCACCGGCGGATGGGTCCGGGAACGCCACGCCCAGTTGCACCGAGGTCACGAAATAGGTGACGAGATCCGCCAGCATCGCGCACAGGAAGACGCAAACATCACGACGCAACCCCGTACGGCAGGCCATTTTCCATACCATGTAACCCACTACCGGGCCAATCACCGCCATCGACATGCCGTTAGCGCCAAGCGTTGTCAAACCACCGTGCGCCAGCAACAGCGCCTGGAACAGCAGGACGATTGCCCCGAGGATTGCCACCACGCCCGGTCCAAACAGGATAACCGCCAGGCCTACCCCGGTAGGGTGCGAACAACTTCCGGTAACAGAAGGAATTTTCAGCGCCGACAGCACAAAAATAAACGCGCCGCACAAAGCCAGTAACACTTTTTGGTGACTATCTTCCTGCACGATTTGGCGCAGCCGCACCAGCCCGTACCACAGGCACGGCAAAAACAGCAGCCACCAGGCCAGCGCCCACATCGGCGGCAAGAAACCTTCCATTATGTGCATGGCGAACGCTTGTTCAGGAACAACCATCAGTAATAGCGCCGCAGCCAACCCGCTGAAAGACAGCTGTTTTAGCTGTTGTTCAAGCTTCATTGTGCATACTCCCACTGTTTATTGACCAGAATGGTCGAGAAATAAGGCAGCGGCTGATCGTCGCTCACCTCATCGAGATGACGCCAGCACTGTTCACCCGGCAGCGTGGCTTCAGACATCATCAATGCACAGCCCAACAAACCCTCTTGTTGCAGCAGCGCTTTGATGCGCGCAAAACGACCGTATACCTTCATCAGCACCAGACTGTCATACTGCTTTAACGCCTGCTGGATTTCCGCTTCCGGCGCGGTACAGGAGACCACGGCCAGTGACTGTTGCTCCATGGCGAGCGGCGTTTTTGACCGCGCGGCAATCGCAGCGAAAGAGGTCACGCCCGGGACGATTTCTAACCAGTCAGGACAGCCAATACGCTGGAGTAAAAAAACCCAGGTGCTGAACAGCATGGCGTCGCCGAGTGTAATAAAGCCCACCTGCTTACCCGCTTCGACTTCCTGAACCAGCGCGGCCGCAACGTCATCCCATACCGCCTCTTTTTCGGCGCTGTCAGCACTCATAGGAAAATGGCAGCAGCGAACTTCGGTCTGCTCGCCGATATATTCACGTACGATCGACAGAGCCAGACTGTCGCCACCTTTGCGCCCGGCGGGCGCATAGAGAATATCCAGCGTACCCAGCGTGCGTGCGGCCCGCACGGTGATAAGATCGGAAGCGCCAGGCCCGGTGCTTAATGCGTACAGTTTTCCGCTCATGCTGCTTCCTCCAGCGCCACATTAAGCGCCTGTTGTAAATGCGCCACGAACATAGCGCGAACCGCCGGATTCTCACCCAGACCACTGAGCCACGGCGTAGCCGGTATCCCGGCCGCATTGAACAATGTTTTCCACGAATCCTCTTCGTCAGAGGCCATATCATTGATGGCATGATCGCCAGCAACTAACATCAGCGGCATCAGATGCACCGCCGTCACCCCTTCCTGAGACAAACTTTCAATCAGCACATCGACTTCCGGGTAGCTTTCCACCGCCCCAACCCGCGCCGGGTAGCGCTGTGCCGTCATCATATGGTCGAGGCAGGCATAGGCGGCAAAGGCATGATGGCTGGCACCGTGTCCCATAAACACCACTTTTTCATTTTCGCCAAGCACCGGCATTTGCTGTTGCAGCGCCAGCATCAGCTGGGCGTAATCGTCATGGCTGCTCAGCAGCGGAACACCCAGCGTCAGGCGAGAAAAAAGCGGGCGCATGCTTTGCACTTCGCGGACAATTTTTTCGTATTCATCACCGTTGATAATGTGCAACGACTGAATAGCCACGTCCTGATACCCCTGCTCCGCCAGCTTTTGCAGCGCCTGCAGCGGCGTGTCGATCTCAATGCCGTCGCGCTGCTTGAGCTTGCGGATAATCATCCCGGAGGTAAACGCCCGGAACAGGTCGCGGTCAGGGCAACTGGCTGCGAGATCGCTCTCGCAAGCCACAATATTTTTCTCACAGGTGTCGTGATAGCTGGTGCCAAAGCTGACCACCAGAAGCGCCTTTTTCATCTCTAACTCCTTAAGCAGCGGCCAGCCAGCGCGTTAAACGCGCCCCAAAGGCGGCCTGACTTTCCAGTAACTCTTCTCCCGTCACCAACGGTGCCGGACGTGTAATCACGATGCAGGGGATACCAGCATCCAGACAGGGTTGAACTTTCTCCTGATAACCACCTTCCGCACCGGATGCCTTAGTGATCACCACATCAGCCTGACACTGGCGATAAAACGCAGCGTTGAACTCGGCGCTAAACGGCCCGCACAATGCAAAAATCTCACCGACGCCAAATCCCAGGTCCGCGCATTGCTGAATAACCTCGGGTACAGGCAGGACGCGCGCCAGCAGCGTTTTTTCAGGCAACCCTTCGCGCCAGATAGCCAGATCTTTACTGCCGGTCGTCAGCAGCACGCGGTCACCGAAGCGGCGCGCAACCTCGCAGGCTTGCTGAATACTCTGTACGGTATAAAGCTGCGGATGGGTTAAACCGCTCAACTGCTCAGGACGTTGATAGCGGCTCAGCAGTACCCCCGCCGCTTCGCAGGCGTTCATGATGTTGCGACTCACCACCTCGGCATACGGATGCGAGGCGTCTATCACCCAGCGCGTCCGATTTTCCTGTAGCCAGGCAATCATTTGTTCGCGCTCCAGACGCCCGCAGCGCACCTGACCTTTGATATCTCCCGCCAGTTGCTTCCCCGTTGGGGTCGCAACTGACAGGGTGTAGGCCACATTGGCTGCGTCCAGTTGCTGGCACAGCATGCGCGCATCGCTGGTACCGCCCATGACCAACACATCACCGTAATTCACAGCACATAACCTCGTGGCGTGATCATCAGACCGTCCTGAACATAGGTTGTTTTGTTGCCAACAATCACAAGGCTGGTCATATCAACCGGTTCAAAGTCCATTTCACCCAGGGTGGTCAACCATTTTTCCTGTTTTTTACGTCCGGCTGACTTCACAATACCTACCGGCGTTTGCGCGCTCTTGCTGGCAGAAAGCAGCTCAAATGCGCGCGCCAGATGACCTTCGCGACCCCGACTGCGCGGGTTGTAGAAACAGATTACAAAGTCTGCTTCGCCGGCAGCCACTATACGTTTTTCGATAACTGGCCACGGTGTTAACAGATCGCTTAAGCTGATGTGGCAGAAGTCGTGCATCAACGGCGCGCCCAGCAAAGAGGCGGCGGCAATGCTGGCCGTCATTCCTGGGATCAGCCTGACCTCAACGTCCAGCTTTTGCTTGCTGACCAGCTCAAGCACCAGCCCGGCCATACCGTAAATCCCTGCGTCACCGCTGCTGATCAGCGCCACGTTGTGACCCGCCTGCGCCAGTTCGATCGCCGCCTGGCAGCGTTCAATCTCTTTGCACATCCCGGTTTTGATCACCTGCTTGTCGCCAGTGAACGCTTTTACCAGGTGGGTGTAGGTTTTATAGCCAACGATGATTTCCGCTGCCTGCAATGCTTCAACGGCTTCCATGGTCATCATTGCCTGCGAGCCAGGGCCAATTCCAATTACGCTTAACATCAGTGTGAAACTCCCAAAGTGATAGTGACGCCCTGTTCTCGCAGGGTCTCGCCTAACAGTTTTCCGTGGCTCAGCAGCCAGGCTGCAGGACCGGAAACGCTTCCTGTACCCACCGTTTTGCGAACAAACGATGAGGCCGGAAAACGGTGTTCATGCTCACGCAGCGCGTCAGCAGTAAAGGTTTCGAAAGGAACGCGACAGCACGAAGCCAGTTGGATAAGTCCCTGTTCATCTTTTTTCAGCGTGATACTGCCAATCGCTTTAAGCGCCAGCGGATCGAGCTGCTGGGCTTCGAGTTGCCTGGCAAGCAGCGCGGCCAGCAACGGGAACGGCGTGTCACGACGACAACCAATTCCGGCCACAACACGTTGTGGCACCAGCTTCCAGTGCGGAACAGGCAGATCGGGTAAGTTGGTGCGTAAGGTGATACACACCAGCGCATCCAGTTCAGGAAGCTGATTGAGATCGGTTACCGTGATAAATCCGCGCCGGTCGCAATGACTGACATCCTGCGTCAGTTCATCATCCCACCACAGCCCAACCCGCTTATTACTGACCAGCATCTGATTAACGATCTTCACCGCCGAACGGAAATCACTCATCCGGGCATTCAGTTGAAATGCCAGCGTATCCAGTGCCGCCATATCGTTGACATCCGTCGCCGTGGTGATCACCGGATCGGCGCCCAACATGCCCGCCAGATACCGCGCCAGCGCATTGGCACCGCCCGCGTGACCGGAGAGCAGGCTGATGACATGCTGGGCGCGTTCATCAATGACCACCACCGCCGGATCGCAAAATTTGTCGTTGACCAGCGGGGCCAGCACGCGCACCGCAATGCCGGTCGCACCGATAAAAATCAGCGCCGAGTAATTCGCAAACGCTTCGCGGGCGGTATTCGCAAAGCCGTTTTCGAAAGGAATGAATCCCTCCTCCAGCAGCTTTTCACTGGTAAAACAGGTGACCGGCAGCATGGCCGCCAGACGTTTTGCCAGCGTAACGCCTCCCGGGGTCAGGCAAAAAAGCGCAATTGACTCAGGCTTTACGGTATTCATGGCTAAAGTCCGCCGCATAGAGTTTGGAGTAGTGATACTCCGAGCCCAGGAAATTACCGACCAGAATAAGGGCCGTTTTACGGATGCCCGCATCACGAACCTTGTCGCCAATATCCGCCAGGGTACCGCGCACAGTCTGGCTTTCCGGCCAGGTTGCCTTGTAGATCACCGCCACGGGCGTGGTCGCCGGATAACCGCCTTCAATCAAACGCTCGGCCACACGATGAATACGCTGAACGGACAGATAAATCGCCATAGATGTCTGGTGACTGGCAAATGACTCCAGCTGTTCGCGCTCCGGCACCGGCGTGCGTCCTTCCAGGCGGGTAATGATCAGGCTCTGTGAGACCTCAGGCACGGTATACTCAACGCCCAACTCCGCCGCCGCACCAAGGAATGCGCTGACGCCGGGCACCACCTGCCAGTCAATCCCACGTTTGGTCAGTTCCTCGCCCTGCTCGCGCACGGAACCGTACAGCGAAACATCGCCGGTTTGCAGACGCACCACGGTCTTACCCGCTTTCACTCCGGCTTCCATCAGATCAAGGATCTGCTCCAGATGCAGTTCAGCGCTGTCGTGGCATTCAGCACCAGCAGGGCAATATTCCAGCAATTCCGTGTTAATCAGCGAGCCGGCGTAGATAACAACCTGCGCCTGCTGTAGCAACCGGTAACCTTTGAGGGTAATCAGCTCGCGATCGCCAGGACCTGCGCCAACAAACCACACGCTACGGGGATCAAAAATCTCAGACATGGTTTCCTTCCTTCTGACAGGCGATAACAAATACGGGGTTATTCGGTTTGAAATAGTGACCACTGCCAAGCGTGGTAAGCGAGGAAACCTGTAGCTGCAGGCAATCCACTCCCGGTACGCCAAGATGGTCCAGATGTGCCAGCGCGGTGTTGAGGTTTTCCTGGAGGATGAATGTCATCACCAGCCGCCCTGCGGGATGCAATTGACGCATTGACCAGTCAATCAGTTCAGTCAAATGGCCACCGCTGCCGCCCATGAAAATGGCATCGGCTTTTTCAGCGATAGTCATCGGCGCAACACCGGGAAAAATGTCGATGTTTGCACAGGCAAAATGCTGGCGGTTTTCATCCAGCAGCCTGAGCGCCGCCGGGTTACGCTCGATTGCCGTCACGCGCAATCCAGGGTATTGCAGCGCGGCTTCTATCGACACGCTGCCGGTTCCCGCGCCAATATCAATCAGGTGACTGGCGCGGTGTAATTCAAGTTTTGAGAGGGCAAGTGCACGTACCGCTTCTTTGGTCATCGGCACTTTCTCTCCACGTAGAAACAGCTCATCTTTCATCAAGGATCACCACTGCATTCATGTCATAGTCGGCATTAACTTCGTTCACAGGCAGGAAATGGATCCGTTCGTTTTCCATTGCCAGGTTTTCGCCAATCACCATCCAGCGATGTCCCTTGCCTCGTGCAATGAGCTGCTGCGCAATTTCACGCGGGCCGCACTGCGCATCTGTCACCATCGCCACCTTGTTATGTCGCGCCAGTTCATCGAAACAGACGCTGCGACCATGGCTACTGGTCAGCCACATATCGTTCATATCAATACCGGATTGCGCACACAGGTACTGCACCGCGCTTATACCGGGAATAATGCGCACATTTTCAATACCGAAATGCGCCACCATGCGCGTCCCGATGCCGTAAAACAGCGGATCGCCAGATGCCAGCACCACAACGCGTTGCTCCTGGTGCGCGCAAATCCAGTTCAAAAGTTCGAGAATATTGGCGCCGAGAACAAACTGTTCACCGGTAAAATCCGGGAATTGCTGCAAATGTCGCTTTCCACCGACCAGAACATCAGCCGTTGCGACCGCTTCACGCGCCGCAGGCGTCATCAAATGCAAACCGGCTGGTCCCATCCCTACAACGGTTAACATTGCATCTCCTCAGCAATCTCTGCGACCGGGCGATTACTCCCAAGCACCTGATTATCAAAAGAGAACATGATGGCGTCACAGGTCGGGGGATTTTTGGTAAAGCGCAACGTTTGCAGGACGCGCATACAGATGCGCTTAGCCAGATGGTTGTAAATGTGCTGAAAACCGTATGCTTCTATGTGTTCCATCGCAGCCTCGGTGGTATCGCAGTCGCTGACCAGCGTGAGCAGTTCCAGCGGCGCCCCCAGTAACGCGAGGTGGGCCACCAGCGTTTCCATGCGAGCATCGGCAATATGGCTGTGGGTATGAAAGATCCCCGCCGCAATTTTGACGAGCTTACCAGGGTGTCCCACCAGCACAATTTGTCGGAACCCCAGACGTACGGCTTCTTCAATCATGTAACCGACAAAATTGCTCATGGTGACCACAACCTGGGTGTCGATCCCCATCTGCTCACGCACAAAACGTTCGCCGTGGTTTCCTGGCACCAGTACGACACGCTCCAGCCCCGCCGCTCGCTTAATTTCCAGTTCCAGCGACAGTGAACGTTTCCAGCTTTCTTCTGACATCGGCGTGACGATCCCAGTCGTGCCAATGATCGAAATGCCGCCCAGAATGCCAAGGCGAGAGTTGTAGGTTTTTTGCGCCCGCTCTTCACCTTCCGGCGCGAAAATTTCAATTTGCGCCCCACGATTCGGACCAATCGCCTCACGAACCGCAGACTCAATGGTCTGGCGAGGTGTGCGATTAATCGCCGAACTGCCCACTGGCAGGCCGATCCCTTTGCGGGTTACCGTGCCAACGCCTTCCCCGCCCTGAAGGGTTATCTCTTTGCTATCGTTTAACGTCACGCGGGCAAAAATCAGCATGCCGTGGGTGGCATCCACATCATCGCCACCGTCTTTGCGGATGGCGGCTATCGCCTGCTGTCCTTCGATATGCGGCGACTCTACGTTCAGACACAGCGTCACACCTGATGGCGTCACGATAGAAACCTGATGGATCAGGTGCTGGCGCAATACCATCAGCGCCGCCACTTTTGCCGCCGCCGTCGCGCACGATCCCGTGGTATATCCTTTACGCAGCGCTTTACCGTTGTGCCACACCGGCGTATCAAAGGACTCGCTCATCGCGCCCCCTGCATGTGATAAAGCATGGCGTTGACGATCGCGGCGGCGACGTTACTTCCCCCTTTACGACCTAACGCAGCAATGGCGGGTAGATTGCTTTGGGTCAGTGCATCTTTCGACTCTTCTGCACCGACGAACCCAACCGGTACGCCAACTACGCCACTCACGGCCACATCATGCTCAAGCAGGCGGAACAGCGCTGTCGGCGCGTTGCCAAACACAAACAGCTTTTCACCCTCTTCCTTCACCGCAATGTCAACGGCCGCCATTGACCGGGTAATGCCCTGCTCTTTTGCCGTCCGCACGACCCGCGGGTCGCTGATGTAGCAGCGGCATTCGCCACCGAATTTTGCCAGCAGCGTTTTATTAATCCCTGAAAGGGCCATAGTGGTGTCGGTATAAATCACGCTCGAACGGCTAAGCGCCGCACAGAACTGCTCCAGCACATCACTGGAAAACCACAGAATGTCCAGCCAGTCGAAATCCGCTGTCGTGTGAATAACCCGCTTGATAATGGCTTCATGTAACGGGCTGGCAAACTGATAGTCCGGGCGGGTTTCACGGATGATCTCGCCAATAATGTCGAAACTTTTGGCCTCAATCGCCTGGGGTTGCTGGATATATTGCATTGTGTTGTCCTCAGGCTACACCGACCAGCAGCCACCGCAGCGCAATAAACAGCGCCAGTGCCAGCATCGATGCCACCCACATCAATCGAATCGTATGGGAAATGTCGTCTACCGAAATGTCGCGTTGTGCATCACCGATCCACGGTTTCTCAACGCGCTCGCCAAAGTAGTCATTAGGACCACCCAGACGAATTCCTAATGCCCCGGCAACGGACGCTTCTGACCACGCGCAGTTTGGGCTGCTGTGGTTGTAGCGATCGCGCCAGCCAATCTGCAAAGCACGCGCGCCGTCCTGGCGACATAAAAATGCCGCTGCGCCCAGCAGCAGCCAACTTAGTCTCGCGGGAATATAATTTGCGACATCGTCCAGACGAGCGCTGACCATACCGATAGCGCGGTATTTTTCATGTTTGTAGCCCACCATGGAGTCAAGGGTGTTTACCGCTTTGTAGGCCATCGCCAGAGGCGCACCGCCGAGGAGCAAGAAGAACAGCGGCGCGATGATGCCATCAACGGTGTTCTCTGCCACGGTTTCCACTACGCCGCGATTGATCTGCTGTGGCTGTAATTGCGAGGTATCGCGTCCCACAATCCATGACAGCTTTTCCCGACTTGCAGCAAGGTTACCGGCACGTAGCGGACGCTCGACATCCTGCGCGGCATTTGCCAGGCAGCGCCCGGCCAGCACGGTAAAGATCATCCAGACCTCAACCACCCAACCAAGCCAGGGATGAATAGAGTGCGCCAGCGCCAGTACTCCCCAGGACACAGCCCAGGTCAGCCCAACCACCACAATCCACATCACCGCGCCACCGATGCGTAGCGCACGGTCGCTATGGCAGTAACGCCGAACAACCCGTTGCACCGCAGAAATCAGATTGCCAATCCAGCGCACCGGATGCGGCCAGTTCTGCGGATCGCCGATGATAAAATCAAGCAGCCAGGCAACACACCACGCGAGGATGGTCATAGTGCGCTCCTCGCGGCTGCCAGCCAGTGGTTAAGCATCTGCGGACGTTGAGCAAAATGAACGTGTAGATAGCTGGCAAAGGTATTTCCCACCTGCCAACCGCCGGACCAGGCTTGCAGCGTTTTGCCATCGCGCACTTTGCGACAGTTCATCACCGCGGGAGTTTCAGGGGTAAAATCGGAGTAGTGGAATTCATGTCCGCGCAGCACTTCGCCTTCTGCAGCCAACAACGTTTGCTGCGCGGCCTGCGCTTCGCAGTAGCCAAATCGGGTCAGACGTTTTCCCATTTTGCTGTGACCGGGAATGATATCCGCCATCAGCCAGGTATCACCCTGGCTGTCTTCCAGCGAACTGCCGAGATACATCAGCCCCCCGCACTCGGCATAAATCGCGACACCCTGCTGGTGCGCCGCCCGCAGTTGGTTAAGCATTGCAATATTACGGGCCAACGCCGCAGCATGTAACTCAGGATAGCCACCCCCCAGCCAGATCATCTGACAGTCGGGTAAACAGGTGTCGTGCAACGGGCTAAAACGGACAATCTTAAGCCCCGTGCGCTCCAGTAGCGTAATGTTGTCCGGGTAGTAGAAGTTGAACGCTTCGTCATCGGCGATGGCAAGCGTTAGCCCTGCCCCGGCGTCTGCGGCGGGCAACGCTGGTCATTCACCCGCAGGAAGCGTGTCTAACTGGCTTAATCTCAGCAGCGCGTCGATATCAAGGGTTTGCTCCAGCGTCGCGGCAAACGCCTGCCACGGCTGCTGGTTGATAACCGACTCACGCGCGGTAACCAAACCCAGATGACGCTCGGGAAGCGCAACGCCTTCCATACGGGGAACGTAGCCTAAGACGGGTACAGCGCAGTAACGCTCAATCGCCACTTTCAGGAGCTGGTAATGCGTTTCGCTGTTAACCCGGTTAACAATAACGCCGGCAATATTCAGGGTTGGATCAAAATGCTGAAACCCCATTACCGTCGCGGCGATCGAGGTGGAAACGGCTTTGCCATCAACCAGTAGGATAACCGGACAGCCTAACTGTTTGGCCATCGCGGCGGTGCTGCAGTAGTTTGGGTCGGTGCCGTATCCGTCATACAACCCCATAACGCCTTCAATAACGGCGATATCCGCATGTTGCATGTGCTCGCGAAATAAAGCATTCAGGGTGGGGACGGGAAGCATGAAGCTATCAAGATTGCGGGAAGCAGTGCCGCATACCGCGGTATGCCAGCCGGTATCAAGGTAATCGGGGCCTACTTTGCAAGGCTGGACGCGTAAACCGCGTTTTTTCAACAAGCTCAACAAGCCCAGCGTCACCGTGGTTTTACCACAGCCGCTTCCGGTACCTGCAAGAACAAAAGCGTGAAAATTGGCCGCCATACCCTGATCCTGTTCAGGGTGGTAGGGGTGTAAAGATACCCAGTCTCTCGACTGTATGCATCTGAACCACCCACTTCCCACCGAAGTTGTTGGTAGTCACTGACAGGCAGGTCTTCTGGCTTAGCGTCATCCTCACCCGTCCTTCCCAATCTTGCGATCAGTGGTCAATACGGGGTCGTCAGCATCACAGCAGCGGGGGCTGCGGGGGATTCTCACCCCCTTCCCTACCACAAATGTGGCAAACCTGTCAGTTCAAGAGCCTGATTAATTAAGCTCTCTGTTATGAGGTAAATTCACGACCTCATGACAATAATTCAATTTAATATCTTGCCGGGTTCATTCAACCAATTACCTGGCATAAACCCACTTATTCATATGCTCGCATTCTGAATGAAAGTGCCAACAAAGAATAAAGAAAGTCATTCACAGAGACACTGTATCTCATCACAAAAATAAAAACTGGTGCAGTTTATCCCTCTAATACTAATATTTTGTTGCGCTATGACAATTTATTGACTGCTGTCGCTACTTTTCATTTTATAATGACTGGCATAGCGCCCTATATCAAAAATCGGCAATAGCAAAATATTGCCATTTAAGCGGATTCGCCACGTGAAATGACATTTATTTGTTGGCGAAATGCCTGCGGCGTGACCTGATACGTTTGACGAAAAACTTTGCAAAAATAACTGGTTTGCGAAAATCCTAAATTACGCGCAATGCTGGCTATGCTCCAGTCACTGTGGCAAAGCAGCTCTTTTGCACTGGCCATTCGCTGCTGGTTTACCCATGCGTTAAAACCGATACCATGATATTTTTTGAACAATTTGCTGAAATAGTAAGGGCTAAGGTAAACATGAGAGGCGACATCCTCCAGACGCAATTCGTCTGATAAATGCGCATCAATATAGCGCAGTGCTTTTTTCATTTTGCTGTCATGAGGATTGGTGCTGCGGTTAGCGCGTACCGGCTCTGACTGCTGCGGGTTATCTTTGATAACCACAAAATTTAGTTGTTTCTTAAGGCAATTTTCTACGATGAGCTTCAGCAGATCCGCTGAGGCGATGACTCGCGAATAGTCCATTTCCAGTACATTACGAAACTCGTTGACCAATTCGGGATCGGCTTGCCAGCGGTCATCTACATTCAGAATATCAACCAAACCAACATCGTTACTTAAGCGTACCTGGCCACAAAGCACAAACCCTACGAGGTGCCCCGCAATGACCAGCGGAATTGAGAAATCGGTAAGTCCGGCGTGACAGCGATAGATGCAGGGTTGATCGGATTTAGAGGCTTCCAGCCCTCCACAGCGATCGCTCATACGACAACGGGTACTGTGCTGAGGATGCTGGCGCATCAACTGGCAAAAAGGGGTGAAATTAAAAAGCTCAGAAATTTCATCACCGTGAATATTGACAACCACAACGGCCAGACTGGTGGCCTGCGCAAAATCCTGTGCGATTTTATTAATGAGTTCTGAGTTCAGGGCACTCGCAGAAATCATGATAAAACCTCTCAGTTAATTTATTGTTATAAATAAAACATATTATTCACATTCATTTTCACCCTGCCATCCTGAGCATTGATGAAAGTCGTAATTGAACATAACAAAAGTCTCCCATTCTTGGGAGACTTTTTGGGCAGTTCAGGATACCGGATCACGAAAACAGTTTTTACTTTTCAAAAATAAACTTCTTCTGTGAAGCTAGCTCTCATTTTCGTCCAGCTTACACGTATTACACGGTAAATTTTTGCCAATCAAATAACGATAAATTGCTGCACCCGCGCACGCGCCGATGATAGGGGCCACAATCGGTACAATGAAATAAGGGATATCACGCCCGCCGGTCATCGCAACATCTCCCCATCCGGCCATCCAGGCAAACAATTTAGGACCAAAATCACGCGCCGGATTCATCGCAAATCCGGTGAGCGGACCGGTGGATGCGCCGATAACAGCAACCAGAATACCAATCAGCAATGGTGCCAACGGACCTTTAGGAACGCCGTTACCGTCGTCAGTCAGCGCCATGATCATCCCCATAAGAATGGAGGTAATCACCACTTCGACCAACGCTGCCTGCCAGACGCTGAGCGCCGCCGCAGGATAAGTACTAAAAATACTGGCAAGGTGCAGGCTTTCCAGACTGCCGCGCACCATCTGGTGGGCCGACTCATACTCGGTAAACAAACTGCCGTAGAGCAAATAAGCCAGCAAAGCGCCACCAAAGGCCCCCGCGACCTGCGCCACAGTGTAAGGTAAAACTTTGCGCCCCGGAAAACAGGCAAACAGCCACAGTGCGATGGTGATAGCAGGGTTGAGATGCGCGCCAGAGATCCCGGCTGTCAGGTAGACTGCAAGCGAGATCCCCAGACCCCAAATGATGCAGATTTCCCACAATCCCAGGCTGGCACCTGCGACTTTCAGAGCGCTCAGGCAGCCAATACCAAAAAACAAAAATAGCCCGGTACCCAAAAACTCAGCAATGCATTGCGCTTTTAGTGAATCGTTCATTGTGACACCTTCTAAGCAGAGTTCGTGTCTTTACCAGCGGACTCCTTACTGGCAAGTAGAATACTTCGAGGCTTACTATAAAAGGCCGTATCAGCAAATTGTTGGCATTCTGCGGATAGCTTGCCCTTTAAAATCGTGGCGCAATAGCAAATTCTTGCTACGCACTTTATTAAAACATTAGAGACAATCGGGATTTCGCGTATTACACGGACATTTTCAAAACAATAAAATATTGCTATTAGCAGAAATCCGTTTTCAAACCACCATCACAATTTCATTTTTTTCGCATAGCAAATGATATTTATAATGTCACCAGAAAAAGTGTAAATGTGGAACTGACATAACTAAATAATCATATCAATAAGATTTAATATATCCATTAAAAACAACAAGTTAAAATAATTAATAGCAATTTTATATCACCTTAGCTCTATTATTTTTTCACTCTCAATTTCAAGTCAGCCATTCTTTTTCCTCGCTTCTTTTTATAGTCATGAACATCGGGACAACCCAGGCGAGGTCTTTATGCAACAAGAAGCGTTAGGAATGGTAGAAACCAAAGGCTTGACTGCAGCCATAGAGGCCGCAGATGCAATGGTGAAGTCAGCCAATGTAATGCTGGTCGGCTACGAAAAAATTGGTTCGGGGCTGGTAACAGTCATTGTCCGCGGCGATGTTGGCGCAGTCAAAGCAGCAACAGATGCAGGTGCCGCCGCAGCACGTAATGTGGGAGAAGTGAAAGCCGTACACGTCATCCCACGCCCTCACACCGATGTAGAAAAAATCTTACCGAAGGGAATTAGCTAATGAGCAGCAATGAGCTGGTTGATCAGATCATGGCGCAGGTGATTGCTCGCGTGGCAACGCCGGAACAGCAGGCTATCCCTGAAAATAATCCTCCAACACGAGAAACGGCTATGGCAGAGAAAAGCTGCAGTTTAACGGAGTTTGTCGGTACTGCGATTGGCGACACCGTCGGTCTGGTAATCGCCAACGTGGACAGCGCCCTACTGGACGCAATGAAACTTGAAAAACGGTATCGCTCCATTGGCATCCTTGGCGCGCGTACTGGTGCAGGCCCGCACATCATGGCCGCAGATGAAGCGGTAAAAGCCACCAATACTGAAGTCGTCAGTATTGAGTTGCCACGTGATACCAAAGGCGGCGCGGGTCACGGTTCGCTGATTATTCTCGGCGGCAACGATGTTTCCGACGTGAAACGCGGAATTGAGGTTGCGCTGAAAGAACTGGATCGCACCTTTGGCGATGTGTATGCCAACGAAGCCGGTCACATCGAGATGCAATACACCGCACGCGCCAGCTACGCGCTGGAAAAAGCCTTTGGTGCACCGATTGGCCGTGCCTGTGGCGTGATCGTCGGCGCCCCGGCATCCGTTGGTGTCCTGATGGCTGATACTGCGCTGAAATCCGCCAACGTGGAAGTTGTGGCCTACAGCTCCCCTGCCCATGGCACCAGCTTCAGTAACGAAGCCATTCTGGTCATTTCAGGCGATTCCGGCGCTGTGCGTCAGGCCGTTATCTCCGCCCGCGAAATCGGTAAAACCGTACTCGGGACCCTCGGCTCAGAACCGAAAAACGATCGTCCGTCCTACATCTGATATCAGTGAGGCTGATTCATGAGATCGAAAAGATTTGAAGCACTGGCGAAGCGCCCTGTGAATCAGGATGGCTTCGTTAAGGAGTGGATCGAAGAAGGCTTCATTGCGATGGAAAGCCCGAACGACCCTAAACCGTCGATTAAAATCGTCAACGGTACAGTCACAGAACTGGACGGCAAATCCGCCAGTGAATTTGACTTAATTGACCATTTCATTGCCCGCTATGGCATTAACCTGGCGCGCGCTGAAGAAGTCATGGCGATGGACTCAGTCAAACTTGCCAATATGCTTTGCGATCCTAACGTGAAGCGCAAAGACATTGTGCCGCTGACTACCGCAATGACCCCGGCAAAAATTGTCGAAGTGGTGTCCCATATGAACGTCGTTGAGATGATGATGGCCATGCAGAAAATGCGTGCTCGTCGTACACCGTCTCAGCAGGCGCACGTCACTAACGTTAAAGATAATCCAGTGCAGATTGCCGCTGATGCGGCTGAAGGCGCCTGGCGCGGATTTGACGAACAGGAAACGACGGTTGCCGTTGCGCGTTATGCACCCTTTAACGCCATTGCGCTGTTAGTCGGCTCACAGGTTGGGCGCCCTGGCGTATTAACCCAGTGCTCGCTGGAAGAAGCGACCGAACTTAAACTCGGTATGTTAGGCCACACATGTTATGCGGAAACCATTTCTGTTTATGGTACTGAACCCGTCTTTACCGACGGCGATGACACGCCATGGTCGAAAGGTTTCCTCGCCTCTTCCTACGCCTCACGCGGTCTGAAAATGCGCTTTACCTCCGGTTCTGGCTCAGAAGTTCAGATGGGTTACGCCGAAGGTAAATCGATGCTTTACCTTGAAGCCCGCTGTATTTACATCACCAAAGCCGCTGGCGTACAGGGTTTACAAAATGGTTCAGTAAGCTGCATCGGCGTGCCTTCCGCTGTGCCGTCAGGCATTCGTGCGGTGTTAGCTGAAAACCTGATCTGTTCCTCCCTGGATCTGGAGTGTGCCTCCAGCAACGACCAAACCTTTACCCACTCGGATATGCGTCGTACTGCCCGCCTGCTGATGCAGTTCCTGCCGGGTACTGACTTCATCTCTTCCGGTTATTCCGCTGTGCCGAACTACGACAACATGTTTGCGGGTTCGAACGAGGATGCCGAAGATTTTGACGACTACAACGTTCTCCAGCGAGACCTCAAGGTAGATGGGGGTCTGCGTCCGGTTCGTGAAGAAGACGTTATCGCCATTCGTAATAAAGCGGCACGTGCACTGCAGGCCGTCTTTGCCGGGATGGGATTACCGCCAATCACTGATGAAGAAGTGGAAGCGGCGACTTACGCCCACGGTTCGAAAGATATGCCGGAGCGAAACATCGTTGAAGACATTAAGTTTGCGCAAGAGATCATCAATAAAAACCGTAACGGTCTGGAAGTGGTGAAAGCCCTTGCTCAGGGCGGGTTTACCGATGTCGCTCAGGACATGCTCAACATCCAGAAAGCCAAGTTAACCGGGGATTATCTGCATACCTCCGCCATTATCGTTGGCGACGGACAGGTGCTATCCGCAGTAAATGACGTCAATGACTATGCCGGTCCGGCAACAGGTTATCGCCTACAAGGCGAACGCTGGGAAGAGATCAAAAACATCCCTGGCGCACTTGATCCCAACGAACTTGGCTAAGGGGTGAAAAATGGAAATCAATGAAAAGCTGCTGCGCCAGATAATTGAAGACGTACTGTCTGAAATGCAAACCAGCGACAAACCCGTCTCATTCCGCGCATCGACAGCGGCTAGCGCACCACAGGCTGCAGCGGCGCAGGGCGACAGCTTTCTGACCGAGATTGGCGAAGCCAAACAAGGCCAGCAGCAGGACGAAGTGATTATTGCCGTAGGTCCCGCGTTTGGACTGTCGCAAACCGTCAATATCGTAGGGATCCCGCATAAGAACATCTTGCGCGAAGTGATTGCGGGTATTGAAGAAGAAGGCATTAAAGCGCGCGTTATCCGCTGCTTTAAATCCTCCGATGTGGCATTTGTCGCCGTGGAAGGTAACCGTCTGAGCGGTTCCGGGATCTCTATCGGCATCCAGTCAAAAGGCACCACGGTAATCCACCAGCAGGGGTTACCGCCGCTTTCTAACCTGGAGCTGTTCCCTCAGGCACCACTTCTGACGCTGGAAACCTATCGTCAGATCGGTAAAAACGCCGCGCGTTATGCCAAGCGTGAATCTCCGCAACCGGTCCCTACTCTGAATGACCAGATGGCTCGTCCTAAGTACCAAGCGAAATCGGCCATTCTGCACATTAAAGAGACCAAATACGTCGTGACGGGCAAAAACCCGCAGGAACTGCGCGTGGCGCTTTGATAAAGGATAACTCCATGAATACCGACGCAATTGAATCGATGGTTCGGGATGTGCTAAGCCGGATGAACAGCCTGCAAGGCGAGTCCGCGACGCCGGTCGCGGCGAGTTCATCAGCACATACCGCGAAAGTCACGGATTACCCTCTCGCGAATAAACATCCTGAGTGGGTAAAAACCGCAACCAACAAAACTCTGGATGACTTCACGCTCGAAAATGTTCTGAGCAACAAAGTGACGGCGCAGGACATGCGCATCACCCCTGAAACGCTGCGCCTTCAGGCGGAAATCGCCAAAGATGCCGGACGTGACAGACTGGCGATGAACTTCGAGCGTGCAGCTGAGCTAACCGCTGTACCTGACGATCGCATTCTTGAGATCTACAACGCGCTGCGCCCATACCGCTCAACGAAAGACGAGCTGATGGCCATCGCCGACGATCTCGAAAATCGTTATCAGGCAAAGATCTGTGCAGCTTTCGTTCGTGAAGCGGCAGCGCTGTACGTTGAGCGTAAAAAACTCAAAGGCGACGACTAACTCAGGGACAGGATCATGCGATATATAGCTGGCATTGACATAGGCAACTCATCAACGGAAGTCGCTCTGGCTACCCTCGATGAGTCTGGCGCACTGAGCATCACCGGCAGCGCGTTGGCAGAAACCACCGGAATTAAAGGCACATTACGTAATGTGTTTGGTATTCAGGAGGCACTTTCGCTGGCAGCAAAAAATGCCGGTATCAATGTCAGCGATATTTCGCTCATCCGCATTAACGAAGCCACCCCGGTCATTGGTGACGTCGCGATGGAAACGATAACCGAAACCATCATCACTGAATCCACCATGATCGGCCATAACCCTAAAACGCCGGGCGGCGTCGGATTAGGCGTTGGCGTCACTATTACGCCGGAAGACCTGCTCAGCCGTCCGGCGGATACGCCCTATATTCTGGTGGTGTCATCGGCATTTGATTTCGCCGATGTCGCCACGATGATTAATGCCTCCGTCCGCGCCGGATACCAGTTAACTGGCGTTATTTTGCAGCAGGACGATGGCGTGTTGGTCAGTAATCGTCTGACCCACCCCCTGCCTATCGTCGATGAAGTCCTTCATATCGACCGCATCCCGTTAGGTATGCTGGCTGCCATTGAGGTCGCAATTCCAGGAAAAGTCATTGAAACGCTTTCTAACCCTTACGGGATTGCGACCGTTTTTGGCCTCAACGCCGACGAGACTAAAAACATTGTCCCGATGGCGCGGGCGCTGATTGGCAACCGTTCTGCCGTGGTTGTGAAAACACCGTCAGGTGATGTGAAAGCACGAGCCATTCCTGCCGGAAATCTGGAGCTACAGTCGCAGGGTCGTACCGTACGGGTCGACGTTGCAGCTGGCGCTGAAGCGATTATGAAAGCGGTTGGCGAATGCCCGAAACTGGATAACGTCACCGGAGAGGCTGGCACCAATATTGGCGGCATGCTGGAGCATGTGCGCCAGACAATGGCTGAATTAACCAACAAACCCAGCCACGAAATTTTTATTCAGGACCTGCTGGCAGTCGATACCTCGGTTCCCGTCAGCGTGACCGGCGGGCTAGCCGGTGAGTTCTCGCTGGAACAAGCTGTCGGCATTGCTTCCATGGTGAAATCAGACCGCCTGCAAATGGCGATGATTGCTCAGGAAATCACGCAAAAGCTCAACATTGACGTCCAGGTTGGCGGCGCCGAAGCCGAAGCTGCCATTCTGGGGGCCTTAACCACCCCCGGCACGACGCGGCCACTGGCTATTCTGGACCTCGGTGCAGGATCGACCGATGCCTCCATCATCAACCCGAAAGGCGAAATTATTGCCACGCACCTGGCGGGTGCGGGCGATATGGTCACGATGATTATTGCCCGTGAACTGGGGCTGGAAGACCGTTATCTCGCTGAAGAGATCAAAAAGTACCCGCTGGCGAAAGTCGAGAGCTTGTTCCATCTTCGCCACGAAGATGGCAGCGTCCAGTTCTTCCCTACACCTCTCCCGCCAACGGTTTTTGCCCGCGTATGCGTAGTAAAACCCGATGAACTGGTGCCACTGCCAGGCGAACTGGCGCTGGAGAAAGTCCGGGCCATTCGCCGCAGCGCTAAGGAACGCGTTTTCGTCACCAACGCACTCAGAGCGCTACGTCAGGTGAGTCCGACCGGGAACATTCGGGATATTCCCTTTGTGGTGCTGGTTGGCGGCTCATCCCTGGACTTTGAAGTTCCGCAACTGGTCACCGATGCGCTGGCACACTATCGCCTGGTTGCCGGGCGCGGCAACATTCGTGGCACCGAAGGTCCGCGCAACGCGGTCGCGACAGGGCTGATTCTCTCCTGGTACAAGGCATTCGCTCATGGAAAGTAATCTCACCACGCCAGCCATCGTTATCTTCGCCACTGCTGACTGCATTGACGTCTGGAGTGATGTGTTGCTGGGTATTGAAGAAGAAGGGATCCCCTTTGTGATTCAGGAGAGCCCGTCAACTGACGTTATCCACAACGCATGGCTGGCGGCTTGCCACTCGCCGCTGCTGGTTGGCATTGGCTGCAGTCGCGAAAAACTGGTCGTGCACTATAAAAACTTACCCACATCAGCGCCACTATTTACGCTGACGTATCAACAAGATAACCACGCCCGACGCAGCATTGGTAATAACGCTGCGCGGCTGGTTAAAGGCATTCCGTTTCGGGAATGCCACTCATAACCCACAGGAGAAAAGCAGTATGAATAACGCACTGGGACTGGTTGAAACAAAAGGGCTCGTCGGCGCTATTGAAGCCGCTGATGCCATGGTGAAATCCGCAAACGTGCAGTTGGTTGGTTACGAAAAAATCGGCTCAGGCCTTATCACCGTTATGGTTCGCGGCGATGTCGGCGCAGTGAAAGCTGCCGTAGATGCAGGAAGCGCTGCAGCAAACGCCGTTGGCGAGGTGAAATCCTGCCACGTTATCCCGCGTCCGCACAGCGACGTTGAAGCCATTTTACCTAAATCCGCATAAGTCGTTGCAACCAAGGAGCACAGCGTGAAGCAATCACTGGGATTACTTGAAGTTAGTGGTCTGGCATTAGCCATCAGTTGCGCGGACGTCATGGCGAAAGCCGCCTCCATCACGCTGGTGGGCCTCGAAAAAACCAACGGTTCAGGCTGGATGGTGATCAAGATAATCGGGGATGTGGCCTCCGTCCAGGCGGCCATTTCCACCGGTGTCAGTTTCGCTGACCAGCGAGATGGACTGGTGGCTCACAAAGTCATATCCAGACCAGGGGATGGCATTCTGTCACATAGCGTCACCCCGGAGTCTGAGTCTGAGCCAGTGCCCGCCCCGACACCGGTCGTACCACATGAAGAGATCCCTGAGGACCATGCAGCGCCCGAAGCGCCACAAGATGCAGAGTTGATTAGCTGCAATCTGTGTCTTGACCCTGCCTGCCCCCGTCAAAAAGGCGAGCCGCGCTCTCTTTGTCTGCACTCAGGCAAACGAGGTGAAGCGTGATGGATAAACAGCAACTGGAGACAACGGTCACCAAAGTTTTGGATGAAATGCGTGAGCGCCCTATTCCGCTAGGGATCTCTAATCGTCATATTCATCTATGCGCTGAAGATTACGACCGCTTGTTTCCCAATCACCCTATTAGTGAGAAAAAAGAGCTGCTGCAGCCCGGACAATATGCAGCAGACCAGACCGTCACGCTGGTGGGACCAAAAGGTCAGTTAAAAAATGTGCGCTTACTCGGCCCACTGCGTAGCACCAGTCAGGTCGAAATTTCTCGTACCGACGCTCGTACGTTGGGAATTGCTGCTCCACTACGGATGTCAGGCAGTATCGAGGGCACGCCAGGCGTTCGCCTTATCAGTCCATTTGCTGAACTGGACTTAGCATCCGGGGTAATCGTCGCCCAACGCCATATCCATATGTCGCCGCTCGATGCCCTAATCCTGCGCGTTTCCCATGGCGATAAAGTCTCTGTTGCCATTAATGGCGATGAACGTCGACTGATTTTCGATAACGTCGCCGTACGCGTTTCGCCGGATATGCGCCTTGAGATGCATATCGATACCGACGAAGCCAATGCTGCGGGCGCAGATAATCCGCAGGCATTTGCCACACTGGTGAGCCCACGATGAACAACGAACTGCTGCAACGCATTATCGAGGAGGTTGTTTCCCGATTAAAAAAACGCGCGGAAAGCACGCTCTCGCTTAGCGTCGCGCAGTTACGGGAAATCGAACCACGGACATTATGCTGCCAGTACTCGTCGCTCCACCTCCTGCAGGCGGACCTGCCATTGCTGAAGCAAATTGCCGAGGGCTGCGCGGACAACATATCGGTGGTAACGATCCACGAAGCGCTGGCATGCGGAGTCCGCGTGAAAATTTCACTACAACACCGATTGTTACCCGCTATCCCCGTTAGAAAACTTGCACGTCTGCCTCTGGAGTTCAGTGACGAGCTGGGGCGAATCATCGTTTTGCATCCTGACAAACTTCTCAGCTATGCCGACGTCGCCCAACTGAAGGGGGGCGTTCTGGTGCTACGTCGTCGATGTGTCGTGACGGCTCTGGCTCAGGACGCAGTCGGTACGCGAAATGTCCAATTGATTAAGCAGGAGTGAGCTATGCATCTGGCACGGGTTACAGGCGTTGTGGTTTCCACGCAAAAATCCCCATCACTGGTGGGGAAGAAACTGTTGCTGGTACGTCGGGTGAGTGCGGACGGAGAGCTTCCCGCGTCCCCTGTGAGTGGAGATGAAGTCGCGGTTGATTCTGTCGGCGCTGGAACTGGAGAACTGGTATTACTCAGCAGTGGCTCCAGCGCCAGACACGTTTTTTCCGGCCCTAATGAGGCCATCGATCTGGCTATCGTCGGCATTGTCGACACGCTTTCTCGTTAGGAGGAACTATGGCGATTTATACCCGCACTGGCGATGCCGGCACAACGGCCCTCTTTACCGGGCAACGCGTGAGCAAAACGCACCCGCGCGTCGAGGCTTACGGTACGCTGGACGAACTTAATGCGGCGCTTAGCCTGTGTGTTTGCGCAGCGAAAAACCCGCAGCACCGCCAGTTACTCGAAAACATTCAACTGCAGCTTTTTTGGTTCAGCGCCGAACTGGCAAGCGAAAGCGAACAGCCAGCGCCAGAGCAGCGCTACATCAGCTCAGAAGAAATTGCCGCGCTGGAAGCCGCCATCGATACCGCGATGGGGAGAGTGCCCCCCCCTACGCAGCTTTATTTTACCTGGCCGCAGCGAAGCCGCCAGCCGTCTGCACTTTGCCCGCACGCTGGCCCGCCGCGCAGAGAGGCGACTGGTCGAACTCTCCACCGAGATTTCCGTCAGACACGTGCTGATGCGTTATATCAATCGCCTCTCCGACTGCTTATATGCGCTTGCACGAGCAGAAGATCATGACGCCCATCAAAACAACATTATTCAGAAAGTGGCGGAGCGTTATCTCGCAGCCATCCGTACATCAGCCACCAGGGAGCCGGCTATGTCTCTGTCTTTTCAGGAACTCCACCAACTCACTCGCGCTGCGGTAACGAGAGCAGAAGAACTTCAGGTTCCGGTCGTCATCAGCATTGTTGATGCGAATGGGACCCAAACGGTGACCTGGCGCATGCCTGACGCATTACTCGTCAGTAGCGAACTGGCACCGAAAAAAGCCTGGACCGCCGTGGCAATGAAAACCGCCACGCATGAGCTGACATCGGCAGTGCAGCCAGGCGCCGCGCTTTACGGTCTGGAAAGCCATATGCAGGGAAAAGTCGTCACCTTCGGTGGCGGGTACGCATTATGGCGTGAGGGGTTACTCCTTGGGGGTCTTGGCATCAGCGGGGGAAGCGTTGAGCAGGATATGGACATTGCAGAAACGGCCATTGCGGCAATTAACGTGAGAACACATCAATGAACACTTCAGAACTTGAAACCCTTATTCGTAACATTTTGAGTGAGCAACTTGCCCCGGCCAAAGCAGAAGTTAAGGGTAATGGAATTTTTCCGTCCGTTAGCGAAGCGATCGATGCCGCTCATCAGGCTTTTCTGCGTTATCAGCAATGTCCATTGAAAACCCGCAGCGCCATCATTAACGCCCTGCGAGAAGAGCTGACGCCTCACCTTGCTTCATTGGCTGCTGAAAGCGCTGCCGAAACGGGAATGGGCAACAAAGAGGATAAGTTCCTTAAAAATAAAGCTGCGTTGGATAATACCCCGGGTATCGAAGATCTCACCACTACGGCGCTTACCGGTGACGGCGGCATGGTGTTATTCGAGTATTCACCCTTTGGCGTGATTGGTTCCGTCGCCCCCAGCACCAACCCGACGGAAACCATTATTAACAACAGCATCAGTATGCTGGCTGCGGGAAATAGCGTTTATTTTAGCCCACATCCAGGTGCAAAAGCGGTCTCACTGAAGCTGATTACCATGATTGAAGATATTGCTTTTCGCTGCTGCGGGATTCGGAATCTTGTCGTCACGGTCACAGAACCCACTTTTGAGGCTACCCAGCAGATGATGGCGCACCCTAAAATCGCAGTTCTGGCGATTACCGGTGGTCCAGGCATTGTTGCTATGGGCATGAAAAAGCGGGAAAAAAGTCATTGGCGCAGGCGCAGGCAATCCTCCCTGCATTGTTGATGAAACAGCCGACCTGGTTAAGGCGGCGGAAGATATCATTAATGGCGCATCCTTTGATTACAACCTCCCCTGCATTGCTGAGAAGAGCCTGATTGTTGTTGATGCCGTTGCCGAACGACTGGTTCAACAAATGCAGTCTTTTGGCGCAATGCGACTCAATAGCGAAGAGACAGACAAACTGCGCGCAGTTTGTCTGCCAGAAGGAATAGCCAATAAACAACTGGTAGGGAAAAGCCCGGCAACCTTACTGGAAGCCGCGGGAATACCGGTTCCGGCAAAAGCACCTCGATTACTGATAGGTATCGTCAAGGCTGACGACCCATGGGTTACCAGCGAGCAACTGATGCCAATGCTCCCCATCGTAACGGTGAGCGATTTTGACAGCGCGTTAACGTTGGCCCTGAAGGTTGAAGAGGGATTGCATCACACCGCCATTATGCATTCGCAAAATGTGTCACGTCTGAACCTTGCCGCGCGCACGCTTCAGACCTCCATTTTTGTGAAAAATGGCCCCTCTTATGCTGGGATTGGCGTTGGTGGTGAAGGCTTTACCACCTTCACCATCGCAACGCCGACCGGCGAAGGAACGACATCTGCGCGCACTTTCGCACGCTCTCGTCGTTGCGTGCTGACAAACGGTTTTTCTATTCGCTAATGGGGCCGTTATGAAAAGCTTTTCACTGCAAACTCGATTGTACAGCGGCCAGGGAAGCCTGGATGTGCTTAAGCGCTTCACGAATAAGCATATCTGGATTATCTGCGATGGTTTTCTCGCGCGTTCTCCCCTGATTGAAAAGCTGCGCGACGCGCTGCCAGCGGATAACCGCATCAGCATTTTCAGCGATATCACCCCCGATCCCACCATTAGCACGGTAGTACAAGGGATTGCGCAAATGCAGTCCCTACGACCGGACGTCGTAATTGGTTTTGGCGGTGGCTCTGCACTGGACGCCGCAAAAGCCATCGTCTGGTTCAGCCGACAGTTCGGTATTGAGATTGAAACCTGCGTTGCAATTCCCACCACCAGCGGCACGGGATCGGAGGTGACCAGCGCCTGCGTGATTAGCGATCCGGATAAAGGCATTAAGTATCCATTATTTAATAATGCGCTTTATCCGGACATGGCCATCCTTGATCCGACGCTGGTCGTCAGCGTTCCGCCAGCCATAACCGCGAATACCGGCATGGACGTATTAACGCATGCGCTGGAGGCTTACGTATCCACGAAGGCCAGCGACTTCACCGATGCGCTGGCTGAAAAAGCGGCACAAATCGTCTTCCAGTACCTGCCTGTCGCCGTCAGCAAAGGCGACTGCCTGGCAACCAGAGGAAAAATGCACAACGCGTCAACGCTCGCGGGAATGGCATTCAGTCAGGCTGGTCTGGGTATCAATCATGCGATTGCCCATCAGTTGGGCGGCCAGTTTCATCTGCCCCACGGACTTGCCAATGCGCTGCTGCTGACCCATGTCATTCATTTTAATGCCCGCGATCCGCGGGCTGCGAAGCGCTATGCCCGTTTCGCTAAAGCCTGCCACCTATGTCCGGATAACGCGAACGATACGGCGGCACTGAATGCGCTAATTCGTCATATAGAGCTACTCAAAAAACAGTGTGCGTTACCTTCTTTTGCTGACGCGCTTAAAGACGGAAAGCAAGCCTGGTCACAACGTATACCGTCGATGGTTCAGGCCGCGCTGGCTGATGTCACGCTGCAAACCAATCCTCGTGTTGCCGACGCCAGCGCCATGCAGGAACTGCTTGAGGAATTATTATGAAGACAGCCATGACGGCAGAGTCCACGCTTTATGATGCGCAGACAATTCGCGAACGCGTTCGCGCAGCGGGTGTTGTCGGGGCCGGAGGCGCAGGCTTTCCTGCTCACGTAAAATTACAGGCGCAGGTCGATACGTTTCTGGTCAATGCGGCAGAATGTGAACCGATGCTGAAAGTTGACCAGCAATTGATGGCCGTTCAGGCTGAGCGACTTATCCGTGGCGTTCAATATGCCATGACGGCTACCCGGGCCAGGGCCGGTATTATTGCGCTCAAAGAGAAATATCAAAAGGCTATCAATGCGTTAACGCCCCTTCTGCCTGCCGGGATCCGCTTACATATTTTGCCTGATGTCTACCCGGCTGGTGACGAGGTTTTGACCATCTGGATGGCAACGGGCCGGAGAGTTCCGCCTGCCGCGCTGCCGGTCAGCGTCGGCGTGGTGGTCAATAAGGTCCAGACTGTACTCAACATCGCCAGAGCCGTTGAGCAGCAATACCCGGTTACGCGTCGTACCCTGACCGTTAACGGCGCGGTCGCCAGACCAATCACTCTTACCGTCCCTATCGGAATGTCTTTACGTGAGGTTCTGGCGCTGGCCGGTGGTGCTACCGTTGACGATCCCGGTTTTATTAACGGTGGCCCGATGATGGGCGGCCTGATTACCTCACTGGATACCCCAGTCAGCAAGACCACCGGGGGACTGCTGGTTTTACCAAAGTCTCATGCGTTGATTCAGCGGCGGATGCAGGATGAACGCACCGTGCTTTCCGTCGCAAAAACCGTTTGCGAGCAGTGTCGTTTGTGTACGGATTTGTGCCCAAGACATTTGATCGGCCATGAATTATCGCCGCACCTGCTGGTTCGCGCGGTTAATTATCAGCAGGCGGCCACACCGCAGTTACTGCTCACGGCCCTGACCTGTTCAGAATGCAATGTATGTGAAAGCGTAGCCTGTCCGGTTGGGATTTCACCGATGCGAATTAACCGCATGCTTAAACGCGAGCTACGGGCGCTCAACCATCGTTATGAAGGGCCGTTAAATCCTGAGGATGAAATGGCGAAGTATCGGCTTATTCCGGTGAAGCGCCTTATTACCAAACTGGGCCTTAGCGACTGGTATCACGATGCGCCACTGACTGAGACTGATTATCCCACGGATAAAACGACGCTGTTGCTACGCCAGCATATTGGTGCCAGCGCCATCCCATGTGTACTGCAGGGCGAACACGTTGTTCGCGGTCAATGCGTTGCCGATGTGCCGTCCGGTGCATTAGGGGCACCTGTCCACGCCAGTATTGACGGTATTGTCAGCGAAATTACTGAGCAATCCATCACGGTAATAAGAGGTTAATCATGTCTCAGGCTATAGGGATTTTAGAACTCACCAGCATTGCCAAAGGAATGGAAGCGGGCGATGCCATGTTAAAAAGCGCGAATGTGAATTTACTTGTCAGCAAGACCATCTGCCCGGGTAAATTTCTGCTCATGCTCGGTGGTGACGTAGGCGCAGTACAACAGGCGATCGCCACCGGAACTTCTCTTGCTGGCGATATGCTCGTTGATAGTCTGGTACTACCCAACATTCACGCCAGCGTACTTCCTGCGATCAGTGGACTTAACAGCGTGGATAAGCGTCAGGCCGTGGGCATTGTTGAAACATGGAGCGTTGCGGCCTGCATCTGTGCCGCCGACCGTGCGGTTAAAGCCTCCAATGTCACGCTGGTACGCGTCCATATGGCATTTGGTATTGGCGGCAAGTGCTACATGGTTGTCGCTGGCGATGTGTCTGATGTGAATAACGCAGTGACAGTTGCCAGTGAAAGTGCAGGTGAAAAAGGTCTGTTGGTTTACCGTTCGGTCATCCCTCGTCCGCATGAAAGCATGTGGCGACAGATGGTGGAGGGATAATGGAAAGACAACCCACCACGGATCGTATGATTCAGGAATATGTTCCTGGCAAGCAGGTTACGCTGGCGCATCTTATCGCTAATCCGGGTAAAGATTTGTTCAAGAAACTGGGATTACCAGAGTCGGTTTCCGCAATCGGTATTCTGACGATTACCCCCAGCGAAGCCTCAATCATCGCCTGTGATATCGCCACGAAATCCGGGGCGGTAGAGATTGGTTTTCTCGACCGTTTTACCGGCGCTGTGGTACTGACGGGCGATGTTTCCGCCGTTGAGTACGCGCTGAAACAGGTAACCCGGACGCTGGGCGAAATGATGCGTTTTACCGCCTGTCCTATCACCCGGACATAATCTCATGAAACGCATAATGCTAATTGGCCCCAGCCAGTGCGGTAAAACGTCACTCACGCAGTGCATGCGGGGAGAGGCGCTTCATTATCAGAAGACCCAGGCCATTGTCTGGTCTCCCACAACGATAGACACTCCGGGTGAATATCTCGAAAACCGCTGCCTGTACAGCGCGCTGCTGGCCAGCGCCTGTGAAGCAGACATCATCGCGCTGGTTCTCAATGCTGACGCGCCGTGGTCACCTTTTTCTCCAGGTTTTACTGGCCCGATGAACCGACCCGTTATCGGCCTCGTCACCAAAGCCGATTTAGCCAGCCCGCAGCGTATTTCTCTCGTGGAGAGTTGGTTAGTTCAGGCTGGCGCGCAACAAGTATTTGTCACCAGCGCGCTGGAGAATACCGGGGTCGATGAGATGTTCATTTTTCTGAATGCAAAGGAACCTTCATGTCTCACAAAATAATGGCCATTAATGCAGGCAGTTCCTCGCTTAAGTTTCAGCTCCTGGCGATGCCGCAGGGTGAAATGATTTGCCAGGGACTGATCGAGCGTATCGGTATGTCTGATGCGCAGGTCACCCTAAAAGCACCAGCGCAAAAATGGCAGGAGACTTTGCCCGTAGCCGATCACCGTGAAGCAGTAACGCTGCTACTGGAAAAACTGCTCAGCCACAATATTATCAGCAGTCTGGAAGAGATCGACGGCGTAGGCCATCGCGTCGCACACGGTGGAGAATCCTTCAAAGATTCCGCACGGGTAACCGATGATACACTGGCGGAAATCGAACGCCTTGCGGAACTGGCACCGCTTCATAACCCGGTTAATGCGTTGGGGATTGCGATATTTCGCCAGCTACTGCCGAAAACGCCAGCCGTTGCGGTTTTTGACACGGCTTTTTATCAGACCCTTGATGAGCCTTCTTTCATTTATCCCCTGCCCTGGCGCTACTACTCAGAGCTGGGTATTCGTCGTTATGGTTTTCATGGTACCAGCCACAAGTATGTCAGCGCTCAGCTTGCTGAAAAGCTGGGGGTACCGCTCAGCGCCCTGCGGGTTGTTTGTTGTCATCTGGGCAACGGCAGCAGCATCTGCGCTATCAAAGGCGGACACTCGGTGAATACCTCCATGGGATTTACGCCGCAGTCTGGCGTAATGATGGGCACGCGAAGTGGCGATATTGATCCATCCATTCTGCCGTGGATTGCCCTGCGTGAAGGCAAAACCCCGCAGCAGCTCAACCAATTGCTCAACAATGAGTCCGGATTACTCGGAGTTTCTGGTGTTTCACCCGACTACCGGGACGTTGAACATGCCGCAGATACGGGCAATCACCAGGCAGCACTGGCGTTGACGCTTTTTGCCGAGCGGATTCGCGCCACTATTGGCAGCTATATTATGCAGATGGGCGGTCTGGATGCGCTGGTGTTTACCGGGGGAATTGGTGAAAATTCAGCGCGTGCTCGCGCCGCGATTTGCCACAACCTGAATTTCTTAGGTCTGGCCGTTGATGAAGAAAAAAATCAGCGTAACGCCACCTTTATTCAAACGGAAAATGCGGTGGTTAAAGTGGCGGTGATTAATACCAATGAAGAGCTGATGATAGCCCAGGACGTTATGCGTTTAGCGATATCAGAAACTGTGACATTGGGCATTCCCGCCTGATATTGCCGCACCGCAAATTGCGGCAAATCATGGTAATAGCGCGATCGCCATGACACTATGCGCCGAGGATTGCTGAACACAAAGGTGAAGACGTGGCTGTTGCGCAATGTCCCGCATCGTGCGGAGAACTTATCCAGGGCTGGATTCTGGGCAGTGAGAAACTGGTCTCCTGCCCGGTCGAATGGTATAGCACCGTTGAGGTCACTTCAGGCTCACCGCTGACAGATGAACGTCCACTTTCTCGGGCAATGGTTGACAGGTTATTACAGCACTGGCAGTACCCGGCGCATCTCAGTCAGGATATCCGGATAGATGTTCAGTCAACCATTCCCATCGCGAAAGGAATGGCCAGCAGCACTGCGGATATTGCCGCCACGGCCATCGCCGCAGCGCATTATCTGGGTCATCAACTGGACGAGCCAACACTGGCACAGCTTTGCGTTTCTCTGGAGCCAACCGACAGCACCGTTTTTCGTAAGCTAACCCTTTTCGATCATAACAACGCTTCCACGCAAATTGGTTGTGAAGCTCAGCCTCAACTCGATCTGCTGGTTCTCGAAAGCCCTGAAACATTGCGTACCGCGGATTATCACCGTATTCCACGTCATTCCGGCTTGCAGGCGGGAGCTGCGGCCCTCCAACGGGCATGGGAAAAAGTACAGGAAGCCTGTATTAGCCAAAATCCTTACCGGTTGGGAGAAGCGGCTACGCTTAGCGCAATCGCCAGCCAATTGCTGTTACCAAAGCCGGATTTTGATTCACTATTAGCGCTGGTGGAAGAATGTGATTTATACGGCGTCAACGTCGCGCACAGCGGCAGCGTAGTCGGACTGATGCTGGACAGAAATCGTCATGATGTGGATTACATTAAATGGATGCTGACGCAGAAAAAACTTACGATTCACTGGCCAGAACAGCATTTGTTACGCATGGTAACGGGCGGGGTCGAACTGCAATAAGGGTCGCCGCACGGCAGCGACCCGGACAAGCATAAAATCGTTACTCGGCTTTCGCTTCGCCGTTTTTCACTTCGCCCATGGCTTTCAGCTTTTTAGAGATATCGCGGCGTTCTTTAGAGATCTCTGCGTTTTTGATGATGTAGTCATCAACACGATCTTCATAATCGCTTTTCATGCTGGCAATGATGCCCTGAATCGCTTCCACGCTCATACCAGGCTTGATGTAGTCGCTCAGGTTGTCCAACAGCAGAACGCGTTTCTGGTTGTCACGGATCTTTTTCTCAACGTCCTGGATTTCACGTTGCAGTTTGTTTTTACGACGGAACAGACGAACAAATTCCAGCACGTCCTGGAAAGAAGGCTTGGTAGTTTCCATTTTTACACCCCTGATAATGTGAGATTCGGATTCGTTAAAACAACGGCTAAAGTGGGTCAACATTACTTTCATGCCCGCCATACTTCAAGTTGCATCTGCATCGACAATGCATGGTTGAAACCTGAGTTATCGAGGGTAAAGCCATTGCAGTTACCAATGGTTTTAGCCTTTTTCAGTATCATACCTCTAATCTTTGCTGAATCGAAGCAGCAGTAGAACCAATCCCCTCATCTGCTCTTTATTTGCGCAGTGCGCGACAGATTAAATGTGAGAGTAACTCCAGCTGTCGAGCCATCTCCATGTTCAACCAAACGTAGCCGTGAATGGGCGTTTCTGCGACATTATCGCCTTTATGCTCAGCAATAAGCTGACGCAGCTCTGCTACGGTGTCATTGAGCTTTTCCGTATTGGCAAGCACTGGCTGCGGATTACCTTCATACAAGGCGTGGGTTATTGTCAGTAGTGCCTGCTGGGTCCTGAGCTGAGTTTCACGCAGCGTATGCGCATTCAACATGACAAAGTGGCTGGTACGGCTGGCCCACAGCGCATTAATTTGCAGCTCGAGCATGCAGACCAGATTGCGATTCACCGTCTGAATAGCCTCAAAGATCGACTTTTGAATGCGGGTTTCCTTGCTGGCAGGAGCGATGAGCCCACGCATTTTGACAACGTCGCTCAACAGTTGTTGTAAATGCTTTTCCAGCCGCGGTTGCTCGAGCAGATTGGGGGATAGCGCGGCCTGATACACCCGATTGTACCCCGTTACGCAATGCGCCAGTTGGATACGCCAGTGTATAAATGCCCGCTGCGGCCAGATGCCGGTAAACAGCATCGCCAGTAACGACCCCAGAATAACATCACCGCCGCGCCATAACGCGGTATTCATATCTCCGGCAGGCGCACCCACGACCACGGCAAGCGTTATGCCAATCAGCAGCGCCTGATACGGCCTTTTACCCAGCGCCAAC
Source organism: Citrobacter sp. Cb080 (assembly GCF_030334745.1). NCBI lineage: Bacteria > Pseudomonadati > Pseudomonadota > Gammaproteobacteria > Enterobacterales > Enterobacteriaceae > Citrobacter > Citrobacter sp. Cb080. Next base: position 63,825 of record NZ_JAOWDG010000080.1, on the reverse strand, counting down.
CAGCCGCAGAGAAACATCGCTACCGCGCACCATATCAGCATTAACGGCAGCGAGAAGAGTTCCAGACGCAGGGCAACCAGTCCCAGGACCGAGCCCAGGATCGTGCCGCCTATACGTTCAAAGGCCCTGGGAACAACGTTACCCCAAAAAGATATTGGCCCCATAATCACCACCAGCGTGATCAGAGGCCATGTACCTTCGGGAATGTTTAACAGGCGTACCAACAGAAAAGTAAGGAGAAACGCCAGCGCAATGCGAATACCATGCACCACACGATAATGACGATACAAACGAATTTCAAAAGGACTCAGCGATTTGTCTGCACGCACTCATGCACTCCGTCAGGGAATAGCAAAGAAGCGAATTGTACCTGTTTTTAGCGTGAAAAGATCATCCTGATTTACACCCCAAACAGTTACTTCGTCTGCACTGGCACGTACATTTCAATGTCCCAGTAACCGTCCTCCATGCCATTGTTCATATAAACTTCAAAGCAGGGTTTAGCGGCTATCGTATAAGTTGTATCCTGCAACAGGCGCTCGAAGAACTGATACCAAGGCGTCGCAAAATCGTGATTCTCAACGCGCGCAACAGCGACAGCATAGTCGCCACCCGCCAGTTCGGTGAGGATCACCCCTTCGCTGTTTTCCGGGATTTCAAAACCTTCAGGCACAGAAACCACGGTATCACAGCGCAATTTTTCCGCAGGAACAACATCAGGGTTGTCGTAATAAACAGCAATCCATTCCAACGGCACAATCTGTTTACCGTCGACCCACTTCATTAATTGCTCAAACCCCTGCTTCACCGTTTGTTCCCACGGTCCAACCATATGGAAACCGGCAATCATGCGTTTTTCGACCAGCTTTATCTCGTACTCCATACAACCTCCACTGTTACACTGTATTTATATACAGTGTAATTTCTGGCTATGTCGGCCACAAGGAAATAGTGATTATTATGTGAGCAGATTCGCACTCTTGCCAGTCAGACGCATCAGGAAAAACTACGACTTGTGGTGGAAATAGTCGCTCAGACGCGAGAAAACGCCGCCTTCGCCGACGGATTCCAGCGCAACCAGAGGCCAATGTGCCACCAGCTTATCCCGATCGTAGAGTTCAATTTCCCCCACACGTTGATGCGCAGCGATGGGAGCAACCAGCTCTTTCTTATCAAGGACATATTTTACTTTGATGTTAGGGACTTCTGCTTTAGGCAGGGCCATCCAGAAATCCTGCTCGGTTCCGAGGCTGATTTTTTCTTTATCGCCATACCAGATGCGTTCAGTGCCAACCTGCTTACCGCTACGCAAAACCTGCACTGTATCGAAGTTGTGTTGCCCCCATTGCAGCAGTTTACGCGCCTGATCTTCGCGCCCTTTCGCACTCTCCGCGCCCATCACCACCGCAATCAGGCGGCACTGACCATCGACGGCGGAAGCAATCAGGTTAAACCCGGCACCGGACGTATGCCCTGTCTTCAGGCCATCTACGTTCATAGTTTTATCCCACAACAAACCGTTACGGTTTTGCTGTGTGATGCCGTTCCAGGTAAGGCTTTTCTCACTGTACATATGGTAGAAATCCGGTTCCCCGTGGATGATAGCGCGGGACAGCACAGCCAGGTCGTACGCCGAGCTATGCTGACCCGGCGCATCCAGACCATGTACCGTTTCAAAATGGGTGTCCTGCAGGTTCAGTTTTTGCGCATAGTTGTTCATCATCGCGACAAACTGCGGCTGCCCTCCAGCGATGTAATCCGCCAGTGCCACGCAGGCATCATTACCGGAATCAACAATTAACCCACGACTGAGGTCGCGTACCGAAACGCGATCCCCTTCTTTCAGGAACATCAAGGATGAACCGACAAATACCGGATTATCTTTTGCCCATGCATCGCGCCCGACGGTGACAATATCTGTCGGACTAATACGCTTGCTGTCAATTGCGCGATCGACAACATAGCCAGTCATCAGTTTCGTCAGGCTGGCAGGATTGCGCTGCTGGTGTTCATTACCGGCTGTCAGGATTTGGCCCGTGGTGTAATCCATTAACACCCATGCCCCGGCAGTAATCGCAGGAGGTTGTGGGGCGAAGCTCACGGCATCGCTCGCCCAGGCGGGCGAAAAACTCATCGTTAATAGTGAAGCGGCAATAAACAAACGGCGTTTCAACAGCATGTCCTCAGGAAAGGGAGAAATAGCCGTTCTTTTTACGGAAGTTCTGTCGAACAAACATGGATAAATTGCAAGAAAATGTGACATAAGGCACATTTTCTTGCTATCAGGAAAGGGTTTCAGAGACAAACCTCGCAGGAACTACCCTTTACGCGGCGCGGTCTCTGCGTGATGACTGCGATGGCGGTGATAACCATCGATCATACTGCGAAAAATTTGCCCCGGTGTGTCACCCAGCGTGCACAGGTAAATATGCGCGCAGATGAACAGTAAGCCCACAATCGCTAATGCCATATGCAGCACCAGCATCACCGGCCCCGCCCCTACCACCTGCGGGTAGAGACATAGCAACCCGGTGATGATCAGTAGTGGAACCAGGGCGTACATGATGGCCAGGTAGGCCAGCTGTTGCAGCGGGTTAAATTTGTCCTCTGCCGTTGCGGCAAACGGGTGCGGCTCACCTTTCATAATGCCATACAGATAAAAGCGTGTTTGCAGCAGGCAGCGTGATATCAACCCGCTAAATTTCACGCGATAATGGCAGCCGTTACCGCTGGTTGCGTTTATTAACACAAAGCCAATCCAGAAGGCCAGCAATGCGAAGCCACACCAGGTATGTACCTGCACCATTAAGGCCACCGGTCCGACAGAAAAGTGGCCAAACAGGCCGCTCAGCAGAAGCAGGATAAAGAGCAGCGCATTACCCCAGTGCCAGCGGCGGACCGCCAGCGAATAAAGGTAGTCCCGATGCTCTTCCCCGGTTGCCGTTTTGGGCGCCAGCATCCGACGTAACAGCGCGTGCGTGACCAGACCCGCAATCATCAGCACAATAATAACGCCTGCATAAATGAGCCACAGCGGCCAGTAGTCCGGCGCATAGTGAAGCTCTGCTCCCCAGATAGAATTCATACATTACCCTCCTGATGGCTCTCTTTACGCCGATAGACACTCACCGGGCCGCTACGCGTATCCTGCTGGCGATAAACCTCTTTTTGATTAATCCAGTGCTGAATTTCCGGGTCATCGCGACGACCAAATTTCAGCGCATCCGTCGGACAAACGGAAACGCAGGCTGGCGATTGTCCGACCTCCAGGCGAGTATCGGCGCAGAAGTTACATTTGTCGGCAATCCCCGTTTGTGGGTTGAGGTAGCGGACATGGAACGGGCAAGCGGCAACGCAGTAGTCACAGCCAATACAGCGAGACTTATCCACTTGCACAATGCCATTTTCGTCACGAAATGAAGCACCGGTAGGACAGACGCTGACGCACGGCGCATCTTCACAATGCTGACAGGAAACGCGAACAAACTGGAAGTGGGACAGCACCTCGGGTTCATGTTCGGGTGAACGGATCTGCACTTGTAGGCGACTAAATCCCTCCGGCACGTCATTCAATACCTTGCAGGCAACCGTACACGCCTGACAGCCAATACAGCGTTTCTCGTCATGCAGCATGACATAAGGGTTTGTTGATTGATTCATGATATTCTCCTTTCTCATGCCCGACGAAGCGTGACGCCAGCGGTGTGCACCACCGTACCGGAAACCGAACTGGTAACATGCGGAAGCAAATTACCGCAGTGAATACCGTGCGTCGTCGCCGCGGTTTTAGCTCCCGCCTTGGCGCCAAATCCCATATAAACGAACAGCGTATCGGGTCGTATTCCGGCAGTAACCAGCGCTTTGCCTTTTTCCTTACCGGTCGCATTTTCCAGCCAAATCTCATCGCCGTTTTTGATGCCTTTTTCACGGGCCGTTTGCGGGTGGATCCACACCGCGTTATCCCACATCAGCTCACTCAGCAGTGGTACATATTGCGTCGCGCCGTTAGTATGCACCGCAACTTTTCCCTGAATAAAATAGAGTTCATTGTCGCCTTTGAGGGCAAAATTGCGGGCGCGCGGAATACCGTAGCCAGGCAAAAGTGCTTCCAGCTCTTCAGAGTAGAGTTCAATTTTTCCAGACGGAGATTTAAAGCGCAGTTGCTCGCCATAGGTACCGTCGCCATCAACCGCCACTGCGCCCGGATAACGCGCCACAAACTGACGCACCGCTTCAGGTTCCCGCAGCAGCAGCGGAATCCCCCACTCCCGATATCCTTTCTGACGCAGTTCAGCGGAAAGCGCATGATCGCCATTAAGCTGGTACAGCTGCCGTGTCTGCATATCCTGCCAGGGGTAGAACTGCCCAAGGCCTAACTGCACGGCCAGCTCTTTCCAGATTTGCCAGCTCGGACGCGCATCCCCAATCGGCTCTACAACCTGCTGGCGCAGGGCATAGGCCGGATTCAGGCCCGACATGTCAGAGACTTCTTCATCACGTTCAAGGTAGGTGCATTCGGGTAACAGATAATCGGCATATGCCGCGCTTTCGCTTAAATAGACATCGCAACTGACCACCAGATCGAGTTGTTCGACGGTTTTGACCAGATCAGGCCGACAGGTCACGGTTTGGAAAGGATTGTGGCGGGACATAATCCATCCCTTCACCGGATACGGCGTCTGGTTTAACACGGCATCGATGATGCTTTGCACCACGCCGCCGCCCGCCGCGATGTACTTGAATTGTGGGGCAACCAAATCGATGCGCTGCGCCGTTGGCTTGGGCAATTTGGCATCAGGTTTTGCCAGCACCGGAGCGACCTTCTCTCCGGCCAGCTTATTGTAGGTTGCCGCGGCTTTTTTCTGGTACAAGCCGCCTTCACGCTCAATATTTCCCAGCAGCGCATTGAGGGTGAAAATCATACGCCGCATATCAATTTCTTCTTGCGAAAACGTCGCGCGATGGCCAGGGCTGACGATAGCATGAGGCGCACAGGCGGCCATTTCGCGGGTGACCCGAACAATGACATCAGCAGGCACGTCAGCCTGCTTTTGCGCCCATTCCGGCGTGGTCTCTTGTACTGCTTCTGCCAGTTGGTCAAACCCTGTGGTGTAGCGTGCAACGAAGTCCGCGTCATACAGATGTTCATTAATCATGACGTGACACATGGCCATTAACACCGGCAAGTCGCCGCCCGGCTTGAGCGCATGCCATTCATCCGCCTTGCTGGAGAAAACTGACAAACGGGGATCGAAGCTGACCATTTTTGCGCCCTTTTCCTGCGCGGTCATCAGTTCATGCGTTTCGGCAACCTCAATACCTTCATAGAGATTGTGGCCAAAAGAGACCATATAACGGGTATTGGCGATATCCATAGCCAAATCGCCACCCATCATCACTTTGGCGGCAATCGATTTTCCGGCGGGGCATGTCGACGCATGCGTAAAGGTGTTTGGCGATCCAAACGCCGTTGCCAGCTGAAATAAATGACCCGAAAGCGAACCGGATTTGGAAGAGAATACGACCCCCTGAGGACCATGCTGCGCTTTTATTGCCGTCATTTTTTCGGCAATTTCTTTGTAAGCCTGTTCCCAACTAATAACCTGCCATTCTCCGCTGCCGCGAGGCCCTGTGCGTTTCATGGGTTTAACAATACGGTGCGGGTCGTTGACCAGGCTAACACCACTGCCTCCGCGCGCGCAGACACGCGTGCCTTGTTGAGGCGCATTAGGGTTCCCCTGAATAAAAACTGTCTTGTTATTAATTACCTGTGCCTGTATTGGGCAACAATAAGAACACATTTCGCACAAGCTTGGCGTCAGGGATGTTTTCCCCTTAATGCTCTCTGGAGAATTTCGCGCCAGTGCGCCAGGCGGAAAACTGCCTATCGCGCAGGCCGAGCAACCGATACCCACTCCTCGCAAAAAATTACGCCGACTAATGCTCATATAACCTCCTGTTATTAGATATATCCAATTATTATATGGTGTTTAAATTATTAATTTTTAACCTCACTCACATTTCATTAGAATATAGAGCAGTTAACCGCCAAAATAAAAAACCATTGTTTATAAAAGAATTTTAAAATTTCCAGAACACAACAAATCAGCACTAAATAACAATAATGGTTCTCATTTATATTATTTATCAGCTCATAGATTTCAGAAAATTTATTCCAGTAATGTCCCTTAACAGTGCAAAATTTATTAATCAATTCTATTAAATCCTGTTCATCTCAATTTTATTGCGTACATCATTCAGCATTGATAATCGCTTTGCTGATTACCTCGCTATTTTTTGGTATTCTTGGACGAGCGCTAAATTGATCCCGGACATAACTGAACAATGAATGACGGCAAGCAGCAACCTGGTTTTCTCTTTCACGATTACGAGACCTTTGGTACCCATCCGGCGCTGGACAGACCCGCGCAATTTGCGGCTATCCGCACAGATAGCGATTTCAACATCATCGGTGAACCTGAAGTCTTTTATTGCAAACCCGCAGACGACTATCTGCCGCAGCCTGAGGCGGTGCTGATAACCGGTATCACACCGCAGGAAGCGCGTGAAAAAGGAGAAAATGAAGCCGCTTTTACTGCGCGCATCCACGCCCTGTTCACCGTGCCGAAAACCTGTATCCTGGGCTATAACAACGTGCGCTTCGATGATGAAGTGACGCGCAACATCCTGTATCGCAATTTCTACGATCCCTACGCCTGGAGCTGGCAGCACGATAATTCACGCTGGGATCTACTGGATGTGATGCGCGCCTGTTATGCCCTGCGTCCTGAAGGAATTAACTGGCCGGAAAACGACGACGGCTTACCCAGCTTTCGCCTGGAGCATTTGACCAAAGCCAACGGTATTGAACATGCCAATGCCCACGATGCGATGGCCGATGTATACGCCACAATTGCCATGGCGCAATTAGTGAAGTCGCGCCAGCCGCGCCTGTTTGATTATCTCTACAGCCATCGCAATAAGCACAAGCTGGCCGCACTGATTGATGTCCCGCAAATGAAGCCGCTGGTCCATGTTTCGGGGATGTTCGGCGCATGGCGCGGCAACACCAGTTGGGTGGCGCCATTAGCCTGGCATCCTGAGAATCGCAACGCGGTGATTATGGTCGACTTAGCCGGTGATATTTCACCGCTGCTGGAACTGGACAGCGACGCGCTGCGTGAGCGGCTCTACACTGCTAAAGCTGATCTGGGAGATAACCCAGCCGTGCCGGTTAAACTGGTGCACATCAACAAATGCCCGGTACTGGCACAGGCGAATACCTTGCGCCCGGAAGATGCCGATCGCCTTGGCATTAACCGCCAGCATTGTCTGGATAATCTCAAAATACTGCGCGAAAACCCGCAGGTTCGCGACAAAGTGGTGGCCATCTTCGCCGATGCGGAACCCTTTACGCCATCAGATAACGTAGACGCACAGTTGTACAATGGTTTTTTCAGCGATGCCGATCGTGCCGCGATGAAAATCGTTCTGGAAACTGAGCCGCGCAATTTACCGGCGCTGGATATCTCCTTTGTCGATAAGCGCATTGAAAAGCTGCTGTTTAACTACCGCGCACGTAACTTCCCCGGAACGCTGGATGAAGCCGAACAGCAGCGCTGGCTGGACCATCGTCGTCAAATATTCACGCCGGAGTTTTTGCAAAATTACGCCAATGAATTGCAGATGCTGAGCCAGCAATATGCAGATAACAAAGGGAAACTGATGCTGCTGAAGTCACTCTGGCAGTATGCGCAAGAGATTGTATAACTCCCACGTATAAAAAAACCGGAGAACATGTCTCCGGTTTTTTTTATCTAAATACAGTTATTACGCGATATCTTCGTCGTACTGTGGCACCGGGTTACGGAAGCTTTTGGTCACGCAAGCCAGGTAAATCAGACCAATAGCGGCCCAGATCAGACCCAGAACCATTGAACTCTCTTCCAGGTTCACCCACAGCGCACCAACGGTCAGCGCACCGCACATTGGCAGGAACAGATACTGGAAGTGGTCTTTCAGCGTCTTGTTACGCTTCTCACGGATCCAGAACTGGGAGATCACCGACAGGTTAACGAAGGTAAACGCCACCAGCGCACCGAAGTTAATCAGCGCCGTCGCCATCACCAGGTCGAAGTTAATTGCCAGCAGAGCAATCGCACCAACCAGAATGATGTTCATGGACGGAGTACGCCATTTCGGGTGGACATAACCGAAGAAACTTTTCGGGAACACACCGTCACGCCCCATCACATACATCAGACGCGCTACGCCTGCATGCGCCGCCATACCTGACGCCAGTACGGTAATGGTAGAGAAAATCAGCGCGCCGACCTGGAAGAACTTACCAGCGACATACAGCATGATTTCCGGCTGCGAAGCGTCCGGATCCTTGAAGCGTGAGATATCCGGGAAGTACAGCTGCAACAGATAGGTGGAGACGATAAAGATCAGGCCACCAATCAGCGCGGTCAGGAAAATCGCCCGTGGGATCACACGTTCAGCGTCTTTGGTCTCTTCAGACAGGTTGCTGATACCGTCAAAACCGGTGAACGAGAAGCACAGGATAGTCGCTCCCGTGATCATCGGGATCACATGCGCATCACCTGACCAGAACGGACGGCTGCTCGCCAGCGTACCGGCACCTTCCCCTTCGAACACGCCATAAACGACCATGCCGAGGATCACTGCAATCAGCACCACCTGCAACAACACGATGACGGTGTTGAAATTCGCAACAGATTTCAGACTGCGCAGGTTAAAGGCGGTCATAAAGGCCACCAGCGCCACCACGAATATCCATGACGGTATCGACGGCACCAGAGCTTCAAAATAAATTTTCGCCAACAGAATGTTGATCATCGGTGCGAACAGGTAGTCCAGCAGTGATGACCAACCCACCATAAAGCCAACGGTCGGGCTAATGGATTTCTGGGCATAAGTGTAGGCAGAGCCTGCAGACGGATAGCGACGCACCAGTTTACCGTAGCTCAGTGCGGTAAAGAGGATGGCGATCAGTGCAAAGGCGTAAGCTGTCGGGACGTGACCATCGGTCACTCCTGATACGATACCGAATGTATCGAACAGCGTCATCGGCTGCATATAGGCAAGGCCCATCATGACAACCGGAACCAGCGTAAGCGTTTTACGTAATTCCACGCGAGAGGTGTTTGGAGTAGCGTTATGCGACATGGTTATCCCCCATTACGGCGAAAACCGTCGCGTAAGCAAAAAATTGCCCCATTTTTTGTTAATCCTCAGCGACAACAACTGTCGATTTTTAAGTAAGTATCTATCCGGTACGAAGCCCGGCCTCTTTTATGAATGATTGGTTTGATGCAAAAAAATAACCGACGCGTATTAAAACGTCGGTTAATGTCATTTTTTGCAAGCGGCGTATTTTGCACTAATTTGGAGAGAAATAACAAGAGATTGAAGCTACTACAAAAGAATATTTTTTCTTAACTGATTGATTTATCAGCAGCCGTTTTAACATACACCCCCGCAATAGCACTATTTGCTAAAATCTCATCCCGCCACCAGGCACTGGCCAACCCGGCAGTCTGTTCATTCCAACCTATCCACACAGGTTCAAAGATAATTTGTGCGACCACCTTTTTCTCAATCAGAGCGCCACTTTCCAGAAATCGCTGTGCCAGGTAGCGCGGAATATAGCCGCATCCCAGACCACTGATTTGCAGTTCCAGCTTGGTTTTGAAGTCAAAAACGGTGATGGCTTCCTGATCGTCAAGCACCTGGGAGCCGGAGACGTTGGCATGCTGTGCATTGTCGCCCACCACAATCGCGCGAAAACGCCGAATAGTGCGACGATTCAACGGCTCCTGTTCCTGCGCCAGCGGATGATGCGACGCAACCACAAACACCTGCTCCAGAACCCCTAGCTGCGCAAAGCCAAATTCGCTCGCGGCAGGCGGCTCATGTGTGGCGCCGACAATAATATCCGCCCGCCCCTGAGTGAGGGCATCCCAGGAGCCGCCCAGCACGCCATTGATAAATTTCAGGCGCGTCACACTGTGGTGTTGATAGAAAGATTCGATGAGTGGGGCCAGCAGCGAAAAGGGAAACGTATCATCTACGCCAATAACCAGTTCATTCTCCCAGCCTTCGTGAAGTTTAATCGCCTGCTTTTCGAGTTCGCGGACGGTGTGCAACACCTCCCGCCCCTTTTCCAGCAGCATCTGCCCGGTACGGGTAAACTTAGCCCGATGTCCGCTGCGATCGAGTAGCTGAATATTAAGATCGCTTTCCAGCTTATGGACGGTGTAGCTCAGCGCAGACGGCGTCTTAAACAATTTTGCCGACGCCGCAGCGAAACTGCCCTCTTTTTCCAACGCATCGAGGATGATAAGAACGTCCAGCAGTGGTTTCATACTCGCCCCCTGGCGGTATCAGCGGCACTCTGCTGGTCTGTCACTCCATCGGCATCACCAGCGGGTCAGGATACTGGTACTCAAACCCAAGCTCGTTACAAATACGGTTGCCATCAATGACTTTACCTTTACCGTTATCCTCATTGCCACGAAATTCCGGCGGCTCCATCCCCAACTGGCGGGCCATCTGTGGATAGAACACATTGCGCGCCGGATGCATAGGCGCACATATATTATAGATGTGTCCCCCTTTTGGCGCTTGCAGCAGCAAAGAGATGGCGGAAACCACATCATCCAGATGCACCAGATTGACGCCATGGTGTCCATCTGGCGCCGTCTTGCCAGCGAAAAAACGACCGGGATGTCTTCCTGGGCCGACAAGTCCGGCCAGGCGCAAAATATCCACCGAAGTGCCGGGTAAATTGTGCAACCAGTCTTCAAGTTCTTTCAAAACGCGACCACTTGCCGTGACCTGGTTACGCGGAGTCCCTTCTTTCACGATGCCTTGTGCATCGCCATAGACCGACGTCGAACTGGTAAAAATAATCCGCGGGATACGGTACGCCAGCGCACTGTCGACCAGCTCCTGCATAGCCTGCAGGTAAAATGTCTCCCCCGGACCGCTACGGCGCGCAGGTAGCGTAATAACCAGCACGTCGGCGTCCATCAGTGCGTCGAGATCGTCTGTCTCACAGACCAGTTCAGGCTCCAGGCGCAGCGAGTAGCTCTCTATACCACTCATGCGGGCCGCTTCCACCCCATCCAATGTGGTTTTGCTGCCGGTAACCTGCCAGCCTCTCGCCGCCAGCGACATAGCTAACGGCATGCCTAACCAACCTAAACCGACAATTGCGACCTTTTTCATGCCTTCTCTCCTGACTTTTGGCCTATAACGCAAGGCTACGCTAGCCCACAGTGACTGACAATTCATAGTATCAATATGAAATGAATTAATGATCAAAAAAAGCCCTTGCTTTCCGTAGCTAAAGTGGTTTAGGTTAAAAGACATCAAATGAATAAACATTCATCGAGAAAATTTATGACACGCGCTCAATTCAAACACCATCATCACCATCATCCTGACTAGTCTTTCAGGTGATGTGTGCTGGGAGACATTTAAATCTTCCAGCGGTGCATGAGCGTATGAGAAAGCCCCCGGAAGATTTCTTCCGGGGGCTTTTTTTGTGCGTGACCCAAACTGATTCAGACAGGATAACGAGGAATAAAGAATGTTAGATAACACCCGTTTACGCATAGCTATGCAGAAATCAGGTCGTTTAAGCGATGATTCACGCGAATTGCTGGCCCGTTGCGGCATTAAAATTAATCTTCACACCCAGCGCCTGATCGCGATGGCTGAGAATATGCCGATCGATATTCTGCGCGTGCGTGATGACGATATCCCGGGTCTGGTGATGGACGGCGTCGTAGATCTCGGCATCATCGGGGAAAACGTTCTCGAAGAGGAACTACTCAACCGCCGGGCACAGGGTGAAGATCCTCGCTATTTTACCCTGCGTCGTCTGGACTTCGGCGGCTGCCGTCTTTCGCTGGCTACCCCGGTTGATGAAGCCTGGGATGGCCCGGCAGCGCTGAACGGTAAGCGTATCGCTACCTCTTACCCACACCTGCTTAAACGTTATCTTGATCAAAAAGGGGTGTCGTTTAAATCCTGTCTGTTAAACGGCTCTGTAGAAGTCGCTCCCCGCGCAGGTCTGGCTGATGCGATTTGCGATCTGGTGTCAACCGGAGCCACGCTTGAAGCCAACGGTCTGCGTGAAGTGGAAGTGATTTACCGCTCTAAAGCCTGCCTGATTCAGCGCGACGGCGAAATGGCCGAAGCCAAGCAACAACTGATCGACAAACTGCTGACCCGTATTCAGGGGGTTATTCAGGCTCGTGAATCAAAATACATCATGATGCACGCGCCGAGCGAACGTCTGGACGAAGTCATCGCCCTGCTGCCAGGCGCTGAGCGCCCTACCATTCTGCCACTGGCGGGTGACCAGCAGCGCGTAGCCATGCACATGGTCAGCAGCGAAACCCTGTTCTGGGAAACGATGGAAAAACTGAAAGCGCTCGGCGCCAGCTCCATTCTGGTGCTGCCGATTGAGAAGATGATGGAGTGATAGCCATGAGCTTCAATACCCTGATCGACTGGAATAGCTGTAGCCCCGAGCAGCAGCGCGAACTGCTGATGCGCCCGGCGATATCCGCCTCTGAAAGCATTAGCCGCACGGTGGCCGAGATTCTTGAGAACGTCAAAAATAACGGCGACCGGGCGCTGCGTGAATACAGTGCGAAGTTTGACAAAACCGAGGTCGGCGCGCTGCGCGTCACCGAAGAAGAAATTCAGCAAGCCAGTAGCCGCCTGAGCGACGAGCTGAAACAAGCCATGCGGGCGGCGGTGCGTAATATTGATGCGTTCCACACCGCGCAAATTCTGCCGCCGGTGGATATTGAAACTCAGCCTGGCGTGCGCTGCCAGCAGATTACTCGCCCTATCGCCTCCGTAGGCCTGTATATTCCTGGGGGATCGGCACCGCTCTTCTCGACCGTATTAATGCTGGCGACCCCGGCGCGTATCGCTGGCTGCAAAAAAGTGGTGCTCTGCTCACCGCCGCCGATTGCCGATGAAATCCTCTACGCCGCGCAACTGTGTGGCGTAAAAGAGGTGTTCAACGTGGGCGGCGCGCAGGCCATTGCCGCGCTGGCGCTGGGTACCGAGTCTATTCCTAAGGTCGATAAAATTTTCGGGCCAGGCAATGCGTATGTGACCGAAGCCAAACGTCAGGTCAGCCAACGTCTTGACGGCGCGGCTATCGACATGCCTGCGGGCCCGTCTGAAGTGCTGGTTATTGCCGACAGCGGCGCGACGCCTGACTTTGTTGCTTCCGACCTGCTCTCTCAGGCCGAACACGGCCCCGACTCGCAGGTTATCCTGCTGACACCAGACGCTACGCTGGCCGAAGGCGTGGCTAAAGCCGTTGAACGCCAGCTTGCCGAGCTTTCCCGCGCCGACACCGCACGTCAGGCGCTCGCCGCCAGTCGACTGATCGTCGCCAGAGACCTTGAGCAATGCGTGGCCATCTCTAACGCCTACGGCCCGGAGCACCTGATTATTCAGACCCGTAACGCGCGTGAACTGGTTGACGATATCACCAGCGCTGGTTCGGTCTTCCTGGGTGACTGGTCTCCTGAGTCGGCTGGCGACTATGCTTCCGGCACCAACCACGTTCTTCCGACCTACGGCTATACCGCAACCTGCTCAAGCCTTGGGCTGGCTGATTTCCAGAAACGGATGACGGTACAGGAATTAACTCCCCAAGGTTTCTCTGCCCTGGCCTCCACCATTGAAACACTGGCCGCTGCTGAACGACTGACTGCCCACAAAAATGCCGTCACCCTGCGCGTTAACGCCCTGAAGGAGCAAGCATGAGCACTGACAACTTTCTCAGCGTCACTGATTTAGCCCGTAAGAATGTTCGCGAGTTAACGCCCTATCAGTCTGCCCGTCGTCTTGGCGGTAACGGGGACGTGTGGCTCAACGCGAATGAGTACCCAACCGCCGTTGAGTTCCAGCTACGCCAGCAGACGCTGAACCGCTATCCGGAGTGTCAGCCGAAAGCCGTAATTGAGAATTACGCGCAATATGCTGGCGTCAAACCAGAGCAGGTGCTGGTCAGCCGCGGCGCAGATGAAGGGATCGAACTGCTGGTGCGCGCTTTTTGCGAACCCGGTAAAGATGCAATTCTCTACTGTCCGCCGACTTACGGCATGTACAGCGTCAGCGCCGAAACGATTGGCGTTGAATGCCGCACCGTCCCGACCCTGGATAACTGGCAGCTGGATTTACAAGGCATCGCGGACAAGCTTGATGGCGTGAAAGTGGTCTACGTATGCAGCCCCAATAACCCAACCGGCCAGCTGATAAATCCGCAGGACCTACGTTCACTGCTCGAAATGACGCAGGGTAAAGCCATCGTGGTCGCTGATGAGGCCTATATTGAGTTTTGTCCGCAGGCTACGCTGGCAGGCTGGCTGTCTGAGTATCCGCATCTGGCAGTATTACGCACGCTGTCCAAAGCGTTTGCTCTCGCCGGTTTACGCTGCGGATTTACGCTGGCGAATGAAGAGGTTATCAATCTACTGTTAAAGGTGATTGCTCCCTACCCGCTTTCTACCCCGGTAGCGGATATTGCCGCCCAGGCGCTGACGCCACAAGGGATTTCCGCCATGCGCCAACGCGTAGAGCAGATCCTGCAAGAGCGTCAGTATCTGGTGGAGAATCTGAAAACCATTCGCTGTGTAGAGCAGGTTTTCGACTCTGAAACCAACTATGTTCTGGCGCGCTTCACCGCATCAAGCAGCGTATTTAAATCTTTGTGGGATCAGGGCATTATCTTACGAGATCAGAATAAACAACCTTCATTAAGCGGCTGCCTGCGAATTACTGTCGGAACCCGCGAAGAGAGCCAGCGCGTCATTGACGCCTTACGTGCGGAGCAAGTATGAGCCAGAAGTATCTTTTTATTGACCGTGATGGAACCCTGATTTCCGAACCGCCAAGTGACTTTCAGGTCGATCGCTTTGACAAACTCGCCTTCGAGCCGGACGTCGTTCCCGTTTTGCTGAAGCTGCAAAAAGCCGGCTTTAAGCTGGTGATGATTACTAACCAGGATGGACTCGGTACGCAGAGCTTCCCGCAGGCCGATTTTGACGGTCCGCATAACCTGATGATGCAAATTTTCACCTCTCAGGGCGTCGCGTTTGATGAGGTGCTGATCTGCCCGCACCTGCCAGCGGACGCGTGTGATTGCCGTAAGCCAAAAATGAAACTGGTTGAGCAGTATCTGGTTGAACAGGCCATGGATGTGGCAAACAGCTACGTCATTGGTGATCGGGCGACCGATATTCAGCTCGCAGAAAACATGGGCATTAGCGGATTACGCTACCACCGTGACACCCTGAACTGGGCGATGATCGGCGAACAGTTGACCAAAAGAGACCGCTACGCGCACGTTGAGCGCAATACCAAAGAGACGCAGATTGACGTCAAAGTCTGGCTGGACCGCGAAGGCCGTAGCAAAATCAATACCGGCGTTGGCTTCTTTGACCACATGCTGGATCAAATCGCTACCCACGGCGGTTTTCGCATGGAGATTGCCGTCAAAGGCGATCTGTATATTGACGATCACCACACCGTTGAAGATACCGGTCTGGCGCTGGGTGAAGCCTTAAAGCTGGCATTAGGCGATAAACGCGGTATCAACCGTTTTGGTTTTGTGCTGCCGATGGACGAGTGCCTGGCACGTTGCGCGCTGGATATCTCGGGGCGTCCGCACCTGGAATACCGCGCGGAGTTTACCTACCAGCGCGTTGGCGATCTGAGCACAGAGATGATTGAACACTTCTTCCGTTCACTCTCTTACACCATGGGTGTCACCTTGCACCTGAAAACCAAAGGGAAAAATGACCACCACCGTGTGGAGAGCCTGTTTAAAGCCTTTGGTCGTACGCTGCGTCAGGCTATTCGCGTAGAAGGCGATACGCTGCCCTCCTCAAAAGGAGTGCTGTAATGAACGTGGTGATCCTTGATACCGGCTGCGCCAATCTGCACTCGGTGAAATCCGCCGTCGCACGCCATGGATACGACCCTGTTGTCAGCCGTGACCCGGACGTGGTGCTACGTGCCGATAAACTGTTTCTGCCGGGCGTCGGTACCGCCCAGGCGGCTATGGACCAGTTGCACGAGCGTGAACTGATTGAACTGATTAAAGCCTGTACGCAACCGGTACTGGGGATCTGCTTAGGCATGCAACTGCTTGGCCGCCGCAGCGAAGAGAGTAACGGTGTCTCTCTGTTGGGCATTATTGAGCAGGACGTTCCGAAGATGACCGATTTCGGTCTGCCACTGCCGCATATGGGCTGGAATCGCGTCTATCCGCAGGCAGGAAATCGTCTGTTCCAGGGCATTGAAGATGGCGCATATTTCTACTTTGTACACAGCTATGCTATGCCGGTGAACCCGTGGACCATTGCCCAGTGCCATTACGGCGAACCGTTTACCGCGGCAGTACAAAAGGACAATTTCTTTGGCGTGCAGTTTCACCCTGAACGCTCGGGCGCGGCTGGGGCGCAGTTGCTGAAAAACTTTCTGGAGATGTAATGATTATTCCGGCATTAGATTTAATCGACGGCACGGTGGTGCGTCTTCATCAGGGCGATTACGCAACGCAACGTGATTATGGCAACGATCCTCTCCCCCGTTTACAGGATTACGCAGCTCAGGGTGCCGAAGTACTGCACCTGGTTGATTTAACTGGCGCGAAAGACCCGGCGCAGCGGCAGATCCCACTGATTAAAACGCTGGTCGCTGGTGTCAATGTTCCGGTACAGGTTGGCGGTGGCGTGCGCACTGAATCGGACGTTGCGGCGCTGCTTGACGCAGGGGTGGCGCGCGTGGTGGTAGGTTCGACGGCAGTAAAATCCCCCGAGGTAGTCAAGAGCTGGTTTGCCCGTTTTGGCGCCGACGCGCTGGTACTGGCGCTGGACGTTCGTATTGACAAGCGCGGTAATAAACAGGTAGCGGTTAGCGGCTGGCAGGAAGATTCCGGGGTTTCTCTGGAAGAACTGGTTGAGACCTATTTACCCGTCGGCCTGAAGCACGTGCTGTGCACCGATATCTCCCGCGACGGCACGCTGGCTGGCTCAAACGTCGCGCTTTATGAAGAAGTGTGCGCCAAATATCAGCAGGTAGCATTCCAGTCATCTGGCGGCATTGGAGGGATCGAGGACGTAGCAGCCCTGCGTGGAACCGGCGTACGCGGCGTGATCGTCGGACGCGCCCTGCTGGAAGGTAAGTTCACCGTTGAGGAGGCCATTCAATGCTGGCAAAACGCATAATTCCTTGTCTGGACGTTCGTGATGGGCAGGTGGTAAAAGGCGTCCAGTTTCGCAATCACGAGATTATTGGCGACATTGTCCCGCTGGCAAAACGCTATGCCGATGAAGGCGCAGATGAACTGGTGTTCTACGATATCACCGCCTCCAGCGATGGCCGCGTAGTGGATAAAAGCTGGGTATCTCGCGTGGCGGAAGTGATCGATATTCCGTTCTGCGTTGCCGGTGGCATTAAATCCATCGTCGATGCGGCGCGCATCCTCTCCTTCGGGGCGGATAAAATCTCTATCAACTCCCCGGCGCTGGCTGAACCGGAGCTTATCACCCGCCTGGCGGACCGCTTCGGCGTGCAGTGTATCGTGGTAGGCATTGATACCTGGTATGACGCTGAAACCGGCAAATATCATGTTAATCAATATACCGGGGATGAAAGCCGTACCCGCGTCACGCAGTGGGAAACGCTGGACTGGGTGCAGGAAGTACAGAAGCGCGGCGCGGGTGAAATCGTCCTGAACATGATGAACCAGGACGGCGTGCGTAACGGCTACGATCTGGAGCAACTGAAAAAAGTGCGCGACGTGTGCCACGTACCGCTGATTGCCTCCGGCGGCGCGGGCACCATGGAACACTTCCTTGAAGCCTTCCGGGACGCCGACGTTGACGGCGCGCTTGCCGCTTCCGTCTTTCACAAGCAAATTATTAATATTGGCGAATTAAAAGCGTACCTGGCAACACAGGGCGTGGAGATCAGGATATGTTAACGAAGCAACAATGCCGCGAGCTGGACTGGGAAAAAACCGACGGACTGATGCCAGTCATCGTGCAGCATGCGGTTTCCGGTGAGGTACTAATGCTGGGTTATATGAACCCGGAAGCACTGGATAAAACGCTTGAAAGCGGCAAAGTGACCTTTTTCTCGCGGACCAAACAGCGCCTGTGGACCAAGGGTGAAACCTCCGGTCACTTCCTGAACGTGGTGAGCATCGCGCCCGACTGCGACAACGACACCCTGCTGGTACTGGTTAACCCGATTGGCCCGACCTGCCATAAAGGCACCTCAAGCTGCTTTGGCGATGCCAGCCACCAATGGCTGTTCCTGTATCAACTGGAGCAACTACTGGCCGAACGTAAAACCGCTGACCCGGCAAGCTCCTACACTGCGAAGCTGTATGCCAGCGGCACTAAACGTATTGCCCAGAAGGTAGGCGAAGAAGGCGTAGAGACCGCGCTGGCCGCAACCGTGAACGATCGTTTCGAACTGACCAATGAAGCCTCTGATCTGATGTATCACCTGCTGGTTCTGCTGCAGGATCAGGACCTGGATCTGACGACGGTGATTGAGAATTTACGCAAAAGACATCAGTAATCCCCTTCCCCAACCCGGACATCGCGCCGGGTTTTCTTTAGTCTTCCTTTCGATAACCTAAATGACAGATTGCGATGTTAGACTGAAGCAGGCGCGTCTGGGCCCGTTTTGTGAAAATGAATCTCGACGATAACGCCGACATGGCTGCGTTGTCCGCCGAAGCACAGTTCGATCGCGTCATCCATCTTGCGGCACAAGCCGACGTACGTTATTCATTGGAGAATCCCCACGCCTAAGCACAGGCAACCCTCGTAGGTCACTTCAACATCCAGGAAGGCTGTCGACAACACCATTATTTGGCTAGGATCTCAAAAAAGCATGGAACTAAAACGGGTCTATTTACAGAATCGCGAGTTTTATAAGGCTTAAAAAAAGAAGCCCTCATGAGGGCTTTTTCTATCGTAGCCCGGCCAAGCGAAGCGTCGCCGGGAACGGTACAAAAACTAACGTTTAATCATTACCAAACAGATCGCGGGTATACACTTTATCTTCCACGTCCGCCAGCTCTTCCGCCATGCGGTTGGAGATAATCACGTCTGCTTCCTGCTTAAAGGCTTCAATGTCGCGCACTACGCGGGAGTTAAAAAACTCATCTTCCTGCATCACCGGTTCATAAATGATTACCGTGATACCCTTGGCCTTAATACGCTTCATGATCCCTTGAATGGAGGACGCGCGGAAATTATCCGAACCCGACTTCATAATCAGGCGATAAACTCCCACCACCTTCGGCTTGCGCGCGAGAATAGATTCGGCAATAAAGTCTTTACGAGTACGATTAGCATCGACGATAGCACCGATTATGTTATTCGGCACCAATTCATAGTTGGCCAGCAGTTGCTTGGTATCCTTCGGAAGACAGTAGCCGCCGTAGCCAAATGACGGGTTGTTGTAGTGGTTGCCAATACGCGGATCCAGGCATACCCCTTCAATAATCTGTCGTGAGTTCAGGCCCAGAGTCTCAGCGTAGCTGTCCAGCTCATTAAAGTAGGCCACGCGCAGCGCCAGATAGGTATTGGCGAATAGCTTGATAGCTTCGGCTTCGGTCGAGTCGGTAAATAGGGTCGGAATATCTTTCTTAAGTGCCCCTTCCTGTAGCAGAGCAGCAAAACGCTCGGCGCGTTCTGAACGCTCGCCAATGACAATACGAGATGGGTGCAAGTTGTCGTATAGTGCTTTACCCTCACGCAGGAATTCTGGGGAAAAGAAAATATTGCTGGTACCCAGTTTTTCTTTAATAGAATTAGTAAAACCTACCGGGATGGTAGACTTAATTACCATTACTGCATCTGGATTAATTGCAACCACGTCGCGAATAACAGCCTCGACACTTGAGGTATTAAAGTAATTAGTCTTTGGATCATAATCTGTTGGTGTGGCGATAATAACGTAGTCCGCATCGCAGTAGGCATCATACTTATCAGTCGTTGCACGAAAATTTAGCGACTTGGTCGTCAAATACTCTTCGATCTCTTTATCCACAATCGGAGATTGTTTCTGATTTAGCATCTCAACTTTCGTCTGGATGATATCCAGGGCGACCACCTCGTGGTTCTGAGCAATCAGAATACCATTTGACAGGCCAACATATCCGGTACCAGAAATGGTGATTTTCATTTCATTATCTCAGTGTTAACTTTTGCTCATCATGTTTGTATCATCATGACATGTATTAAAAGTTGTAACGTCTGAGTTGATGAAGTGTCAATGAAAGACAGCACAATTCAGATTTACTTCATTACTATAGACCTCAATTATTAAGTTAATATTAAGGAAAAAATTAAAATCAATAAGAATTTAGGCAAAAAAAACCCAGACACTTAGGTCCGGGCTTATAAAAACCTACATTCATGTTCAGCAATAGCGCAGAATTATTGAAAAACTTAATTACCAAAACTAATAACCACTATATAGATAGCGAAATTGTGATAACGGAAAATACACATGGCGAAATAATTACATTACCAAAGAACATACTCTTTTATACAATTTCATGGAAAAAGACCCCAAAAAAAAACCTATAACTGAAAAATTATACCACCCCAACCGATATATTTTAATAACAACTCAACAATGAAATAGGATCCAATCCCAAACAGCATTAAACCTTGAACTAAAAATAACCTTGGACCATCTGTTATATTACCTAGGATTCGCCATCACCAAGCCATAATCACTGGATGCCATGAATTATCACGACCTGAAACTGCATTGTCATATTGAAAGACAAAATCAGGACTTATTCACCCCAGATAAAATGCATAAGCTGAACACAGCACCATACCTATAAATATAATATAAAAACAACTTCAATTTTTACACTTTCACGGGAAAACCAAAAATATTCATAATGCGGACCAACTAACAATATATTATAAATATAATAAACCCTCTAAAAAATAAACGTATTTAATTAGTTTCACCGATTATAATTGTAGCGTCCTAAACAAGCTTTGAAAAGGATTGTCAAAACACTCAGATTCCCATTAAAGCTACTAATTTTAGTTGGCACTTCTCCATTTGGATAAATACGGGAGGTTGGAAGTTCAATACAGCGAAAACCTAATTTTGGTGCAATATAGGAAAGATAGGCTAACAGTTCATAGGTCATAAAAACATTACGGAAAGGTGCTACACGTTCATCTAACAGCAATCTACTGCTGTAGGCACGAAATCCTTGTGTGGTATCGGTCCAGTGAAACCCTGATGCTAAACTTAGGGCCGGTGCGTGAATATATTTAATCGCGAAGTCACGTGATTTTGGTGTATTCACCGCAACGCCACCATTAACAAAACGCGAAGCCTGGACAAAATCATAGCCTTTTTCCAGGGCGTTGAGGAATTCAGGAATCGGTGAAGGATCATCTTTGTCATTACCGTCAATAGTAATGATATTCTTATATCCCTGCTCAAGCACAAACGCATAACCACAACGTAATTGCGCACTCAGCTTTCCTGGGCCTGTTTTAAGTATCAATCCAGAAACCCCTAGAGATAGCAATCGTTTTTTTTCAAGGGAGCCATCAGTACTACCACCATCGACGATAATAATATCAGCGATATCATTAATTTTCAGATTACTCATTTTCGTGAGCAGACTGAGGATTCGGTTACCTTCATTAATAACCGGGATCACTACACATGCTTCATGCTTTTTATTAGTCCACAAGGTGATATCGCAAGCTGGGACTTCCCAATTTTTTTCATTTTTCATCGATAAATCCATTATTAAGCAGCCTTTGAGGTAATTAGCGCTACACCGACGATGACAAATACCACGCCAGCAATAGTCGTCCAGTGGAAGGTTTCATTAAAAACAAGGACGGATAAAACCGCCACTGCGGCAACCGCTCCGGTTGTCAAAACGGGATGTGCAATATTCAAAGGGAAAACGGCTAATGCCGCAGCATAGAATAAGAATGCCCCACCATAAAGTGCCAAACCCAGCCAGAAAGGCCAGTTACTCAACGACGCAAACGGATCCGCGAAGGAAGGAAATTTACGCGGAGGCATCATTGCCATTTTGATCAGAACGCTAGCCGAGGCATTACATGCAATGCCCAGAATAAGAATTAACCATTTCAAGGTAAATGCACCTTATTAACGATAAAGAGAAGTCACGAGTTGAAGCGCGCGACGAATAGAAACTAAATGTGGCTCGTTTTGGGTTGCCAGCATTTCAATTGTGGCAGGATGCGCAGGCAATTGAGATGTGATTAGCGCAGCAATATCCTCATGGTGCGAATAAGTATCCCCAGGTGGCGCAAGCTGCGCTTCACTGATATGCACATGACCAATCACATCTTTTGCTTGTGTCACCACAGCATAAATATCTTCCTGATTGATAATAACCGCCCCGGTATCAAGCTGCATTTTGATCGCTGGATGATCAATGTCATTAACAACATTGCAGGTTTCGAGGCTGGTTGTCATAAAGTTTGCACCGTAAACAATCGGATTTGGCTCAAGACAAACAATAACTCCATAGTCAGCGGCGATATCGCCAAGCTGACGAAAAAACAATCGAGATATCTCCCGCACCTGGCTAACTGATAGACCAGAACAATCCCGATTTTTGGGCGAACCGAATACCAGTCGCGAAGCCCCTAGTCCTGCTCCAATACGGCAAACTGCAGCCAAGTGATCGAGTAGTTTTTTCTGGATAGATTCACTACCAAATACATTCAGACCTGTAGTACCAAATAACAGTGCCTGCATGCCAATGATGTCAATGCCTCGCTCCTGCCACCAATCTTTAACTGCATGAATATCTGCTATTGACGCGCTAGCAGGTTCCGGGAAATATTTACCTGGTGCAATATCAATCGCATCAACGTTAAATAAGTTCAATAAATTAGCAACTTCTAGATCTTCTTTAACGTCCCAAGCAAGGTTGGAGATTGATATTCTCATTTATTATATTCCTGCATTTTTTGGGGCTCTGATTGCGCATAATGTCTGACAGCCTGCACCGTGTCTTTCACCGAATATTGGTAATGCTCACTGCCCCCATACAGTGGGCCATACACGCTGCGCATATCATAGGTAACAGGTTGTGCGGCCTGCTGCACATCAAAATTAATATTGAAACCATCTCGAGCAATTTTCGCAACCGAAACCGGGGCTGCCGTCAGGTGAACAAGATTAATTTTGTTCTCAAGCGCAATCTTAATATCGAACCAAAGGTTCACCATAGGATAGAATTGAAAGATGCTACGGCTTTCGATTTTCTCAACGTTATTCTCATTAAGAAAATCAAAAATAATATTCTTACGTAGCCCCGGACCAACTAAACCAGGAAGTCTGACTATTAGATGCTGTTGGAACCGCTTTGAAACAAATTGCTCAAGCCGATAGCGATTCAGACCATAGGCATGCAGTTCCTGCGTATCGATCACGGAATTCTCATCAACGCCATTGGGTGATTTGAATACATCCACCGTACTGATGAGGATAAATGTTTTACACTCAATACTATCCAGGCAGTCAATCAGCGAATCAATAATTTCCTGATCGCCTTTGGGATCAGCATTTGCGATCCATTTTTTCGCTGGCGCACCGGCACAGACAACCAGATCAAATTTTTTACCCTTAATATCATTAATATTCGTAGAACGGTAAAAATCGTCAAATTTGGTTTGCTTTAAGAGCGTCGTGCCTACAAACCCGGTATAACCAATCAAAGCCTTAGTCATGATCTCTCCAGTATTTAGCGGTCGCGTCCGGTTTGCACCAGATTAGCCTTTTCGACAGTCGCATCATTTAGCACATTAACGCGGTCCTGGTTAACCATGACAGCACTATTTTTCTCAAACACGACGGAATATGCTGCCTGTTCACTTCGGTCATCCAGCAAACGGCTGAGATATTCCCCGAAAAAAGCCAACATAATAAACTGCAGCATAAACAGAATGGACATAAACAAAACCGTGGTGGTCCAACCCTCCACAACATGGCCATTGATTAGATTCACGATAATACTATAAACCGCAAAAAGCAGCGCACTTAGGCTACCTACTGTGCCAACAATTGACATCCAGCGCAACGGACGAGAAGAGTTAAAGACCATCAGACGCACTAAATTGCGAAAACCGTATGTGATAGAACGCTTAACATGCGTTTCACTAACAGGCTGATAAGTCAGTTCACTGGCGGGATAGCCCGTTTTCTGAATGCGCATATAGAACTGGTGGTGAAAACGACCAGTGTCCGTTACCGCATTCACCGCACGGCGACTGAGACAACGAAAACCTGTTGAGTTTTTAGGGATATGGTAATCGATCGCTTTTAAAATACGCGATGCCGTATCACGCATAATGCGGTACGCGCACGGAAGAGACTGGGTTGAGACACCTACAACGACATCGGAGCCGGACTTACACTCTTCCACGGCACGATGAATGATATCAACAGGATCCGTCAGATGATCATATAGAATCACAAAGTCTCCAATCGCATTCTCAAGACCTGCAGCCCACACCACATCATCATGAACACAGCCCGACAGTTGCAGGAAACGCACGCTTGGAATAGTTTGTAAAATATTGTCGATCGCAGAGGTTCTTGGCACATCACGATATGGTCCTTTAGAAACAATTAAAATTTCGTAGTCGGTATAATTATCGTCGAGTAAGGACTGGATCTGCTGCAATTTATTTGTTAATTCATTCGATAGGTCGTGCGTATTTAAAACGACCGAAACAAAAGATTCACTTTTCACTTGTGTAGTCTCTAAATTTTTAAATAACGTTCATATTTTTAATAGCTTCAAAGGCATCGTATACGTTATCTATTTTGCCCCCCATAATACAGTGAAAACCCTGCATTCCATGATTCGGTCTAAAGAGAATCGGGCGGGAATCATCTGTTTCACTGCGTGGGAGAAGCGTCTTCACTTCCCACAGAGAACGCTCATAACGGCACTCACTCAAAATTGGCATGTAACGTGAGGCATCTTTAATCATATATTTCCAGGCACTAGTTCTCGTATCGGAATCAAATTTCGCATGTGAATCGAGGTACTTTTCACCGGGCTTATCGTGCCACTCATAATGAGGTGTATAACGCACGTGACTAAATGAATGCAATCCAACGGATGGGAATGGCATCACGGAGAAAAACGGGCCACACATGATGGTAAAACCAGCTTTTTTGCACACTTCCGGCACATCAACCAGGCACATTTCGGTCATCTCGTGCTTCAAGGGGATCAGTTCAATCCCTGAATTATCCAGAAGATAATTCAGATGTGAATAAGTGCAATTGAACACGTGGTCAGCAACATATTCTTGCACTTCACCGGAGATTATATCTCTGACCTGAGTTTTAATGCCATTTTCCAATTTTTCGATTTTATCAACGGAATAGCCGCAGTAGAATTCAGCATTTGAACTATCCAGCCTCTTTAACATAAGTTCACGGAGCTTGAAGGCATCGAACGCAAATTCTTTAACCGTAAAACAGGCATTAATCATTTTTGGATTTACCATGTTCTGGATTTTCGCTGGCGCATAATCACAATCAGCACCAATGCGGTCACAGAACATGCGAAACTGGCTGGCAGACACTTTTCCTAACATTTCGCTGATTAAATAGTATTTATCAAAGTCGGAATCAATGCAGTCACGGAATTCATCAACAAAACGTGGGAAAGAGATACGTGAACGTAAAGCAGTCAAAATACTTCTGGGGTAGTGGTAGCCATTATGCACACGCGCCTGGTTGTTATATGATGCGCGGGACATGTAATTCTTCTCTTTTTCGAAAAGTTTCACTCCATGCCCTAAAAGAGAAAATTGCTCAGCGAGGTACATACCAAAAAAACCACCGCCCACAATTATTATATTTTTACGCATGATTGCATTAATGCCTTAAGTAGAACGCATTTATGTTATTCTCTTCAGATATTAAAACCAAGAGACAACTCTAATGCTATAAAAGGTTTACATGCAATAAGGCCATCCATTCGGATGGACTTATTGTTAAAACAGAAGATATAAAACGTTGTTAATTAATCCAGCCATTCCGTATGGAATACACCTTCTTTATCAGTACGTTTATAAGTATGCGCACCAAAGTAATCACGCTGGGCCTGAATCAGGTTTGCAGGTAACACCTCTGCACGATAGCTGTCGTAATAAGCGACAGCAGCAGAAAATGTCGGTACCGGGATACCATTCTGCACAGCATACGCAACAACATCACGTAGCGCCTGTTGGTATTCATCGGCAATGTTCTTGAAGTACGGGTCGAGCAGCAGGTTTGCAATACCAGGGTTTTTAGCATAGGCATCGGTGATTTTCTGCAGGAACTGCGCGCGGATGATGCAGCCCGCACGGAAGATTTTTGCAATCTCGCCGTAGTTCAGATCCCAATTATGCTCGTCAGATGCGGCACGCAGCTGTGAGAAGCCCTGAGCATAAGACACGATCTTACCGAGGTACAGCGCACGACGTACTTTCCCAATAAATTCTGCCTTATCACCTGCAAGCTGAGTTTTAGGACCGGACAGGACTTTAGAGGCAGCAACACGCTGATCTTTCAGTGAAGAGATGTAGCGTGCAAACACAGACTCAGTAATCAGAGACAGTGGTTCACCGAGATCCAGAGAGCTCTGGCTGGTCCATTTACCCGTCCCTTTATTCGCCGCTTCATCCAGGATGAAATCCACCAAATATTTACCATCTTCATCTTTTTTAGTGAAGATATCTTTGGTGATATCGATCAGGTAGCTACTCAGTTCGCCGTTATTCCACTCGGTGAAGGTGCTAGCCAGTTCTTCGTTGCTTAGGTTCAAACCACCTTTCAATAATGAGTAAGCTTCAGCAATCAGTTGCATGTCACCGTACTCAATACCATTGTGGACCATTTTCACGTAATGACCTGCACCATCAGCGCCGATATAGGTCACGCACGGTTCGCCATCTTCAGCAATGGCCGCGATTTTGGTCAATATTGGAGCAACTAACTCATACGCTTCTTTCTGACCGCCAGGCATAATAGACGGACCTTTCAGCGCCCCCTCTTCACCACCGGATACGCCGGTGCCGATGAAATTGAAACCTTCGGCAGACAGCTCCCGGTTACGGCGAATAGTATCCATGAAGAAAGTATTGCCGCCATCAATGATGATGTCCCCTTTTTCCAGGTACGGCTTCAGGGAATCAATGGCAGCATCCGTACCCGCACCCGCCTTCACCATTAACAGGATACGACGAGGAGTTTCAAGTGATTCAACAAACTCTTTTACCGTGTAGTAAGGAACCAGTTTCTTATCCGGATTCTCAGCAATCACTTCTTCGGTCTTTTCACGGGAGCGGTTGAATACTGAAACGGTATAACCACGGCTTTCAATGTTGAGCGCCAGGTTGCGCCCCATTACTGCCATACCGACGACGCCGATCTGTTGCTTAGACATTACATACTCCTGTCAGGTATAGATACCATGAGCTTATTAAGTTGCGATAATGATAAAAAAACTAGGACCAGGGATCAAATGATATCTTGATCACATTTTATTGCTTATCTCGCTGTGCCTTTTAGATTCTAGTACTTTGTCGAAAAAAGTCCGAAAGTTCTCAGACTTAACTTTCCAATCCCATTTTTTTATTTGTTGCAAATTTTCTGAAGATAGACATTTTACCACTGAATTACGCTTATGATAAAAATCTCTAAGTTTATCTATCAAAGTATCCTTGCTTCTAACTGGTAAAATCCATTCTTTTTGCATCTCACCAAAAGCATCTTTGACCACACCAACATCAGTACTTATCACGGGAACGCCACATGCCATAGACTCAAGGACAGGGTTTGGTGTGCCTTCAATTTTTGAAGGACAGACATATACATCAATTTGGCTATAATATTTTACCATTTCATCATGAGGAATAAATCCGAGTTGACGATCGGCAAGGACTAATTCAATATTTAATCCTTCTGATTGTAATTGCTCAACTGCAGGCTTTAATAAAGAATGGTAACCTTTGAAATCCTCTAACTCTCCCGCCCATTTAGAATTCCCAGCCCAACCTACGCGCAAGGCCCTCGATTCTATATTATCAAAACGTTCAAGATTAATTGGATAAAATAGTTTTAAATTAACCCCATCTTCCGCAAGAACTGATGGCTTAGGATACTCAACTATGGATGAGTAGATGTCATATAGTTTTGATGAACTAACCGTATAAGCAGTTATTAAATCGTTATAAAATGTCTTTCTTAATTTTATAGCTTGCTCATCCAGGAATAAATGATCATAAACGCTACTGGTTATTATTCTTCCATCCAAGAACTCTTTTTTAAAGCTGAGCTCATCAAATCCGATAGTCCGGTTATAGTTTATATAATATTCATCATATATAAGTCTAAGCGATTCACGCCAGAAGAAATGTGTTATATCATAATTTCTAGTCATCATAATAACCTGACTGATATTATCAACAATTTCAGTTGGTATTATTGTAAAGTCATATGAATCTGACAGATAATTGACTATTTGATTTGCAATATTTGAGAATGCCCAGTTTTCAGTATCAATAATCAATGCAATTTTCGGTTTTGACACAGATAAATCATAAGTCGCGCCTTTTTTATTGTCATCGAATTGGGACAAATTATCATTATGCTGAGTTGTCAGTTCAAAACTACGTTGCTTCTCTTCCAACCAATCATCAACTGGAGCTGACCAGAAAACCATTCCCCATTTGTTTTCAAGATAATCCGCGGATTCTTTTAAGATACTTCGCGTGAAGCGAATTTTCTCATAATCTTTATCTTTGTTAGAACTAGGCTTCGGGTGATCATGGATTAAAGAAATTGCACCACATGTACCAACTTTCATTCCTGACTGGTAAAGACGGATCGATAAATCAATGTCTTCAAACCCAATAAACATATTTTCGTCATACTTCCCTAAATTTTTCAGGGTCGCGATTTTAATAACACTCGCACCACCAAAAAGAAATGTAGAAAGGAAGCCTTCACCATCATATGTAATTGTTTTTTCCTGAATACATGCACTTCCTGCAACAACATGCACCGAATCATCATCAATATCGAGGAAAACATTCCCTCCATTTGCGAATAATGTTTCTCCGTCAGAATCAAGCAATGGCATATTGATAAAATGACAACCAAGTCTTGAAATATCTTTTTGCAATCTCGGAAGTGGATTATTTATGAAATAAATATCATTATCTAGAAACATTGCCCATTCTGTTTTTATATGCTCTAAAGTTTTGTTTCTTCCACCACTTACGCCAAAATTATTACCAAGCTCGACAACTCTAATATTTAATGGGATCGTATCACTTAAATTTTGTAAAATTGAAAGTTCTTCTACTGTGCTGCCATTATCAACAATCAGAATCTCACCTTTAAAATAAGGCACATGCTGATATATAGAATTAACAAGTTTTTCAGTAAGAAAAACTCTACTCATCGATAAACATGTTATTGTTAGGTTAGAACCATCACTACCAATGTTCGGACCTAAGGAACTCCCACCATTAGTATCAAGTAAAGCATGAAGATCTGAATACACATACTCAGTTGATTTTAACCCAGGTAATAATTTTAAACGTGCAGACATATTTTATTTCCTGATAAAACGCACAATTTTTAGTATAATTTTTTTCAAAAAATCCGGAAGAAGAGCAGAGAGTCTTAAGTATCGATAATATGGGATTTCCATTTGCGACATTCTTTCCATCAATGATGAATTTTTAGATGCTAAATCCTCATGCAACGAAATTAAATCGGCGTTTTTTAATTCTAAAATATTTTTTTCACTTGTTACTTCATTATACATCGCAATTTGTTTGGCGAGTTGGTGTTGCAATTCGTAAATATTCGTACGCAGCACATCATTTTCAATTTTTAATGCAGATAATAAAAGATTTGATTTTCTCAAATTCATTGTTAATTGTTTCATATCTTTTTTTAATATTGATATAGCTTTTTTATTTTCCACCTGATCTTCACGAAGTACCAGACTTACATTCGACTCAAACTCTTCTGTCATGCGCGAATAAGCATCCATACTTATTGGAAATGTACTGTTGCTAAAGTTTGTTTCAGGCGCATTCCATAAGCCCACAAAGAAACTACAATTATTTTCATTAACAGCGTCAATCTCTGTGTTTAAAACATTAATTGAATTTTCTGACTCGCTTATTTCCATCCATGAAGAACCTATCTTTTCAAGACCTCGATTGTTAGCAGAGACTGTGCCGAATCCAAAAACAGAACCACCATATGCCCATTGGACATTATTACCCAAAACCCCTGTACTAAGCTCTTTGAATTCTTGAAAAGTATACTTTCGTACATGATAAGGATTAGATTGTTCATTATTTGGATAGTACCAATAATCGTTAGGGCAAGTTATATAGAAAATCGCATTTTCTTTAGCAGTTTTTTTGATAGAACTAAGAAAGACGTCAGGGGTATTGATGTGTTCTATTGTCTCAATTGAAACAACTATATCAAAAAAGTCTTCGCCATAACGCTCTGAGATGGTATTTGCATCACTTACAATATACTCTACATCATATTCCCCAAAAAGTTCCTTTGCACGCTCAATTGACTCTTCAGAGATGTCCACCCCCACAACTCGTTTAGCTCCTGCTTTCATTAATAGTGCTGAGCCATATCCCTCACCACAGGCAATGTCCAGAACTACTTTATCTTTAACAAGATGTAAGATATTAGCATATCTGGCACAATGAATAGCCGATTCTTGTAAAGAGTGAGCAGGTTTTTCACTCAAATTTAATCTTTCCATAATCTTCTTACTAAATTGTGTTTTTTATAAAGTTGTATTTATATGATTTAACAGACATTAGATTTTGTATTTTCAAAATCTACACGTAGTATCTTCATTAGCTTCGAATTAACTATACTTGAGTCAAATTGTTGTAAAGCTATTTGGTGACTTGCATTCCCCATTTGGGTAATTAGCTCAGGTTGATGTAAGAAGCAGAGCATTTTTTCGGCTAAGGCATGAGAAGAACGTGGCTTAATCAAAAATCCATTAACGCCATCAACCACTGTATCTCGGCAACCTGGCACATCGCTGGTTATGACAGCGCGGCCCATGGCCATAGCCTCCTGTGTACTTCTCGGAAACCCTTCACGCCAGGAAGGCAATACGAATACACTCGCTTTAGCAAGCCACTCCTGTACGTTATCAACATGACCAGGTAACTCAATGATGTTATTACATTTCAAATCATTAAGTCGTTCTATAGTTAAGCTTCCCGGGTTATGAAGATCCAGATGGCCCAGCATACAAAAATGAGTTTCAGGAAACTTCTTTTTGACTATTTTTGCAGCCTCAATAAATTCATAAACTCCCTTTTCTTGCAAAAATCTGGCGACAAAAATGAAAGACACTGGCTCGACAGGAGGTGGGCAGTAGGGATAATCAGACATATTTAATCCAATCCCCCCTAATATATGTACCTTTTTTACTTGAATTTTTTCATTAACTAAAAGATCTCGCTTATCATCCGCATTAAGCAAGATTAGACTTTCAATGTGTCTGAAACTCACTTTGTAAAGCGAAACCAATATTTTTTTTTAGTAATTTAGTTCGTAATGAAACCTGTCCTCCAGAATTGGTAAAGAAAAAACCAAGACCTTCAAGCATCGCATATCGTTTTTGTATTCTTGCGAACTTTGCTGCTAAAGTACCAAAAATGGCTGGCTTTGAAAAATAAGAAAATGCCAAGTCTAACTTAAGTGATTTTAAAATTTTATATAATTTATAGGTGTTGATAACATCAGAAAATGGATTTAGCCCTGTACGACTGAAACAATAATGTACTGGTATAGCGCCAAATGATTTAACTTTTTCTTTTGTCACATCATCATAGTCAATTGCAAATGCATATACAACGTGGCCATTTTTATGTAATAAATTAATCAGTTCTTTTCTGAATTGGATTAGACTTTCTGCTGTAGTACCGATTAATGCTATTTTCATAGGTGAGTTCTAAATTCTGTTTTTCTGTATGCACAGGTATATATCTTCCCATTGAGATACGATTTTTTTAGCAGAAAATTTCTCAATGACTCTTTCCCGAGCACGATAGCCGCTTCCTTTACGTTGTTCGATATCTAATGATTCAATCTGTTGCATCGCTGCAGTTAAGTGATGTACATCATTAACCGATATTGTTATGCCAAAATCCTGTCCATTTCCAATAATTTCTGCTGGCCCACCACAATCTGTTGCGACCACTGGTAATCCACATGCCATAGCTTCGGCAACGACAAGAGCAAAACCTTCATAGTCAGAGGCCAGCACAAAGGCATCGGAATCATGGTAATAATCAACAACATTATCCTTTTTTCCCAAGAGAGTAACTCGCTCGCTGAGAGAATTTTGATCGATAAATGTTTGCAATGTAAGCCGTTCTTCGCCCTCTCCAACTATGATGAGTTCACTATGTGGCAACTGCATCATAGCTTGCAAAATCAACAGTTGGTTTTTTATTTTTACAAGCCGCCCAACTGTTATCCAGCGAAATCGTTTCCTGCCCTGTCTATCGATGATACAAAAATGATCAATATTGATACAATTATAAACAGTAAGTGTTTTCTCAGGTGGAAATACTTTGTCGTTAATAAATCGCTGCCGTGCAGCATCGCTAACAACTGTATTCAAGTCACTTAATTTATTAGTCAAACGATAGAGCCAGTCTCTGGCACTGCCACCTTCACGAACGCTGTGTGCAGTACAAATAATAGATGAACGCCTTCCCAAGAGTGCTCTTACGAAACGTACCAAGATATTGGCATGAAACATATGCGAATGCACAATATCTGGAGAGTTTTGTCTGATCAACATTGCTAATTTAAATGCAGCCATAGGTAAAGCTAATTTTGATTTCATACCCAATGAAACAACTGGTATGTCATTACTGATTAGCTTATCAATCAAATCAACTGGTGGTGTAAGCGAAATTAATCGAACAGAATGCCCACATTTTTGAAGCTCAAGAAGCAATTCGACAACCTGCATCTCAGCGCCTCCGACATCCATGCCTGTAATGACATAATCAATCTTCACTCATACCACCTATGTTTTTAAACTACGCTATCCATATATTTATTTAATACTTCTTCCGGATCTCCAATCATCTTTGGTTTACCACCTTCTAACCACAGAACTTTATTACAAGTTTTCAGAATGACATTGTTGTCATGGGAAGATAGCACAACAACCTTTGCCCTCTCCTGCAACTCCTGGAATCTTTTCTTTGCTTTATTTAAGAAAGAAGCATCACCAGTCCCAATAATTTCGTCGAGTAAAAGTACATCTGGATCAACTGAAGTTGATACTGCAAATGCTAATCTCACGCGCATCCCGGTAGAGTAGACACGAATTGGTAGATTCAGGTAATCACCTAGTTCTGTGAAGCAAGCGATCTCTTCTATTTTGGATTCGATTTCTGCATTCGTCATACCAAGTAACAAACCGCGTAGTTTTATATTTTGGTATCCTGTGGAATCATCATCCATTCCTAGAGCGATATCCAACAGTGGAACTATCTTACCCTTTCTTTTAATTGTGCCGGAGGTTGGTTCATAGATACCAGCCAACAGCTTCAGTAGCGTAGATTTTCCCGCGCCATTGTTTCCAATAAGTCCGAGTTTATCACCTTCTTTCAGACTAAACGTTAAACCGTCTAATGATTTAACCGTAACCGTGCTGCTTTCTTTTTTTGAAGAAATAACACCGCGGGTTAAGTTAGCCACCTGCGATTTAAACGATCTACTTTTAGCGTCGTAAATGGGAAATTCGACACCCACATCTTTTAAGTCAATCAAATGAGACATAATAATTTACACCCAATATGCAATGCGATTTCTACATTTTGCAAATGTAATTAGTGAGATAACTGTTCCTACGCATGCAAGGATAATAGAATTATAATAGCAGTATAACTCGGGCATTTTCCCTACTAAAGGCGAGCGAATAATCTCGATAAACCAAGCAAATGGGTTTAACTTCAGCAGCAAGCTATATTTAGCCAACATTGTTCCAGAAAATAATATCGGCGTTATATAAAAGACAACCTGCATAAAACTCATGACCATTTGCGGAAAATCTCTAAAACGTACAGAAATTACTGCAAATAAAGTTGCAATCCAGATCAGATTAACAACTACGATCATAAATCCAAGTATAAAAAGCGGGAAATTCTTCAACGAAAAGACGTTGAATATAATCAACACACCAATCACTATTACTATATTATGGCAAAGCATCATAAAATTTCGCCATAACATTTGCATAATGTATATGAATTTTTTAGTTGGTAACTGACTTATAAAAGAGCTGGACGATATGAAAGTTACACACCCTTCATTTATAACGCCACTAATAAAGTTCCAGAACACCAAACCAACTGCTAGCATCGGGAGATACTCTTTAACTTCTAATTTAAATAGTTCTCCATAAATTACCCCTAAAGCAATAATAAGGACCGCCATACTTAATGTAATCCAAAACGGTCCAACAATGGATCTTTTATATCTCTGCCTTAATTCCAACCAACCTAATGTAGTCCAAAGATGCCAGGATTTTATTGACGAATATATATCTGTTAATGATTCTTTCATTGCTTCAGCTCTTTATACATCTTCTCTTTAATTAGTTCTAATCTGGAATTGTATTCCAAAACAAATGCGTTAAGTAAAACCTTAACTTCCGCGTAATTATCACGAACTAATTGTAACCGATTCCTGATTGCAGTTGGATTATCAACCTCTTTTTCAACCAAATACAATTCTAACTCAGGAAAACCTTTATATATGTTTCCGGCTGGACCTACAACGCATGGCGTTCCAACGCTTGCTGATTCCAGCGCGATCATTGGTGAACATTCCGTATTCGTTACATAGCACACAACATGTAAACGAGATAGCAGCTCGATAAACCGCTTATTATTTAAATTCTCTGATAATGCCGTAAGTTTGATGTTTGAGGTAATCCACTTCATATTATTTTCAAGATGCAAGTTGGTAACCAACTCACACCCTTTTAATGAACCAATCGCTAGTAACTGAGGAAATGGATTTTTATACCAACTGAACATTGCGGCAAACAAACCGACGCGGAAATTGCCCGAATCAGGTACAGCTAACTTTTTAGAAAACGAAGTGCCTGATACAGCATAGTTCGATACTGAGAATGCACGAATACCGTATGCATTAAGTATTTCATCTAGCTCAGGCTTAAACGAGATGACCCCATCAACAATCCGTTCCCGATAAAGTTCATACCATCCATCAAAAGTTGAATATTGCGAGGAGTCAACCCACTGAGCAGGTGAGCCATGCCATGCAAAAAATATTTTTATTTTTGGATTTAATTCCTTAATCTTTTTAGCAAGTTCCATTTGTAATTGTGTTCCACCGCTCATGATCACACTTTTTAGTGTCTTCGAAGCAGCAAGTTTTTCAGCCAACCTGTTTAGATAGACATGGTTAGAAACTTGTGGGAACTCATATGAATAGTACGGATATTGGATACTATCATCTTTAAAGAAACTGGCTGTTGATGTGGCAACACCAGACCAATAGGCCGAGTAAAATGCTAAGACTTCTTTATCCGCTATTGCATTGCTATAGAACTCATCCAACAAATCATAATCAACTTGATTGGTAGTTGTACCAGCAACCTTATAATATATTTTTCGTAGCAGACTGTATTGCTTCAGCGTATTCATCAAATTCAAACGGAGAGCAAGCCTGCTTAGATTATAAATAGTTTTTGAAATTAAACGTTCTTTCAACGATGGCGCTTTCTGCTCGCGAAGGAATATATTCTTAAATTCATTTTGCGATTTTGAACACATGTCTTTGAAGAACAATGCCCATTTATCAGCTATAAGGCCATCATCTACAAATTGCTGACGATATGCTAAATAATTCATTCTTTGTAATTCTTTAAGACCACGTTGATCATCAAGAAGATTTCTCAAAGAATCATAAAATGCCTCGGCATCCCGAGACACAATATACTGCCGCTGCTTTTCAGGTAACACTTCATTTGCTATGCCGACGTCTGTTGACACAATAGCGCAACTGTTTGCCATTGCTTCAAGAAGTGGCAATGGCGTACCTTCACATTCAGAACTGATGAGTAGAATATCTGCATCAGACAGTGTTTTAAGAATTACTTCACGTTCGGTCTTGCCCTTAGAACTATCAAACTCAATAAAATCAAACGTATATCCAGATTTTTTTAATTTATCCAGAGCCGGCAAAACTATTTTATTCAGGCCTTTATAATCTTTATAACCAAGATATTCGCCCCATTTGCTATTTCCAATCCATACGAGTTTTTTTCTATCGCTATTATCATGACTATTTCCTTCGCTCATAGGAATTTCTGGATTATCATAGATAACACTATGAGGAGGTGGAAAATCAGACAGTTCAGAATATAGCTCTTTCAACTTTGCGGATGTAACAAAATACCCATCCACAAAATTCATAAGAGGAATTCGTCTCTCATAGTTCGCGATATCATCATAAGTGAATAGGTGATCAGGAATATGTGTGGTGACAATATTGCTGATCAAAATTTCTTTATACTGGGGATTCCGCTGAGTGAAGTTCATCACTTCCATGAGATAGTCACGCCAGAAAAAGTGTAAGATACTCTTTTCTTTTACGTTTTTATCCAAGTGTAAAACAAGGTCCGCCACCGTTTTAAAATCATCGGTGCAAACTATTTTTACATTAAAGTCACTCAACTCTTTTGCTATATTTTGGGCTATTTTTCCGAATGCCCAATCCAACTTATCGACTATGAAAAATAAATTCATTGATACGCCATTATGATATTAAATAGATAAGTACTAGCTTCCATAGCCATTAGGGTTTTGCTTTTGCCAATTCCAGGTATGAGCCATCATATCTTCAATATTGTACTTGGCTTTCCAGCCTAAAACCCTTTCTGCTTTAGAGACATCAGCCCAAGAAGATCCTATATCGCCCTCTCGCCTGGCGACAATTTCATAGTTAACTTTCTTGTCACTTGCCTTTTCAAAGGCATCAATTACTTGTAAAACTGATACACCATTGCCGGTGCCAAGATTAAAAACGTCATATCCTTGTAATTTATCAATATGCCTTAAAGCACTAACATGGCCTGAGGCAAGATCTACTACATGGATAAAGTCGCGTACCCCTGTTCCATCAATGGTTTCATAATCGCCACCATAAACGGACAATTTTTCTAATTTTCCAATAGCAACCTGAGAAATATAAGGGACAAGATTATTTGGAATGCCGTTCGGGTCCTCCCCAATAAGACCACTAGGATGTGCGCCTGTAGGGTTAAAATAACGAAGAGCAATAATCTTCAATTTATCATCAGATTTCGCGTAGTCTGATAAAACCTGCTCCAGCATGACTTTAGTAGTACCATAGGGGCAGGAAGCATTTCCAATAGGATATTCCTCCAGGTTGGGAACCGGAGAATGGTTACCATAAACAGTTGCGGACGAACTAAAAATGAACTTATAAACACTTGCTTG
This sequence comes from Citrobacter sp. Cb080, assembly GCF_030334745.1. Taxonomy (NCBI): domain Bacteria; kingdom Pseudomonadati; phylum Pseudomonadota; class Gammaproteobacteria; order Enterobacterales; family Enterobacteriaceae; genus Citrobacter; species Citrobacter sp. Cb080. The sequence goes on along the minus strand of NZ_JAOWDG010000080.1, from coordinate 26,107 downwards.
CTTCATAACTTCAAGCAGGGTGAGGGTCCCACTGACATTATTAATATAATATTCCAGCGGTTTTTTTACCGATTCACCCACAGATTTTAATCCTGCAAAATGAATCACTGCATCGATATCGTAGTTTTTAAAAACTTCTTCAAGTTTTTGTTTATCGTTGATATCAGCTTCAATGAATGGAATTTTTTTCGAAACCAAAGAACCAACACGATGAAGTGACTCTTGAGATGAATTACTCAGGTTATCAAGCACAACCACATCATATCCGCCCTCAATTAACTGTAAAACGGTATGTGAACCAATATAACCAGCGCCACCTGTCACAAGTATAGTCATGTAGTCTCCGAAATTGTATTAATCTTTTATGCTAATTACGTGTTAAATTATTTGATTTTATATTTTTCTAAATTAGCCTTTAACATAAAATTAGCTTATTTTGCCACAGAAATGTTAATTTAATCAGGCACGCTACCGCCCCTGGCTCAACAGCTACCAGTGTACTGTACACTCCAATTTTTGAGGGGGCTTAGCCTATCAATTATTGATTACATTTTGACACATTTAGCCCCAAAACATCCCAAATATTGTCGTATTAATCTAACTAAGAAACAAGAAGAAATCGATTTTTGCTACAAGAAAAGGTAGAGCATTGATCTTTTTACTACTTGATTTTTATCATAAAAAAGGCAGTGAAGACATGCCTGTATACTGATAGCATCATGAGTCTTCCCCTGCCATTTATCATGAAGTATTACTAATATAATTAATCTTTCGTCTTGCCTATTCTCCGAGCAACTTCTCAATGCTCTTACGGAACTTCGGCCCTTCTTTCAGGTTACGCAGGCCGTACTTAACAAACGCCTGCATATACCCCATTTTCTTCCCGCAGTCGTAGCTGTCGCCCGTCATCAGCATCGCATCTACCGACTGTTTTTTAGCCAGCTCAGCAATAGCATCCGTCAATTGAATACGCCCCCAGGCACCAGGCTGGGTATGCTCCAGTTCTGCCCAGATATCAGCAGAAAGCACGTAGCGCCCTACTGCCATCAGATCGGAATCCAGAGTCTGCGGCTGGTCTGGTTTTTCAATGAATTCAACGATACGGCTGACTTTACCTTCGTTATCTAAAGGCTCTTTGGTCTGAATAACAGAGTACTCAGACAGATCGCCTTCCATACGCTTAGCCAGCACCTGACTACGCCCGGTTTCATTAAAACGAGCAACCATGGCAGCCAGGTTGTAGCGCAGCGGATCTGCGCTCGCTGTATCAAGAACCACATCAGGTAATACGACTACGAAAGGGTTATCCCCAACAATTGGACGAGCACAAAGAATTGAATGACCCAGGCCCAGTAACTGAGCCTGACGAACGTTCATAATAGTCACGCCTGGAGGACAGATAGACTGCACCTCGGCTAATAGCTGGCGTTTAACACGCTGCTCAAGCAACGATTCGAGTTCGTAAGAGGTGTCGAAGTGGTTCTCAACCGCGTTCTTAGACGCATGAGTCACCAGCACGATTTCTTTGATACCTGCAGCTACAATTTCGTCGACAATGTATTGAATCATCGGCTTGTCTACGATCGGTAGCATCTCTTTAGGGATTGCCTTCGTGGCAGGCAACATGTGCATCCCCAGACCTGCTACCGGAATAACTGCTTTCAAATTAATCATTAAGTCATTCACCTATTCAATTGTTGCTGAATTATAGCTTTTTAGCTTGTTTTAGCCAGTATGAATTACATTACTCCGATGCAGCGTATGTTACGCCGCTTAACTTCGCAATGCAGTAATCTTAATCCCAGGGAGTGTCACTTTAGCCAGGAATGGTCGCAAAGTTACCTCTCCCGTCCCGGCAGTCGAAAATTCACCGCTTCGACATTCACCACCTGATGGTTTACCCGGTCGATGTCAACTGAGCTTTGCCCGGTTTCGTTTACCGCATGGATATTCGCCAGCGAGAGTAATGTGTCCTGTTTAGCCATAAACTTGCCGCGCACATCCTGACGGAGATCGAAGTGCATCTTAAGTGCGGGTCCCGTCGCGGATTGCTGCATCACCTTGATGTTACGTAAAAAAAGGTGCTGTGGTTGGTTATGCAACTCAAGCGTGGCACGTTTCATCTCCACATTGGTAATCGCCACAAATGAAGTCGCATTACCAGAGGAGATCTGAATACCGCGCAATTTGTATTCACGTTTCGTATTATCCAGATGGATATTATTTAACTTAAAGTTTTGTGGAATGGATAAATAACGCCCTTTGATTACGCCGTAACCAATGAGCATACCTGCGCTATTCTCCATATTGATATTATCAATTACGAAATTATCACATCCGTAAATAGCGACCGTCGCATTATCAATGCCCGCTTTCTTGCTATAATCCGGGGTGATATTTCGCGCGGTAATATTACGAATAATAAAGTGTTTGCCGTTCTCCACATGCACTAACTGTCGGCAGTCGCTACCGGTGATGTTCGCTACCACAAAGTTTTTTACCGCCAGTTCATCGGGATAGGTATTGTCATAGGTACTCCCCGCCAGACCGATGCCAATGCCCCAGTTCACGTTGCCGTTGGTACAGTTGATACGTTCAATGACATGGTCAGAAATGAGGATGTTGCTGTCGTTTATCGCCACATTCCACTCGATAGCATCACCCTGTAAATCGCTAAAACGGCTGTTCGTGATCTTTACGCCGTCCATTCGATTATGAAAACCCTGACGCAAAATGCCATAGTTAGCGCGCGTGACGGTAATATCATCGATAGTCAGATTACGCATCAGCCTCGAGGTTTTACCGCCGATATAGATTTGCGTCACCGGACCGAAACCGCTCATGGCAATCCCTTTTATCACACAGTCCGAACCCCGCACATCGAGGGTAACGTTCCTCAGGCTCCCGCCCTGCTCGCCCATCACCTTGCATCCATCCTGCAGAACAAAGCGCCCACGGCCATTGCCGCTGATTCTGCCTTGCAGGTGTAGCGTTTTGCCAGGCGGGATAACAACTGCGGTATTGAGATCCTTACATTCCAGTCCATTTGGTACGACTACCGTTTGTCCTTCTTTGAACGCCTGCCTGAAAGAAGCCACCCAATCCTGTGGGTTGTAATCCTGAATGTTGACGCTGCCCGGTGATTCTAGTGCCCGAACAACGGGAGAATGCAGCACGACGAGCGCAGAACTTGCCGTCAGAAAAGTACGGCGTGAGAGTTTGTTCTCTGACATACAACCTCGATTTACATCGTTTGCAGCAGACTGGCTAACTGTTTATTGATCGCTAACTGATTAAATTCAGTTGCAATTTTTTCTCGCGCGCACTGCACAATCGGCTGCACCTGCTCACTGTCGAGCAGGCTAAATGCCGCTAATCGCTCTGCCAGCGCCTGCGCATCGTTTTCCGGTGCCAGCCAGCCAGACTTGCCCGACTCGACCAGTTCAGGGATCCCACTATGGACGGTGGAAATCACCGGGATGCCCACCGCCATCGCCTCCATCAGCGCCACCGGGATCCCCTCCATATCGCCATCCCTTCCGGTAATTGAGGGCAGCAAAAAGACATCGGCCTGCTCAAGCATTTCCTTCACCTGATGACTTGGTTTAAAGCCTGGCATCTCAATCACATCATCAAGTTGATATTGCTCGATTAGCGTACGCAGACGACGCTCCCAGGGGCCAATGCCAAGGATGCGATAACGGAATGCGACGCCCTGCTCTTTCAACTGACGACAGGCTTCGATGGCAACGTGCAGTCCTTTTTTCTCAGTTAACCGGGCGACAGAGATAATCTCCAGCGGTGCGGCTGGCGATTTCAACTGGCGGGGCGTAAAGCGCGTCATATCGATTCCCATGCGCGAGACCGCGATTTTCTGCGGCGGGCACCCCATATTTTTTAAACGTCCGGCCCAGAGGTTGCTGATGGGTAACATCAAATCCCCACGTTCAAACAGTTGCTGATATTCAGGGGTGTAGTGGGCAAGCACATCCCGATGCGAAACATCAATGCCGTGAAATACCGTGGCGATTTTGCCGCGGATCATCCCAAGCTCACGCAGTTTGGCGGCCGTCACGCCTGCGGGTCCAAAATGAGCGATAAACACATCCGCTTCAAACGCCCGCGGATTTCCACCGCAAATGGCCGCCAAAATCAGATTGCGCGCCTCATCGCCATAGCGTGAAACATTCAGCGCTTTCCAGGTGGCTGCGCGGGTAATACCGCGCAGGGCCGCCACTGCCCTATACTTAAGCTTCGCCAGTTTGCTGTTCGGCTCATTCAGTAACCAGCGCGTTTTTTCACCCAGACGGTAGGTATTAAATGAAGCATGGGTATTTTCAAGATCGCCCTTGTGCAACGCGAAAATTTCCACGTCGTAGCCCATGTCGATAAATGCGGCAATCTGATTAAGTACAAAGGTCTCGGAGGAGAGCGGAAATTTAAGCAGGAAAAAGCCAACCTTCATTTTTCCCCCTCAATACGCGTTAAAACCGATTGCACCATGTTCACCCCACGTTCACGCTCACGCCTAACCGCGTCGCCGAGACGTATGTTCAGCTCAGGTAACTGTCCGAGAGCATCGGCGACCTTCCCTTCCAGGCTGCCATCGAGCAGATGGCGAATATCGACGGCCATCTCTGCTAACCCCAGTTGTTGCATGATCCCTGCCGATTTATGCTCATAATTAATGGCGATGGCTGGCGTCATAAAATTCATCGAGATGATGGCCGAGTGTAAACGAGTCCCCACCGTCAGATCGCATGCAGCCAAAATTTTCCCCATCTCCAGGTCGTTGAGTTCATCCATCACCACATGATAACGGCCCGGGTCGTTAACATACTGGCTCAGGTTCAACGCCACCATGCGGTCATCTTTGTTGTAACTATCAATACCGGTACAGGTTGACAGCGCTATCACCTGGTAACCTTCATCAAGGATGCGGTTCACTACCCCGGCAAAAGCTTGCTCATAGGCCTGCTGCGTTGTCCCCAGACGCTTATCAAAAGGAGCCAACTCACGCAGAGTAATGGCAACGGTCTTCTGTTTTGCCGCCATGTGTAACCAGTGCTGTACAGCATAACCAGGCTCATAATCCTCATCATGGTTATTTACCAGCCAAGCGGTATCTACCCCGGTTTCGACTTTATCCGTGTTTATTGCACTGCGCTTCATCAGATCCAGACTGACGGATTCACGCAAAATCAACGCATTACAGTGTCCAAAAACGTAGTTCGCCAGTTGATTAAACTGTTCATCTTGGAATGGCCCCACGCTGTGGCCAATCATGTACAGCGGTTTTTTCGCCATAAACGTACACAGGGCATGTTCAAACTGCGGTACGCCATACAGATCGACAAAAAACGATCCGCCAACCTGGATAATGGCGTCGTAGCGCGACAGCAGACGAACAAAATCGGTAAACCCCTGGGCGATCGCGATATTGCGCAGATTACCGGAATCGGTGACACGCGAGAGCAGCACCTGATGCTGATAGCGACGACGCAGCACTTTCTTCACGCGTCCCATAACGCCGGCAGCATTATTGTGCTGCTTCATCTGCGAATACAGCGGATCGCCCATCACCGGGCGGTTCAGCAACCACGAAGAACTCACCGGATAACGGCTCATAACATCCACTTCAGTCTCAGGACGCAACGCGTTAATGGCATCCAGCAAACCGCGCAGAATCGCGCTATCCCCACGGTTCCCACAGGTATGGTTGCCTAAAATTAATAGTTTCATTATGACCTCTTAAAGCGTTGTTCTTATCCTGCACGAAGCAAGGTTTTCATTTTTTCACTGCGGCAGAACTGGCGTTTTATTTCCACCACTAACGGATGGCGCGACACCACAATCATCGCCGCGAACGCCAGCGCTCCTGCCGCTACCTGGATCCCCAGCAACGCGCCTGGCGACAGTTGGCTGCGCAGCATTACGTCCAGCGCATAGCTCACCACAAGGGTAGGTAAAGAGAGATATAACGGCAGCCACAGACTGAGCATGTACTGGCGGTAGCTGGAGCCAAGAACAGGTTTGATCATCACGAAGTAACTGAGGATCGTGTTAATCACCTGGACCAGCAAAAAGCCCAGCGTCACGCCAATCGCCCCGGCCTGATGACCACCGATGAAAATGGCGGGAATAAACAGAAAGGTTTTGAACACATTGAATTTGAAGCTGATGTCGACCCGTGCTTTCGCCATCAGCAGTGAACCGATCGGATTCCCCACAGAGCGCAGCAGTCCAACAATGCACAGCAGTTGCAAGACGGGAATAATACCGTTCCACTTCTCGCCAAATACCAGCGGCACCACATTGTTCGACACCACCATCAATCCCAGGAGTACCGGGAAGTTGATGATCCCAACCACCGACAGCAGCTTGTAAAAATTCACCCGTAGCTTTTCACTGTCGTCCTGAATTTTGGCAAACGCCGGAAACAGGACACGGGTAATAATCGGGTTCAGTTTGATCGGAGGGACAACCGCCACGTTCCAGGCGAGATTGAATCCGCCCGCCACACCTGCGCCCAACGTTCTGGCTAAAACCAGCGTGGAAAGGTTGGTATTGAGGTAATTGATAATGCTGTCTGCCGTCAGCCACGCGCCAAAACGCAGATTCGACGAAACGGATGCCAGCGAAAAATGCAGCCCCGGACGGTAAATCCGGCGACCAAAATAGCCGAACAGCAGCGTTCGTAGCGTACAGTTCACCAGATACCCGAGAATGGCCGTCAGCGTGAGCGGCCAGAAATGGGCGCTGACCACGGTAAAGGTAAAACCGGCCAACACCGAACTGGTTTCAATCATGCCAATTTTGTTGAAGGCCAGCTCTTTTTGCATCAGCGCGCGAAACTGCTGCCCGTGCGGTATCACCACAAACGCCAGCGATAAGGTTTTGATGAGTGGCGCCAGTTCGGGATTATTGAGCACGCTGGCAATCGTCCCGCTAAGCAGAAACATCACCACACATACCACCATACCCAGCCCAACGTTGAGCCAGTACAGCGTAGTCAGCTCAAGATAACCGATGTCTTTGCGCTGAATAATTGAGTTGGCAATACCGAAATCCGACAGCGTATCGGCCAGCGCAATGATCACCAGCGACACGGTTAACAACCCAAACTGGTGGTTATCAATAATCCGCGCCAGGACGGTCATCTGGATAAGTCCCAGACCAATAATGATCACCGTAGCAATCGCCGACCACTTTGCGCCATTAAGCGTTTTTTCTCGTAAGCTCATGTTAATACGCCGCTTTGTTCACAAAGCCTTTGAATACCGTCAGAAAAACAATTTTGATATCGAACCACACGCTCCACTCGCGAATGTATTCGAGATCAAACTCCACACGTTTTTCCATTTTTTCCAGCTTATCGGTTTCACCGCGCCAGCCGTTGATTTGCGCCCAGCCGGTAATGCCCGGTTTTACCTTATGGCGTAACATGTACCCCTCGATCAGTTGGCGGTACTGTTCGTTATGCGCCACCGCATGCGGACGTGGTCCGACGATAGACATCCCCCCGGTCAGGACGTTAATAAACTGCGGCAGTTCATCGAGCGACGTCCGGCGCAGGAAATTTCCCACAGGAGTAACGCGCGGATCGTTTTGCGTCGCCTGCGTCACCACCGCGTCGTTCTCCATCACTTTCATCGAGCGAAACTTCCAGACTTTGATCGGCTTCCCGTCCATGCCATAGCGGGTCTGGCGGAAAATCACCGGACCTTTGGAGGTCAGTTTTACCAGCAACGCAATACCACACAGCACCGGGGAAATAAGCAGCAGGATCAGTGAAGCCAGCACGATATCTTCCGTGCGCTTTAACAGGCGATTAATCCCCGAAAGCGGCGTGTCATACAGCGGCACAACCGGAACGCCGTTCATCTCTTCAATCCGTGAATGCAGAATATTGAAGGTAAAGACATCAGGAATGAGGATCACCGAGCAGGTAGTGTCGGCCAACTCACGCACCAGTTTTTTTACGCTGGCGCCATCGCTCATCGACATGGCGATATAAACGTTATGAATGCGTGAAGCTTTGGCGTCGTCCACCAGTTGTTGCAGATTACCGGCCCAGTCGCGGGAGTTTTTTCCAGGGATTGGGTCGTGATAGACCCCCGCCACTTCAAATCCCAGCCACGGTTCATGGCGAAAACTGTCCAGCAGCATTTGTCCGGCGGGCAGGTCGCCAGCCACCGCCACCCGGCGGGTGTTGTAACCACGATTACGCAGCCACCCCGCACCGTAGCGAATAAACGAACGACTCAACACCAGGCCGACGCTTGAAAGGAGATACCATGCCAGCCAGACGGCGAGACGGTTATCGAAATCGTTATTAAAGGCGATCAGGCCTGCGCTAAAAATCAGACTCAGCGTCCAGTTTTGTAGTAACAGCACCAGCTCAGTGGAAATTTTGACGCCGCGCCAGGAGCGATAAAAATCCGTTATGCCACCGAGCATCTGAAATACGACCAGCGTGATCAGCGCCACCAGCAGGTGCATATACAGGAAAGGCAAACCGCTTAATTCGCAGATCACCCACAACCCGCCAAACATGATGGTGATATCTGAAAAGCGTTGCACCATCGAAATTAACGACGCATTGGTTTTGGCGCGTTCGCGCTTTTTTAGATGTGTCATCGTGGTTCCTGTTAGTCACCCTTTGCCCATAAGCGGGCAAAGGAAGCACCGGCATTACTGATTCAGTAACGCCAGAAGAGTGCGCGTTCGCGCTTCCATCAACGGAATATTTCCGCGCGATTCCACGTTCAGGCGCACCACCGGTTCGGTATTGGAAGAGCGTAAATTGAAGCGCCAGTCGACAAACGCCATGCTGATACCGTCCGTTCTGTCCACCGTCAGCGCCTCACGGGAAAAGTGCTGCTCCACACGCGCAATCGCTGCCGCCGGCTCTGCCAGCGTGCTGTTGATTTCCCCACTCGCCGGATAGGCCACCATCCGGTCACGGACCAGTTCACCCAGCGACTGTCCTTTCAGACTCAGCAGTTCCGCCACCAGCAGCCACGGGATCATTCCGCTGTCGCAGTAAGCAAAATCACGGAAATAGTGATGCGCGCTCATTTCGCCGCCATAAATGGCATCTTCATGGCGCATGCGCTCTTTGATAAACGCGTGCCCGGTTTTTGACATCACCGGTTTACCGCCTGCTGCCGTCACCACGTCCACGGTATTCCAGGACAGGCGCGGGTCGTGGATAATTTTCGCCCCCGGATTCTTCTCCAGAAACGCTTCCGCCAGCAGACCGACAATGTAATAGCCCTCAATGAACTGACCTTTTTCATCGAACAGGAAGCAGCGGTCAAAATCACCGTCGAAGGCAATCCCCATATCCGCACCGTGTTCAATCACCGCATTGCGCGTGTCGGCCCGGCATTCCGGCAGCAGAGGATTGGGGATACCGTTGGGGAAGTTGCCATCCGGCGTATTGTGAATTTTGATGAACTCGACCGGCACCCCCAGCGCCTTAAAACGGGCTTCAATGGCGTCAACCACTGGACCTGCCGCACCGTTGCCGGAGTTGAGCACCAGCTTCATCGGTTTCAGGCTGCCGGGATTGATGTAACCCAGCAGGTGGTCGATGTAGGCATCGCGGGTAGTAATACGCTGGTAGTGGCCACGTTTTGTCGCATCAACCGCCGGGAAGTCGTTGGCTTCCGCCAGGCGCTGCACGTCACGCAGACCGGTATCACCGCTGATGGGCCGCGCCCCTTCCCGCACCAGCTTCATGCCGTTGTAATCCATCGGATTATGGCTGGCGGTCACTTCAATACCGCCGTCAATGCCAAGGTGGAAGGTGGCGAAGTAAATCTCTTCGGTGCCCGACATGCCAATATCCAGCACATTCACCCCCGCATCCTGCAGCCCTTTCGCCAGCGCCAGCTTTAGCGTCTCGCTGGTCAGACGCACATCGCCGCCCAGAACAATAGATTTAGGCTTCAGGAACTCGCCGTAAGCGCGGCCAATTCGCCACGCAATCTCTTCATTCAGCTCTTCGCCCAGCCTGCCGCGAATATCGTAGGCTTTGAAACAGGTTAATTTCGTCATGATTTCCCCTTCTTCAGGCAACAGTTAGCCCTCTCCTGACTGGAGATATTTTTCACAAAATGACTAGCCGTTAGTTTTTAGGCCGGATAAGGTGTTCACGCCGCCATCCAGCAACGATGATGTTGTGTTACGCGCGCCCGTAGCGATCCGCAAACCGCACCACATCATCCTCATCGAGGTAAGATCCGGAGCGCACTTCAATCAGATCGAGCGGGATTTTCCCGGGGTTCTCCAGACAATGGGTCGCCCCCAGCGGAATATAGACAGACTCGTTTTCAGCAAGCAGTTTGATATCATCATTGATTGTCACCTTCGCGGTACCGGCAACCACAACCCAGTGTTCAGCCCGGTGATGATGCATCTGCACAGACAATCCCTCACCAGGCTTGACGGTAATTCGCTTCACCTGGTAACGCTCTCCGGCATCAATTGAGTCGTACTTGCCCCACGGACGATAAACTTCGCGGTGAATATGATGCTCATGACGCCCGTCAGCCTTAATTTGCTCTACCACTTTTTTGACGTCCTGCACCGCGTTGCGATCGGCTATCAGCACCGCGTCTTTGGTCTGCACCACCACCAGATCTTTCACCCCGACGGTCGTCACCAGGCCGGATTCGGCATACACGTAACTGTTTTCCGTTTTGTGGCTTATGACATCGCCGTGATGCACATTGCCTTCAGCGGTATGGGCACTGATTTCCCACAGCGATGACCAGGAGCCAACATCGCTCCAGCCTGCGTTCATTGGCATCACCACCGCATCGGCGGTACGTTCCATTACCGCATAGTCCACAGACTCTTCCGGGCAGGCGAGAAACGCCTGTTCATCAACGCGGATAAAATCGAGATCGGGGTCGACCGTGCTCATGGCGTTCTCACAGGCTTCAAGAATATCGGGACGATACTTTTTCAGTTCTTCCAGATAACGTCCGGCCCGGAACAAGAACATGCCGCTGTTCCAGTAGTAGTCGCCGCTCGTCACGTAAGCCTGCGCGGTTTCCAGATTGGGCTTTTCAACAAACTGTGCCACTTCAAAAGCCACAGCGTCGGTATTCGTCGGCGAGACTTCCCCCCGGCGGATATAGCCATAGCCGGTTTCCGGCTGGTCCGGCACGATACCGAACGTCACCAGCTTACCCGCTCCGGCATAGGGCATCGCATTGCGAACCGCCTCGCGGAATGCCTCTTCGTTGGCAATCATGTGATCGGCCGCCAAGACCAGCAGCAGCGGATCCTCACCCGGACTTTGACGTTTTGCCGCCAGCGCGGCCAGCGCTATCGCCGGTGCCGTGTTACGCCCGGCAGGTTCGAGAATGATGTTCTCAGTCAGTTTGTGCAGCTTTCGTAACTGTTCCGCTACGATAAAACGGTGTTGTTCATTACAGATAACCACCGGGCTTTCGCACTCCACGCCGTTCAGACGGCAAATCGTCGTCTGCAGCATGGTGAGATCGCCTTTCAGGCACAGGAACTGCTTTGGGTACAGCACGCGGGACAGTGGCCATAAACGGCTACCCGAGCCACCGGCCATCACCACCGGAAAGAGTTTGCTTTGACTCATCATGTACCCCGTATATCTGCAAGAAATTGACTCAGCACGTTTTCTTTATCCAGCGTGCGTTCGGCATAATCACGTGCCACCGTGTTTACTTTTGGCATCATCAATGCCCGTTTAATACCGCAAACCAGCGCGTTTACCGACTCCGGCTCCACGCACACCGCAATGCCAGGGTGAGCGTCACAAAGCTGACCCAGCTCGGTTTCAGGTTCGGCAGTAATAACTGCGTTACCACCAACAGCGAGGATATTGGTCAATTTGGAGGGCAGTACGGCATCAGCCGCACCACGCTTTTGCACGACCAGATGACAATCCGCCATCTTGAGCAGCGCAGGCAGCGCGTCATATGATTGCAGCGGAAAGAACATCACGTTGTTCAGGCCGCGTTCGCTGACCATACTCTCCAGCCGCGCTTTACCACCGCCCTGCCCGACAATCACAAACAGCCAGGGGTGTTCGCTCAACTCGACCGCTGCGTCTATCACGCTCTCCAGCCCCTGCTTTTCACCGATATTGCCTGAGTAAAGAACGATCTTTTGATCGGCAGGCAATCCCAGTTGCTGGGACAACGCCAGGGCATCGGCGTCGCTCACATCACGAAAGCGCGTCACTTCTGACCAGTTCGGAAAGAAAATAACCTTGTGCGGCGCAACGCCTTTTTCCATGGCTTTGTGCATCATGGAACGGGAAATCGTCGAAATATGGTCCATATTCAACAGCCCACTGCGCTCAAAGGCGCTGGCCAGTTTTGCCACCATACCGCGCGTGCCTTTGCCCGCCATTCCTAGCCCCAACATGGCATCGACTTCGTAATCCTGAACGTGCAATAGCGTACGTGCGCCACAAAGCTTTGCCAGCAGGCGCATGCCCGGCGTGCAAAACAGCGTCGGCACCACGCCGATAATGCGATCCGGCTTCCAGCAACGTTGCGCCAGTAGCGGGAAAAAACTGCTCAGGGCGAAACTGCCCAAATGCAGCAGGCGCTTGAGCGTTGAGGGTTGCTCAGGCACATACAGCGGACAACGCCAGACGAGGGCGTCGCCCTCTTCGCGACGGTAGCGCCAGGATGAATAACTGCCGTTTACCTTCCACTGGGGATAATAAGGCGGCGCGGTGATCACCCGAACGTCATGCCCCTGCTGCGCCATCCACTCCACCATTTCACCGGTGTATTTGCCGATACCGGTCAACTCCGGCGAATAGTTGATGCCATACACGAGGATCTTCATAGCCCGGGTACTCCGGCCTGACTTGTTTTACAGAAGTAAGCCCGACTGTTGTCGTGCACGTGGTCACTGACCAGAATCTGTGTAGCCGCCATCCATCGGTACGCATCATGTTGGACATTGGGCAGTTGCAAGTCGTTTTCCGACACCCGCAGACGAAATCCCAGCACGATGTAATGCGTTGAGAAATCATCCCCAGAAAAGTTGTCGCCATAGAAGTGCTGCCAGACACCGTAAAACTCCGCAGCGGACAGCGGTAAACGTAACCCCAGCTCCGTTTCGGTAAGCCGCTCAAAGGCCACGTGCAGCGCTTCATCTTTTTGCACCCGACCGCCGGGCACGAACCAGTAACCCTGCGCCGGACGATTGAGACGCTTACCGAGCAAAAATTCACCGTGGGTGTTTTCCACGATCAAATCGATGGAAATCAGCGGAGTTGAACGTACTACGGTGGCAAAATCCTCATGACGTAAAAACATGCTTACCCCCGGTAGCGCTGCTGGTTTTCAAGGAACCACTGCCAGGTACTGGCAATCCCCGCTTCCAGTGATATCTCGTGATACCAGCCCAACTGATGCAGACGCGTAACATCGAGCAATTTGCGCGGCGTTCCATCCGGTTTGCTGGCATCGAACACCACGCGCCCCTTGTAACCCACGACCTGCGCGATGGTTTGCGCCAGTTCGCGGATGGTGCAGTCCACGCCGGTGCCCACGTTGATATGCGACAGCATCGGCTGGGTATATTCCTGCAAGACTTCCTGAGCCAGCTCCATCACGTGGATACTGGCCGCTGCCATATCGTCAACATGCAGAAATTCACGCATTGGCGTCCCGCTTCCCCACACCATCACATCCGGCGTATTGTGCTCGCGAGCGTCATGAAAGCGGCGCAGCAGCGCCGGGATCACATGCGAATTACTCGGGTGGAAGTTGTCATGCGGCCCATACAGATTGGTCGGCATCACCGAGCGATAATCGCGGCCATACTGGCGGTTATACGATTCGCACAGCTTGATCCCGGCAATTTTGGCAATCGCATACGGCTCATTGGTCGGTTCCAGCTGCCCCTGCAACAGCTCGCTTTCGGCTATTGGCTGGGTGGCTTGCTTTGGATAAATACAGGATGATCCGAGGAACAGCAGTTTATTCACGTTATGCAAATGCGCAGCATGAATAATGTTGCTCTCAATCATCATATTTTCATAAATAAAATCAGCTGGATAAGTATTATTCGCCACGATCCCACCGACTTTAGCCGCCGCCAGATAAACCTGGTCAATACGTTCAGTGGCAAAGAACGCCTGCACCGCACTGGCGTCCAGCAGGTTAAGTTGGTCGCGGGTACGCAGCACCAGCTCGACATTATCTCGCTGCGACAATTGTCTGACGATGGCGGACCCCACCATCCCGCGATGGCCCGCCACAAAAATACGTTGTGTCTTCATCCTCAGTACTCCAGCGCGATGGCGACCTCGTAACCGTGCGACTTCAGCAGGGAATGCTTCTTCGCTGCTTCAAGATCGTTGGCAACCATTTCCGAGATCATCTGGCGCAACGTGATTTCCGGCTTCCAGCCCAGTTTTTCATGTGCTTTGGCCGGATCGCCCAGCAGCGTTTCCACCTCTGCCGGACGGAAATAGCGCGGATCGACGGCAATCATGACATCCCCAGGCTTCACACCCGGCGCGTCGTGTCCGGTTACGGAAACCACGATGCCTTTCTCATTCACGCCCTCGCCTTCAAAGCGCAATTTAATCCCCAACTGAGCGGCGGCCATTTCCACAAACTGGCGCACGGAATACTGCACGCCGGTGGCAATCACGAAATCTTCCGGCTTGTCCTGCTGTAGCATCATCCACTGCATCCTGACGTAATCTTTGGCATGCCCCCAGTCACGCAGCGAATCCATATTGCCCAGGTACAGGCAAGACTCCAGCCCCTGCGCGATGTTGGCGATCGCACGCGTAATTTTGCGCGTGACAAAGGTTTCGCCGCGGCGCGGAGATTCGTGGTTAAACAGAATGCCGTTACAGGCATACATACCGTAAGATTCGCGGTAGTTGACGGTTATCCAGTAGGCGTACAGCTTGGCAACGGCATACGGCGAGCGCGGGTAGAACGGCGTGCTCTCTTTCTGCGGGATTTCCTGTACCAGGCCGTACAGTTCAGAGGTGGAGGCCTGATAAAAACGGGTCTTCTTTTCCAGCCCGAGGAAGCGGATAGCTTCCAGCAAACGCAAGGTGCCGATAGCATCGACATCCGCGGTGTATTCCGGTGAATCAAACGACACCGCGACATGACTCATGGCGCCGAGGTTATAGACCTCATCCGGTTGCACTTCCTGTAAAATACGGGTCAGGTTGGAGGAGTCCGTCAAATCGCCATAGTGCAGATGGAATTTGGGATTGCCCGAATGCGGATCCTGATAGATGTGGTCCACTCGTTCGGTGTTGAATGATGAAGCGCGGCGCTTAATACCGTGCACTTCATACCCTTTTTCCAGCAGGAACTCTGCCAGGTAAGAACCATCCTGCCCGGTTACGCCAGTGATGAGAGCGACTTTTGACATGTTATTACCTCTTAAATGATCCCCTCAGGGAGTAACTTTCTCGACGCGTTCGCGTGTGACTATTGCGGGATTTCCCCGACAAACGACATTGGCTGGCAGCGATTTAAATACACTGCTGCGTGCTCCGACGACGGTGCCATCGCCAATCGTCACGCCAGGCGCGACAAAGACATCTGTCGCCAGCCAGCATTTATCACCAACTACAATTGGTGTGGCGTTAATATCAAAATGTTGACTGGCATAATCATGACTCCCGGTGCATAAATAACTTTTTTGCGAAATAACCGCGTGCGCACCAATCGTAATATCACCCAGCGTATATAAAACCGCGTCATCACCCACCCAGGAATAATCTCCCAGGGTTAATTTCCACGGATAAGTAATTTTTACTGAAGGTCGAATAACTACGTTTTTTCCTATTTTTGCGCCAAACATTCGCAATAAAAACGCACGCCAGCGATACATTACCTGTGGGGACCAGCGAAATAATGTGGCTTGCACTGCCCACCATAATTGCACTTTAATGGCACCACCGCCGCGAAAACCTCCCGGCACGTTGAAGCCGCTTAAATCCTGCATAATGTACCCTTACGCTTTTCCATATAAGGTTTTTGTTTTACCAGTTGTGCGCAGACGTAAATATTCTGACAACCCGGTCCAAAAACCTGGCATGTGTAATATCTGGCGCTGTACCTTTTTTGCATCCCGGCACAATTCCAGATTATTCGTCGTTGACACCCCACCCATGGAAAACTCTGACACCAGCCCGCTCAGCTTTTTAAACGCGTAACCTGACTTGTATAATTTGGCTGCCAGCGCGTAATCAGACGATATCTTATATTGCAAATCATAGCGCCAGACATTCAGTCCAGAGAGAGGAAAGAAGATTGCCTGATGGCTGGCGGGAAGGCTGTGATAAATATACCAACCCGGCTTGGCCCGCCGCTTAATTTTGTTACCATTACCGAAATCCAGCAACGCATCGCCAATGACCATCGCTTTATCGCTCTGCGTTTTTAGCTGGCGGATAAAATGAGCAGCATCTGCATGCAGAATATCCCCGGAGTTGAGGAACAGCGCAAACCGCCCGCGCGCCATAGCGATACCTTTGTTCATTGCATCATAGATGCCCTTATCCGGCTCGCTGACAAACCGTAACCGGTGCTCTCCACTGAGCCCTTCAAGAAAGGCCGAGGTACCGTCAGAGGAGCCGCCATCAACAACAATCCACTCAAAACTGATATCACCCGCCTGCGTCAGATGAGCTAACGACGCGTGAGTTTTGACGATCCCTTCCAGATTACGAAAGGCGACGGTAATAATACTGAGCAGCATGCGTTCTACCTCGCTATATTCAGCGCCTTGCGCAAAATAAACGGACATACAATTAAAAATGCGTATTCCGGACTAAATACTGAACCTGTAAAAAACAGCGACAGCGGCGTAAAAAGATAAAGCTGCACCCGATAATTCTGATTATCACCAAACACATTGATCATCATCTTCATGACTTTCCCCATGTACCACAGGGCTAATATCACCGCGAACCATGAGAAATAAATAATCAGCAGATACAAGCCATTGTCTATCGTTTTACCAACATCTGCACCGTTAAAAATTCCGAATGACGCAACATATTCATAAAGTGAGCCGAATCTCACTACCCCATCAACGTTAAGTAACGAATAACCGACCATTACTAATGGTCCCACGATACGATAATACGATGATGAGCCTTCAGTTCCTAAATCTCCAAGCCGTGTCGCGATGTACGGAAACGCAAATATCACACCAACGACAAACACGCTTAATGAGATTATCGCCAGCGGCAACTTCTTTTTTATCGCATCTTTATTCAGATACTGGAACGCCCACTCCAGGAGGTAAAACAAAATAAATGTCATTACCCCTGAAAACGATCCTGATAATATTATCCCTGCCAGAATCATAGCATCGGACTTAGGCGTTTTGATACCAAACTGTTTGATACTGAGCCAAATTGAGATTAACGCCAGAGCGAAGAATGCCGGTTCGAAATAGAGTGCAGTGGTACGCTTCCCACCAAACTTAATAAAGTTCAGAACATAGCTATTGCTGTAAATAAGATATTTCGAAATAACTTCCATTAAACTGCTGCCGCCACTAAGAATTATCTGCGCCATTTCCACCGCAGCTAACCCCACCACCAGGCCCACAACCAGCCAGAAAAAACGCAAGATCTTAATGTAGTTATGCGGCGAAATGGTTTTGAAGCGAATACTCCACACCATACCGATAATCACCACTGTATAGACAAACAGCATTGCGGACGTCACGTACTTGCTGGCATCCAGTGATTGTCCGAACAGATAGTTAAACGCCGTCAGTCCGCCCCCCACGCCCAGCGCAATCATTAATTTTTTAATATTGATGCGCTCGACAAACAGCAACAGCAGAACGGGCAAAAACGTGACGATAGTTATCGGGAAGCTCTCGCCAAGCTGGGCGAGTTTGACGTTAACCAGCAGATAAAGCAGCGGTAGCACCAGATAGCTACAGATTCTGATAGAACGAGACATACTCCTCCAGCATCTGTTGTCCACTGTATGCCACCCGGCTGCGCTGGCTGAACGCGGCAAGCGACGTGTCAAATACCGCCTGCGCAATGTCTGATCTTTTCAGTTGCACCAGGTGCAAAACGTCCGCTTCGCTGAACGTTTTGCCGCCCGATTTCGCCAGCACTTCCTGCGCGGCATCGCTATGCGTAGCAATAACCGGTACGCCGATGGAAAGCGCTTCACACAGAATCAGCGGGTAGTTATCAACGCGCGAGCTGAACACCAGCCCATCCATCTCGTTAAGCGCGCTCATCAACGTGCGCTTATCGCTCTCAAACCCGTGATTGATGACGTTATCCCCGACAAACGGAGAAAATTTGCCGAAGGTATGCAGCTCAATTTTGTCTCCGAGCGCAATCATCGCTCGCACCAGTTGCTGACTGGTTTTTCCGTCATAGCGCAGGTCATGGGCCACCACGGCGATTTTCGGTCTGCCGCTTTCTTCATGGTTAGCGGGAAGTTCGGCAAGAATGGCTTCCGTTGCCACATCGATGCCGTTGTTAATAATGCGGCAACGACCGACGCCATACAGACTGTTGAATGCGTCGGCCACATGCTGACTGGGCGAGATGAACTGGCAGCCCAGTGCCAGCATGGCGCGAAACATCTGCCGTTTACCAGGCAACTGTTGATGGGCTTTATCGATTTTTACCGGCGGATAGTTACTGAGCGTTGGACATTTCTGACAGCCCGTTTTCCAGCTTTCGCAGCCATCGGTAAAGGCACAGCGCCCGGTCACGCTCCAGTGATCGTGCAGCGTCCAGACGAAGGTGATATCCGGTTTATGCGCCTTCACTTTTTGGCAAAAGGCGACCACCTCTTCCAGATTCAACCAGTAGCTGTGCAACACATGAAAATGCAGTACCAGCGGGCCGGAAGTGCGGGTTACCGTACGGTACAACTTGTCGAGATTGCCAAACATGTCGCGGTTCGCGAAACGAAACAGCGCAATGTTCGCCGCCGACGTCAGACGTGGCGTATGTTTGATAACCTGCGGGTAATTCGCATGGCTGACGCTTTTCTTACCGCCTTTGCCATAGCCGTAGACAAAACGCGACGACAACCCTTTTTCCAGCGCCCTCAGATGCAAATCTAACGCTACGCCTGCCGCCCCGCCTTCTGCGAGCCGCACATTAAACTGTAATATTTTCATTTTATTACCTTCACCCGTGCCTTCTCGCCCACGACCAGCGTATTGTCCGGGATGCTATCCACGACGACGCTCCCGGCGCCAATCGTCACGTTATCGCCAATGGCAACGCCGCCAAGCAGAGTGACATTGGCCCCCAGCTCAACGCCGTTACCGATGACCGGACAGGACAGATCGTTGCCGCCAAGATTGCCGATGGTGACGCCGTGGCGCAGGGTGAAATCATCCCCCGCCACCACGTGTTTATTGATCACCACCCCATAGCCATGATGGATGGTGAAACGACGACCAATAGATGCAGCTGCCTGGATTTCATAGCCAAACACGCATTCAGTGATAAGGCGATACATCACCAGCACCGGCGCCGCCCACAGGTTGTTCAAGACATTTTTTTTACGCCAGACGGAGCAAAAATGGGCAATCCGATAGGCCACCACCATGCAGCAGGGTCGCAGACTCCAGCCGTTCGCGCGTAAATCTTCCAGCATACTTAGCGTCCTCGCAGTCCGTCGGCCAGGCGCTTACTATTGCGAACAGAAAGCAGCGTCAGCAACGTGCGCCAGTTCATCCGTTTGTTGCGGATCTGGTAGAGGGTAAACAGCTGATATTTCTTGCTGGCCCGGTCAAATTTGCCTTTGTGCTTACGGTAGAACTGAAAGTAGCCGGAGAATTTATGCGGGGATGAGGTAATACGCATTTCACCGTGATTCACATGCAGGATCTGCGTTGCCTCTTTTACCTTCCACGGTTTGCCATACGCCACCACCATACGCAGGAAAATGTCATAATCCTGCGCCGCTTTCAGCGTGGTATCGAACAGGCATGCTTTAAACCGCCAGGCCCAGGTAAACACCTGATTACCAATAATATTGCGCTTATAAAATTTACGGCGTGAATAAACGGCCTTCGGATAGAGCGGCAAACTGGTCGGCTGCGAATATACTTCGCCTTCACAGACATAGTCATTGGCATACAGAAACGCCCGCGTCACCAGATGATGGCGATAATTAAGAAATACGCTCAGGCGGTTCGGTGTCCATTCATCATCATCATCAATACCCGTAATATATTGCCCACTGGCCTGCATGATGGCCTGATTACGCACCGCGCAGGCTCCGGAGTTAGTGGGATTACGCGTATACGACACACGCGGATCGTTGAGTTCTTCAACAAATTGCTGCAGTTGCTCATACGAGGAAGAGCAATCATCCACAATGATCATCTCCCAGTGAGGATAGTCCTGGCGCAGTACCGATTTAATCGCCCGGATGGCCAGTTGCTGACGGTTCCAGGTGGGCATGTAAATTGAAATTAGCGGGTTGTCTGTCGTCATTTTCGTTTCCCAGATATCCCCGTCATACTTCAAGTTGCATCTGCGTTGGCTTTCCTGCAACTCGAGTTATTTAGGGTATAAATATGTTTTTGTGGGCCGCTATCCGGCAATGTTCGTTACCTATTTCGAATCCGAGGTGTACTCGTATTCGTAGTACCCGTAATCCTGATACCCGCTGGCGCGGCGGAAGATCGAGTTCAGGATCACCCCTTTCACCTGAATGCCGTTTTGCTCAAAGCGACTCAGGCTGGTTTCCACCTCTTTCAGCGTGTTGACCGCGTAACGCGCCACCATCAGCGTGGTTCCAGCGTGACGACCCACGATAGCCGCGTCGGTCACCGCCAGTATTGGCGGGGTATCGATCAGCACCAGGTCATAGTGCGAGCTGGCCCATGCAATCAGTTCGCCAAAGCGTTCACTCATCAGCAACTCGGAGGGGTTGGGGGGAATTTGTCCGCGAGGGATCAGATCAAAATGTGGAATCGATGTCGGTTTCGCGCTGGATGAGATATCCCCCTTGCCGATGAGGATCTCAGACAGACCGTTAACGTTATTGGTCCCCAGCAGCTCGTGGGTATAGCCTTTGCGCATGTCGCAGTCGATCAACAGCACGCGTTTGTTGGTCTGACTAACGACCGCCGCCAGGTTGGCGCAGACAAACGTTTTACCAATTGACGGGCTGACGCCGGTCAGCATCAAGACGTTGTTGCGCGCCTGCATCATGGCAAAGTGCAGGCTGGTACGCAGGCTGCGGACCGCTTCTATCGCAAGATCCGTCGGATTCCCCACTGCCAGCAACTGGCTTTGTTTGTAGCGTTTCACGCCTTTAATGGTCTGCACGTTATCGCGTGCTTTTTGCCATTCTGATAGCGGAATGCTGGCATACACGCTGATACCATGCTCTTCCAGCGCCTGTGGGCTTTCAATGCCGCGATTAAACAGGGAACGCAGCAGTACGCCCACCACTGAAAGCATCAAACCAAGAATGATGCTACCGAGAATAATCAGCGTCGTTTTCGGCTTCAGCACGCCTGGCTGGGCAATCGCGGGATCGACGATGCGTACATCTCCGACCGTACTGGCCTCGGTAATCTTCAGCTCCTGCTGCTTGTTCAGCAGCTGCATATAGACCTGCTGGCCGGACTCCACGTCACGCGTCAGGCGGACAATTTCCTGCTGCGTTTTCGGCATCGCCGTTACGCGCCCGTTCAGCTTGCTTTTCTCATCTTCCAGCGCCTGGCGTTTTTCCAGCAAGGTGCGGTACGCAGGGTGCGCTTTGGTGAACAGCTTGGAAATCTCCGCTTCTTTGAAGGTCAGCTCATTAAGCTGCGCATCAATATTCACCATGGAATCCAGCACCGCTTTGGCTTCCAGCGGCAAATCCACGGAGTCTTTGTCCTGACGAAAGGCATTCAGCTTGTTTTCGGCAACGTCCAGCCGGTTACGTACCTCGGGCAACTGCTTTGCCAGAAACGCCAGACTTTTGGCGGCCTCTTCAGATTTACGCTCCACGTTTTGTTGCAGGTAGTTGCGGGTAATACTGTCAAGGATCTGGCGGATTTGCTCGCGGTCTTCACCGGTAAAGGTCAGGCTCAGTACGCCAGTGTCTTTGCCGGTTTCCGTCACCATCAGATTATTTTGCAAGGTGTTGATCATGCCCAGCGTGGAGAATTTGCTGACGGTAAATTGGCTCCCAGGGCTGGCATGGATCGCCTCGACCAGCATCGTCACGCCGTCATGTTTCAGCACCTGTCCAACCTGCCCCTGGGCGCTAAAACCTCCGTCACTCACCAGCTGATAGCTTTTGTCATTCAGCACGCTTAGCGTGAAGGTCTGTTCATTCATTGCCTTTGGCAGCGTGAAAGTCGTCACGTTAACCGTTTCGTTCTGGCGACCCATCAACCGATCCCACCCCGCGCCAAAAATGGGGAACGTATCTTTGGTAACCGCGATATCCAGGTTGAGATCGTCTACCGTTTTCCCCAATACCAGCCGTGACTGGATGAGCTGAATTTCCGCTTCAGAGGCCGGAGGTTTGTTCGACAACGCCGAGCCAATATCCTGCACCAGTGAATTTCCGGTATTTTGCTCAATTTGCACCAGCGCGTCCGCACTGTAGATCGGAGTGGCAAATAGCGTGTAGACCGCTGCGCATAATGCAAATGCCGCAGTAATGCCAAGCACCCACCAGCGGGCTTCCACCACCGTTGCCACCAGACGACCAATATCGATTTCATCATTGCCCGTTACCGGCGCAGCAGACTGTTTTACTTTTTCTGTCATTGTTTTCCCTGCTCTGCTTTCAGTGCCTGAGCCCATTGGCGTGCAGACCGTTCAAGTAATGCGTACACCGCGTCAAACGCATCACGGCTTTTACGATACGGATCGGGAATTTCGCGCTCGCTGTCCCAGTGACCAAACAACATCACTTTGCCGCGCATCTCCGGCACCATTTCACACAGGGCAGAGATATGGCGTTTTTCCATGGTCAGGATCAGGTCATACTCCCGGCACATTCGTCCCGAGATCTGCCGGGCACAATGATTCTCCAGTGACAGGTTGTGCGCCTGCGCCACGCTGATGGCGCACGGGTCCGCGCCTTTGCCTACCAACGCCCCGAGGCCGGCAGAAGAGACCGTCAACGCCGGGTGAAATTGCCTTAACAAGCGCTCTGCCGTCGGAGAGCGGCAAATGTTCCCCACACAGACAACTAATATTTTGTTAAACATGACGATTACCAGTTGTGAAGGTCGCTGGCCGTGTCCGTCATATAGCGAACACCGCTAATAGTCGGCAGCAACTGATTGATCAAACGGTTCCAGCGAGCAACCGGCGCGGTAGTGACGTACACCACATCGTATGGCTGGAGTCGGAATGACGTCGCCATCACCAGCGATGTCGCATCGGACATATCAAGCTGATAGATATTGGCAATCTTGCCGTTGTTCCCGCCCTCGCCTTTCAATGGACGAATAACGAAAATGCCGCTGGCGTTGGAGGTGGTCAGGTCGATACCTTCCGCGTTGCCGAGTGCTTCGGTGAGCGTCATGCCGCTGAAGTCCATTTTGAGGGTGCTCTGTTTTTTCACTTCCCCCATTACGAAGACTTTCAAATCGTCATTACGCGGAACAAACAGGATGTCGCCAGGATAGAGCAGGCGGTTCTGGCTCAGGTCGCCATTTTGCATTAGCGCTTGCAGTGATATACGTTGCTCCTGCCCTTTATGAGTCAGTACAACGTTGCGCCAGTCTGCCGCCTCGGTGAGACCGCCTGCGGCGTTAATGGCATCGAGAACGGTAAGCGGCACGTTGGTGATGGCCTGCTGGCCGGATTTGTTCACCTGCCCGGAGACATAGGCCTTCTGCGAACGGAAAGCGGCGATATTAACGTCCACCTGCGGGTCAGCAATGTACTTCGCTAAGCGCCCGGTAATATCACTACGAATTTCGGCCAACGTTTTCCCTGACACGCTAACTTTGCCGATGTAGGGGTAAAACATGGTGCCATCAGGCTGCACCCAGTTGCCGGCATCACTTGAGCTACGATACTGTCCGGCCGGCGTGGTGAGTTCAGGATGATCCCAGACGGTAACATTCAGGACATCGCCCGGGCCGACCCGGTACTGATACCCGGCAATCTCCTGGTCGAGAGACATATTAGGCTGCGCAACATTTGGTCGGGGACGTAATTGTTCGACCAGTCGTGGGGTGAGTGGATAAACATTCACCATGCGATCGATATCAAAATCAGCGTCCTGCTGTTTAATCACATCTTTGCCCATCGTAGACATATTGCTGCCCGGAAGCACGGTACAACCGTTTATCAAGATTACCGATACCAATACAGGCATCAATTTAAGTTTGGATTTCATCATTGATTATTTATCACTTTGGCAGAGTAATTATCACGTGCGATCTAAATAGCGACTTCGCCTGTACGCATTTACCTTGCCGTTAATTGAAAAGGAATTTAACTGGTATCTGTCCTAAAAAAAATGAATTCATCTGCGGTCTCTTGACAGAATAATTTAGGCTCGTCTCAGGCGACCAGACACGCTACCGCCCCTGGCTTCATTAGCTACCAATGCACTGATTAATTTAAATTTTTATTTTCCCCTTTATTTTCATCACATTCACAGCGGGAACGCATCAGGAATAGCGCCGCAGGTTGATAAGGAAATATTTATCTTTTGATTATTACCGGAGGAATTGTTGCAGCTAAGCGAATATCAGGCAAGGTAACAAGTTACCGACAACTTGCTTTTAAGATTAATATTAAGCGTTGAATTTGTATATTTTTAGGATTTTATTGATATTGACAACATTAATATATAAATATCCCACCTGCGATATTTCTTAAAGAGCTTTGGATTAATAATATTATTTCCTGTAGTTACATTAAGGCTAAGGAAGGTGCGAATAAGCAGGTCATTTCTTCCCAAGCTGACTCGCTGATTAAAATTTCGCGGATCTGGGCCGATTTTTTTCCCGCAAACACATCGAATCAGCCTATTTAGGCTATTTTTTCCACCATTTCTGGCGTTATTTCCGGTTTTTACTGAGATCTCTCCCACTGACGTATCATTTGGTCCACCCGAAACAGGTTGGCCAGGGTGAATAACATCGCCAGTTGGTTATCGTTTTTCAGCAGCCCCTTGTATCTGGCTTTCACGAAGCCGAACTGCCGCTTGATGATGCGAAACGGGTGCTCCACCCTGGCACGGATGCTGGCTTTCATGTATTCGATGTTGATGGCCGTTTTGTTCTTGCGCGGATGCTGCTTCAAGGTTTTTACCCTGCCGGGACGCTCGGCGATCAGCCAGTCCACATCCACCTCGGCCAGCTCCTCGCGCTGTGGCGCTCCTTGGTAGCCGGCATCGGCTGAGACAAATTGCTCCTCTCCATGAAGCAGATTACCCAGCTGATTGAGGTCATGCTCGTTGGCCGCGGTGGTGACCAGGCTGTGGGTCAGGCCACTCTTGGCATCGACACCAATGTGGGCCTTCATGCCAAAGTGCCACTGATTGCCTTTCTTGGTCTGATGCATCTCCGGATCGCGTTGCTGCTCTTTGTTCTTGGTAGAGCTGGGTGCCTCAATGATGGTGGCATCCACCAAAGTGC
Source organism: Citrobacter sp. Cb080 (assembly GCF_030334745.1). Taxonomy (NCBI): domain Bacteria; kingdom Pseudomonadati; phylum Pseudomonadota; class Gammaproteobacteria; order Enterobacterales; family Enterobacteriaceae; genus Citrobacter; species Citrobacter sp. Cb080. The sequence continues at coordinate 484 of NZ_JAOWDG010000080.1, read as the reverse complement.
CTTGGGTCATCATGACGCCTGCTTCGGCCAGCCAGCGATTGATGGTCTTGAACAATTGACGGGCCAGTTGATGCTGCTCGAGCAGGTGGCGGAAATTCATGATGGTGGTGCGATCCGGCAGGGCGCTATCCAGGGATAATCGGGCAAACAGGCGCATGGAGGCGATTTCGTACAGGGCATCTTCCATGGCACCGTCGCTCAGGTTGTACCAATGCTGCATGCAGTGAATACGCAGCATGGTCTCCAGCGGATAGGGCCGTCGGCCATTGCCCGCCTTGGGATAAAACGGCTCGATGACAGCGGTCATATTCTGCCATGGCAGAATCTGCTCCATGCGGGAGAGGAAAATCTCTTTTCGGGTCTGACGGCGCTTAGTGCTGAATTCACTATCGGCGAAGGTGAGTTGATGGCTCATGATGTCCCTCTGGGATGCGCTCCGGATGAATATGATGATCTCATATCAGGAACTTGTTCGCACCTTCCC